>CAZIFU010000067.1:0-45274 GCA_964539075.1 uncultured Verrucomicrobiota bacterium | reverse complement strand
TACCTTCACCAGCGACAATGGCGGCGTGGTCAACCGCACCAACGAACACGCCGCCGCCGCGATGGACGCCGGCCTCGCCATCAACGGCAAACTGCGCGGCGGCAAGCACGACATCTGGGAAGGCGGTTTCCGCGAGCCGTTCCTCGTCCGCTGGCCGGGCACGGTTCCGGCCAACACCGTCAGCGACCAGGTCATTTGCCACACCGACGTGCTCGCTTCGCTCGCGAGCATCCTCAAAGTCCCGCTGCCCGCCGGCCCGCACGCCGAGGACAGTTTCGATGTGAGCCGCGCGTTCTTCGAGGCCAAGACGGGCCAGCCTGTGCGCGACCACGTCATCCTCCAGGCGGCCGACGGGACCTACGCGGTCCGAATGGGTGATTGGAAACTCATCGAGCGCGCGGATTCGCCGAAGTTCGAACCGCGCAACAAAAACGCCGAAAAGAAAAAAGCCAAGGCGAGCAAAGGCTCGCCGCCGCGCGATGAGTTGTTCAACCTCGCCGCCGACCTTGCGGAAACAAAAGACGTTCAAGCGAACAACGCCGAGCTGGCCGCCAAGCTCAGAAAACTCCTTGCCCAGGGCCGCGATAACGGCCGCACACGCTGAGAAGCGCGGGCCGCCTGCCCGCGAATCAACCTGATGCTCTGAATCCCACCCTCAACAAACTACTCCCACTCCCATGCGCCCCTCATCTTTCTGTCGCACATTTTTCTGTCATCTCCTCTTTGCGCTCCTTTGCGCTCTCTGCACTGCTATCCGTCAGGTTCAATCCATTCCGCGACGATTTTTTAACGCCGAGGACGCAGAGTTTGGCGCGGAGGAACGCGGAGGCGGATTTTCCCTGCGATCCCGCCCTGCGGGACGAGATCCTTTGCGTCCTCTGCGTTTAATCAGGCTGAGTGGTGATTTGGTTGCGGCCATGCTGCTCTGCGCCTCTGCGTTAAATGCCGCGGACGCCAGGAAACCCAACATCCTTTTCATCATCTTCGACGACTGGAACGGCAGCACGCACGCCGGCGCCTACGGTTGCACGTGGGTCAACACGCCGAACTTCGACCGCGTCGCGCGCGAGGGCGTGCTCTTCAAGAACGCCTTCACCTCCAACCCCAAGTGCAGCCCGTGCCGCGCGAGCATCCTCACCGGGCGCAACACCTGGCAGCTCAAGGAGGCCGTCTCGCACGGCGGCGTCTTCCCCGCGGGCTTCGAGACGTATCCCGACCTGCTGGAAAAAGCCGGCTACGTCGTGGGACTGACGGGCAAGGGCTGGGGGCCGGGCGATTTCAAGTCGGTCGCCAAACGCACGCGCAATCCCGCCGGGCCAAGCTTCGACAAGCTCACGCAGAAAGTCGTCGCTTCGGGCATCAGCCCAAATGATTACCCTGGAAACCTCGGCGAGTTCCTTCAGCAGCGCGACAAGGCCAAGCCGTTCTGCTTCTGGATGGGTTTCCACGAGCCGCACCGCGCCTACGAATGGAACTCCGGCGCGCGCCTGGGCAAAAAGCTCGAGGACGTGAAGGTGCCCGCGTTTCTGCCCGACACCGAAATCGTCCGGCGCGACCTGCTCGATTACTCGGTCGAGGTCGAGTGGGGCGACGCGCAAATCGGCCGCGCGCTGAAGATCCTCGAAGACGCCGGCGAACTGAACAAGACGCTCATCGTCGTCACCTCGGATCATGGGATGCCTTTTCCCTACGTGAAGGGGCAGATTCACGAGGACGCGTTTCATCTTCCGCTGGCGATGCGTTGGGGAGAGGGCATCAAACCGGGCCGAGTGGTCGAGGACTTCATCAACGTGCGCGACCTCGCGCCGACCTACATGGAACTCGCCGGCCTCAAGCCGCACGCGCAGATGACTGGCAAAAGCCTCGCGAAAATTCTGCGCTCGGAAAAATCCGGCTGGATCGAAAACCGCGACGTGATGCTCGCCGGCAAGGAGCGCCACGACATCGGCCGGCCCAATGACCTCGGCTATCCCGTGCGCGCCATGCGGACGAAGGATTTTCTCTACGTCCACAACTTCCATCCCGAACGCTGGCCGGCGGGAAATCCCGAAACCGATTTTGGCAACGTGGACCCCAGCCCGTCGAAGGAAGTTGTGAAGGCGCTCGGCGGCCACTTCTACGAACTCTCCTTCGGCAAGCGGCTGCCCGACGAGCTCTACCGTCTCTCCGACGACCCCGAATGCGTCCGCAATCTCGCCAACGATCTCGCGTTCAAGGATGTGATGGAGGAACTCCGCTACCGGATGATGAGCCTGCTGAAGGACGAGGACGATCCGCGCGCGTACGGCCACACGGAAGTGTTTGACACCTACAAATACACGGGCGCCCGCGGCAAGGGTTACGAGACGTGGCTCAAGGAACAGGAGTCCACCGTGCTCGAAGAGTTGAAGAAAAAGCTCGATGGCGGCGCGGGTGCGAAGAAGGGCGGCAAAAAAAAGAAAGGCAGCGGCGCGGACCAGTGACGTGCGACGGCGGCCGTGTTTTCAACAAGGACATGACCACGGCGGAAATACAGTTCTCCGTCTCCCGCGCAGCGTCAAAAAATCAATTTCCTGTCAGTCCTCCGCGGTCGCCGCCGGTTCTTTGGTATTGGCGAGCGTGAGATGCGCGTCAATGAACCCGGCATAAACCGTGGCTCCCTTCAAATCCCGCACCGGCGCGTCAGCGGGAACGGCGAGATTGGTGCCGACGGCCGTAATGGTACCGTCGCGGATCAATATCGTCGCGCCGTCCAGCGACTGACCGGGCTTGGTGACCACGCGCGCCCCCACGAGCGCATGAACGCCGGGCGGGACGGGGCGTTGCCCGGGCGGAAGAATTTCAGACCCACTACCAGCGGCGCCCCCCCCCAAGAGAGACGCGGGAACGATCCGCACAAAGGAATGCACCCGGGTGAGTTGCCATCAATGCGAGCAGTCAGAAAGGATTATGTGAGCGGCGGTCAATTGAGCGGGGTCCCCAAGCGGTGTCCTGATATTGATCGTGGTCTTAATCCTAATCCCGGAACGGGGAGATCAAGATTACGATGAATATCAAGATTTGGACTCTGCCGTCAACGAACCGCGCCCCACGCGCACGTCTTCGATTGCCGTTGCCCGGTGAATTGCCTCCGCGCTAGCCTCGGCCGTGGACCAAATCCAATGAGCGACGCCATCGAGACCTCGCAGCTAACACGTGACTTCGGGACGTTCCGCGCGGTCAACCAGCTCGACCTCCGGGTCGCCGCCGGCCGCTTCTACGGTTTCCTTGGGCCAAACGGTGCGGGCAAGTCGACAACGATCAAGATGCTCACGGGCTTGCTCGCCCCCACCAGCGGCCGCATCCGCATCCTTGGCGAGGACATCAGCAACCCGCAGCGCGCGCTCGCCGTGAAACGCCGCATCGGCGTGGTGCCGGAGAACCTGGCGCTGTTCGAGAACCTCACCGCGCGCGAATACCTCACGTTCATCGGCCGCATGTATCTGCTCCCGCCAGCCACCGTGCGCGAGCGCTGCGAGGAACTGCTCACCGCGATGGATCTGGCGGGCGAGGAGAAGAAGCTCACGCTCGAATTGTCGCACGGCATGAAAAAGAAACTCGCCCTCGCCGCCGCGCTGATCCCCAACCCGGAGCTGCTGTTCCTCGATGAACCGTTCGAGGGCGTGGACGCCGTGGCGTCGCGGATGTTGCGCGACATCCTCACGCGCTGTGTTGAGCGCGGCGCCACGATCTTTCTCACCTCCCACGTGCTGGAGATCGTCGAGAAGCTTTGCACCGACGTGGGCATTATCGCTCGGGGCCAGCTCGTCCTGCAGGGCACGATGGCGGAACTGCGACGCGACGGTTCACTGGAGGACCGCTTCCTCGCCGTCGTCCGTCACGATGACCACGACGCGCAAAAGTTAAGCTGGCTCGAAGGCTGAGTGAACTGGGATCAGCTCAAATCCATTCTCTGGCTCCGCTGGCGGCTCACCCGCAACCAGTGGGTGCGCGGCGGTGGACTCGGCGCCGTCCTGGCTATGGTCATCGCGGTCGGCGCGGCGGGTGCGGGTGTGCTCGCGTGCATCGGCGGATTTCTCGGCGGATATCTGGGACTGGGAGAGGCGAAACCGCTCGTTGTCATGGGCGTCTGGTTCGGTGTCACCGTTGGCTTCCTGCTCTTCTGGCTGATCGGCCTGATGACGGAGTTGCAGCGCTCCGAGACCATCGATCTGCAACGCCTCATGCATCTGCCCGTGGCGCTCGGGCAGATATTCGTCCTCAACTACATCGCTTCGCATCTCGTGGTGAGCATCGTGATCGCGCTGCCGGCGATGCTGGGGCTAACGCTCGGTCTGGCGCTCAGTCGCGGCCCCGCGATGCTGCTGCTCCTCCCGCTCGCACTGGCGATGGTCTTCATGATCACCGCGTGGACCTGCTGCCTGCGCGGCTGGCTGGCGGGCATGATGGCCAACCAGCGCCGGCGGCGCGCCATCATCACGGGGATTACTTTGCTGTTCATCGTCGTGTTCCAGGCGCCGAACCTCTATTTCAACCTGGTCCAGCGCCCACAATACAAACGCCAAAAAAGCGCCGAGAGCGAAGAGTCCAAACGCTTGCTCGCGGAGCAACCTGCCGGGGAAGATGAGCCGCTCAACCAATTGCTGGCCGCGCGAGACTTCGTGCTGGCCGCGCAAGACTTCGTTCCGCCGCTCTGGCTGCCGGTGGGCGCTTACGCGCTGGCGGAGCACCGACCGATACCCGCGCTGCTCGGCACGCTCGGCTGTTTCGCCATCGGCGCACTCGGCTTGCGACGCGCCTACCGGGGAACGATCCGGTTCTACCGGGGTGATTCCAACGGCCGGGCGGCCGCTGGCGTTCAGCCAACACCCGCCCCCGCGAGCGCGACGGCCAAAACGCCAGCCAGCGCCCACGCGCGCTTCCTCGAACGCCGGCTGCCCGGCGTGCCCGAACCCGCCGCCGCCCTGGCGCTTGCGACCTTTCGTTCACTGCTGCGCACCCCGGAGGTGATGATGATATGGGCGGCGTCGTTCATTGTCACGATCCTCCTGGGGACCACGGTCTTTGCGCGTGCGACATCCAACCTGTCCGAGAATCTGATGCCCCTCTGCCTCACCGGAGCAATGGCGTTTTCGCTCTTCATGCTCTTTCAGTTTCTGGCCAACCAGTTCGGCTACGACCGCGACGGGTTCCGTGCGCTGCTGCTGTCTCCGACCGACCGGCGGCTGATCCTTCTGGGCAAAAACCTCGCCTGCCTGCCCGTCGGCGCAACGCTCGGCCTCCTGATCATCGCCGCGATTTCGGAGCGGCTGCAACCGCCGCCCCTCACCATCGTCGCCGCGATCTTTCAACTCCTCACCCTGCTCGTGCTCGCCGGACTGGGCGGCAACCTGCTCTCCATCCTCACGCCCTACCGCATGGCCGTCGGCTCGATGAAACCCACCAAGATGCCCGCCGCCGCGGTGATCGGCATGATCTTCTGGCAGATGCTGCTCCCGCTGGCATTTGCGCCCGCCTTCCTGCCACCGCTGGCGGAAATACTCTGGCACTGGGCAGAACTGCCGCCTGCCGTGCCTGTCAACCTCCTCCTGTCCGTCGCGTTGGCCGCGCTTGTCCTCTTCATCTACCGGCGCACGCTCGAACCGATGGGCCGTCTGCTGCAACGCCGTGAAATAGAGATTCTGAACATCGTCACGGCCGAGGTGGAGTGATTCGCCACGCCCTCCGCGGGGAACCAATCCATCCAGCGCCCGGCCCGGTCACTCCGCTGACGGCAGTGTCCTAATCTTAATCTTAATCTTCCCGTTCCGAGAGTAGGATTAAGATTAGGATTAAGATTGAGAAGGGACACCACCCTGCCGACTTTGGTCTTTCCTTATGCGGCCTCCGGCTCATGCTGCGGGACGCGTGACCCGAGTACCACCAAGGGATTCAAGCGACACTCCGGCGACGCCTGAGGCGCCCGGCGCAGTTGAGGAATTGGTGCAGCAAGCAGAACGCGCCGGCGCGAGCGACATTCATCTGCAGATGTCCGGCGACACCACCGCCCAGGTCAGTTTTTGTCTCGATGGGGTGATGACACCCGTGCGCGCGCCGCCCGCCGATCTGGCACCGCTTGTCTCCGGTCGGATTAAATATCTTTCCCGCCTCAAGACCTGCGAACAGTCGCTGCCCCAGGACGGCCGCATCGACCGCGGAGAGTTGAGCGCGCGCAATGATGTGCGCGTGGCGACCTATCCGACCGTGGCTGGCGAGAAAATTGTGCTGCGCCTGTTCACCAGCGCCGGCGCACGGTCGCTCGATAAACTGGCGTTGCCCGCCGACGCGCGCGGCGCCTTGGAAAAATTCCTCCAGCAACGCGCCGGACTGCTGCTGCTCCCCGGGCCGGCGGGCAGCGGCAAAACCACCACAGTTAGTTGTCGGTCTGCGGAATGCAAGCTTCGGGCTGGTAGTAATCGTAGTAGCTGACGAAATATTCGACGGCGTTTTGCGGGAAGAATTGTTTGAACTCGCTGAACAATTGCGCCGCGAGCGTTTTGTTGTGCGAGATAACGAGCGTCGGGCGTTGCAACCGCGCGATGACGTTGGCCATTGTGAACGTCTTGCCCGACCCCGTCACGCCGAGCAACGTCTGGAAACGGTTGCCCGCCTCCAGCGACGCCGTGAGCCGTTTGATGGCTTCAGGCTGGTCGCCCGCGGGTTTGTAAGAGCCTGTTTGAAAACTCGCTTTGGTCGCGGCGACAATCCTGGTGGAGTGCGCCCGTCCTCGGGCGCAGCAACGTTGGAACGACGGCGGGCGTGGATTTTTCGAGTGCGCCTGAAATGCTCACACGGCTGCGCCCGGGGACGGGCGCACTCCAATGCAGGACTTTTCAAACAGGCTCCAAGGAATTTCGAGCTGGAATTTGATCACGCCAACAAGAAGTGACCGCCTTCTCACAGTTGGCCAGCCTTCCGTTGCTCATGTTCGAGCGAAGTTTTCGCGCCATGTCGTGACGGTAGATGGCTCACCAACAGGGTCAAGACCAAGTGTTGTAGAAACTAGGAACCCCCTAAAAGACCCCTTCCCCTTCACTTCACTCCCTGTGCGTAGCAGTGGTGCGTGATGACCAGCGCCAGCAGGATCACTCCGCAAACGGCGGCGACGAGGAAGGCGCGCGGGACGCCTCGCCGCTTCGCCACCGCGCCCATGATGGAGGGAATGATCGTCCAGCCGATCGAGGCCATGCCGAAGAGCAGGCCCACCGCGCGGCCATGCACTTCCACCGGGAAATGCGTGAGCAACAACGCCATGAGATTCGGGAAGAACGGCCCGGCCAGCAGTCCGGCGAGCACCAGCAGGGCAAAGGTCGCGCCCCGGCGTTGCGAGAACACCAAACCCAGCATCACGAGCGTCATCGCCACGGCGAGGGCAATGTGAACAAGGCGCGCCGTGTGGACCGTCTCCGCCGCCGTGGCCTTGCTGTTGTGCTCGATGATCGCGGCGATGAGGCGCGAGCCCATGAAGCAGAACCAGAACGCCGACAACGCCGCCGCAGCGATGCGGCTGGATTTCTTTTCGTTTTCGCCGCCGGGGGTGAGCCGCTTCACGAGCGTGGTCGCCCACGCGGCGGTGCCCGATTCAATCGGCACCCAGAAGAGCAACGTCAGCCCGCACAGCCACATCACCGGATCGCGCAGCAGCACGTCAAAGCCGGCGGGCTGCGCGGCGGGCGCGCCTTGCATCTGCACCGGCAACGCCATCAGGAACGGCACGAGCGTCAGCAGTCCCAACGCCGCCACGCCGCGGCTGAAATCGAACTTGCGGATCAACCACACGGCCACGATGGGCGTGAGAAATGCGCCGAGACCGAAGAAGCAGTCGAGAAGGTTCGTCGCCATGAAGACGTTCGTGTAGGCCAGATACATGAGGACGTTGGCGACGTTGATCATCGCCGCCCAGCCTGCCGAGAGCATCGCCACCGCAACCAGCGCCCAGCGGTAATGATGCGCCCGGCTCAACGTAACGAGTGACAGCGCCACGAGCGCCGTGCCACCCAACCACACGCCCTTGCGACCGAGCGCGTCGGCCAGAAAGCCGCTCAAGAGGATGATCGGTCCCACCATGAAGCCGAACGAGGCGACCAGTCCGCCGACTTTGGCCTCGTCGAGCTTCAGCCGTTCGGCCAGCGGCAGTTTCAACGCGCCCAGCGCGGCGTAGCACATGCCGGTGATGGGGAGACTGAGCACCATGAAAAGTTGGAGGTAGGTCATGCCGGGTGAGGGTGGATGGTTGCCGTGGTGTTTAGAGGAACGCTGGCCGGGATGCCAATCTTTTCTGCTTCCAACTCCCGCTCAGACGGAACAATGCAGTCGAAAGAATTTGAACCACGGATGAACACGGATGGACACGGATGAAACGATTTTTCAACACCGGCGATCCGATCACCAAACGGTGCCACACTCCCAGGCTTCGCCATTGGGCGAGCGGGCTTTGCCCATCCGTGTTTATCTGTGTTCATCCGTGGTTTTAATTGAATTGTTCCCGATCAGGCCTTTGGCGCCGGGGAATTTCGTCGGATTGACGAAACCGCGCCGGCGGGGTTTGCTCTACGCATGTTCCAGCGGATTTCCATCCTCGCGGTGTGGGCGGCCTTCGCGCTCACCCTTTTTGCCGCCGCCAAACCTAACATCCTTTTCATCCTGACGGACGACATGGGTTATGGCGACTTGAGCTGCTACGGCGGCAAAACGGTTCCGACGAAAAACCTCGACCGCTTCGCCCACGAGGGGACCCGCTTCACGCAGTTTTATGTTGCGTCGCCGATTTGTTCGCCCTCGCGCGTGGCGATCACCACGGGCATGTATCCGGCGCGCTGGCGGATCAACAGCTACCTGCACGAGCGCGCCGGCAACCGCGACTCCGAGCAGGTGGACTGGCTCGATCCCAAGGCCCCGTCCCTGGCCCGCACGCTCAAGCAGGCCGGCTACGCCACCGGCCATTTCGGCAAATGGCACATGGGCGGCGGACGTGACGTGGACGATGCGCCGCTGCCATCGGCCTACGGGTTCGACGAACACTTCGTCAACTCCGAGGGCATGGGGCCGCGCATTCCCGGCTTTGGCGGCCAGGGGCCGGAAATGGTCGAGGGCAAGCTGCTGCCGCGCCATCAGTTCACGGAGTTCTTCGTCAACAAGGCCATTGATTTCATCCAGCGGCACAAGGACCGGCCGTTCTTCGTCAACCTCTGGCCGATGGACGTGCACGACCCGCATGTGCCGAACGACGTGCTGCGCGAAAAATACAGCAAGACCGAAGGTGTCGAGGGGCTGCGGAAGTTTTGGGGTGTGCTCGATGAATACGACCGTCAGATCGGCCGCGTGCTGGCCAGTCTCAAGGAGTTGGGCCTGGAGGAAAACACCATCGTCGTTTTCACCTGCGACAACGGACCCAACCCGTCGTTCGGGCGCCTGCGGAGCGGCGGTTTGCGCGGGCAGAAGTGGAGCCTCTATGAAGGTGGGATTCGCGAGCCGTTCATTGTGCGCTGGACGGGAAAAATTCCCGCGGGCAAAGTGAACGAGACGACGGTGCTCGGCAGCGTGGATTTGTTCCCGACACTTTGCCGGCTCGCCGGAGTCGCAACGCCGAAGGAGGCCGCCTTCGACGGCGAGGACCTGAGCGCGGCATTTCTGGGAAGCGCCGACGCGCGCACCCGGCCGCTAATGTGGGAATATGGCCGCAATGATCGTTACCTCAAACCCAAGGCTGAAAATGATCGCAGTCCGAACGTCGCCATCCGTGAGGGCCATTGGAAGCTGCTGGTCAATGCGGACGGCACCCGTGCAGAACTATATGATCTCGACACCGACGCGAAGGAAACGACCAATCTGGCGGGGCGCGAACCGGACATCGTCCGCACGCTCGTCGGGCAGGCGCTGGCCTGGCGCAAAGCGCTGCCGTGAGCCGCAACCAAAGAAGCAAGGCGGAATGATACGCATCGGAGCAAGCCCTCACCCCGGCCCTCTCCGCGGGGAGAGGGGGAATCGCATCCGGCTTCTCGCGAAGACGGGCGCGCTGAGAATGCGAACAGGCTGGCGACGTTTCTCCCTCTGCCCCCGGGAGAGATTCCACGGCCCGCACAAAGCCGCGAATTGTGCCCCTGAACCGGCGAAGACCGAGTTTGTCGCGTCAGCGTCTTCGACTGCGCCAGTCCTCTGGCGCTTTGGAAGTCGTGGGTTGTCGAAAGCGCCAGAGGACTGGCGCACTCCAAGACCTTGCGGTGGTACGAACGGTTCATGGGTAGGGCAGGGGTGAGGGAACATAAAACTCGAGAAAAGCAATCTCATGAATTTGAAACTCATCCTGGCCCTCGTGCTCGTTGCCTCATTGCCGCTGCGGGCGGCGGATCAACCCCGGCGCCCGCGCATCACCGGCGTGTCGCATATCGCCCTTTATGTGCACGACGTGGACAAATCGCGCGCCTTCTACAAGGATTTCCTGGGCTTTGACGAGCCGTTCTCGCTGACCAACAACGACGGCGGGCTGCACCTGACCTGGATCAAGATCAACGACCGGCAGACCATCGAACTTTTTCCGGAGATTGAAGCCGGCACCGACCGGCTCAACCACATCGCCCTTGAAACCGACGACGCCGAGACGTTGCGCGCCTGGCTCGCCTCGCACGGCATCAAAACGCCGTCGAAAGTGGACAAGGGGCGCATCGGCAATTTGAATTTCAACATCAAGGACCCCGACGACCACACCGTGGAGATCGTGCAGTATGCGCCGGACGGCTGGACGTTGCGCGAAAAGGGAAAGTTTCTGCCCGACACACGCATCGCCGCGCGCATGAACCACGTGGGAGTTCTGGTGGGCGACCTCGAGGCGTCGCTGAAGTTTTATCGCGACATCCTCGGCGGCTCGGAGACGTGGCGCGGCGGGGGCAATCCCGCCCGGCTCAGTTGGGTGAATGTTAAAGTCCCGGAGGGGGAGGACTACGTCGAGTTCATGTTGTATTCTTCGCTTCCGGCGCCGGGCCAGCGCGGCAAATCGCACCACCTTTGCCTGGAAGTGCCGGATGTCGAAAAGGCCAAGGCGATGCTCGATCAACGGGCGGCGCGCATCCATTACTCGCGCCCGATCGTAGTCGCCACCGGCGTCAATCGCAAACGGCAGTTGAACCTGTGGGACCCTGACGGCACGCGCGTCGAGATGATGGAACCGCGCACCGTGGACGGCGTGCCTGCGCCCTCTTCCACGGCGCCGCCGCCCACGGTGGACAAGCCGGCCTCGTCGGACAAGCCCGCTGACCCCGATGCGCCGAAGAAAAAGGGCGGCAAGAAAAAACAGCCGTAACCATTAGCTGGCCGTTGAGAAACCCTGTCTCTCGCAGCAACCGAGGTAACGAGGCTCAAATGTCCTCTGAAAATGAAGTGAAGTCAGAGCCTCGTTACTTCGGCTGCTACTTTATTGACGGGCTGTTAGCCAACTCGATAAACAAAAGCCTCTGTATGCAGCGACTCGCAACTTTGTCCGCTCTGTGGTGTGTGTTCCTCGCCGTGGGAATGGCGCAGGCGGGCGAAGGGAAGGCGGCCACGGCGGTGCGAAATCCGCATTGGGTCACGCTCATTTTTTATCTCACGAAAGTTGAAGGGCAGACGGACGCGGACGCCATCAGCGCCTCGCTCAAGCAGGTCAAGAGCACGACCGCCGTCACCGTCAACACGCAGCGCGGCTATGTGCTGGTCACGTTCGACTCGCACGCGGTCAGCTTTCACCAGGTCGCCCAGGCCATCGCCGACGCCGGCGCCGCCACCGGCAGGCCCTACGACCCGCGCCTCAGGATCAGCGTTCCCGAATACTCCCTGGGCGGCAACGCCGCCAAAGTGGACGCGGTGTTTGCCGGCAAACGGCTCAATCAGCGGGTCAGCATCGAGCCGCTCGACAAAACCAAAGGCGAGTTTCTTGTGCGCTTTCTACCGCTGCAACCCGATCCGGCCGCGGCCGGCCCGCAAGGCTTCAACGGCGGCCATCTCAACCATCCGGTTCACGATGCTCCGCCGCGCGGGCTCGGGTTGAAATTCATTCACGCCTCGAACGATGTCGCGGCGGCGGACTGCTACGCCGGCCTGCGGCGGAGCAGTTACGGTTTGCGCAAACAGAACGGCGACGATGCCTTCTGGACCAGCCGCGCGAAAACCTTCGCCGCCCGGTTTCCCGGAGCGCAACCCCTCATCCTCCACATCCTTTCCAATTACCAGGATGACGGCTCGACCGAGATCGAGTTCCGTCGGCCGGAAACGTATCGCGGTCCGACCGTACACATGAGTTTCCATCCGGGCAAACTCGACCACGAGCGCGCGCTCGCGGCCTATGATGCGGCCGGCGTGAAAGCCGTTCTTCAATTCGAACCCGGCAACGCCGATGTGGCGGCGTGCTTCGACCTCGCTCACGCCGCGTTTGCGCGTCACGCTTGCGTAATCGGCCTGGCCATTGACGGCGAATGGTTCCGCGCCAAAGAGTCCGCTGACCGGACGGGCTTGCCCATCACGGATGCCGACGCGCAGGGCTGGATGGAGCAGGTCCTTCGTTTCAATCCGGGGTATCTGCTCGTGTTAAAACATTTCGACGCCAAACATCTTCCGCCGACCTACCGCCATCCGAACCTGTGGTTTCTGACCGACAGCCAGGAGTTCAAGCAGCAGGCCGAATGGATGGCGGACATGCGCGACTGGGCCACCACGTTCAACGGCGCGCCGCTCGGCTCGCAATACGGCTATCCGAAGGACCAGAAGTGGTGGTCAAAAACCGGCTCGCCTCCCTTTGATCTCGGCCGTCTCCTCTTGAAGGAACTGCCCGATTACCGGATGCTTCTCTGGGTGGACTTCACCGCGGACCGCGTGCCTTTCGAGGCAAAACCGCTGTCCGCCAATCCCACCAGTTCACCCGTGGCGCGTTGAACGCGCGCGTCTCACGCGAGGAGTTCTTGCACGACCTTGCCGCTGACATCGGTGAGCCGGAAGTCGCGGCCTTGCTGGCGGAAGGTGAGCCGCTCGTGGTCCAGGCCGAGCAGGTGGAGGATCGTCGCCTGCAAATCGTGGACATGCACCGGATCGCGCGCGACGCGCACGCCGAACTCATCCGACTCGCCATAAACCAGCCCGTGCTTCACGCCGCCACCGGCCAGCCAGAGCGAGAACGCGTCCTTGTGATGGTCGCGGCCCTGCGCGTTGGTCATGCCGTCGGGCGACACATCCTGCACCATCGGCGTGCGGCCGAACTCGCCGCTCCACACCACCAACGTTTCGTCGAGCAGCCCGCGCTGTTTGAGGTCGCGCACGAGCGCGGCGGCAGGCTGGTCAATCTGCTTGCACATATTGGGCATCGTTTTATAAATCTGCTGGTGCGCGTCCCAACCCCCAAGGTTCACCATCACGAAGCGCACCCCGCGCTCGACGAGCCGCCGGGCGAGCAGGCACTGGTCCGCGACGCCCGGCTTCGACGGATTGGCGCCATACAGGTCCAGCACGGATTTCGGTTCCCGCGATATATCCATCAACTCCGGCACGCTGCTCTGCATCCGGTAGGCGAGTTCGTACTGGGAAATGCGCGTGGCAATTTCCGGGTCGCCCACGTCGGCGAGGTGCGCGGCGTTGAGGCGATTGACCGCCGCCACCGTTTCGCCGCGCTCGGCGTGCATCATGCCGGCGGGGTTGGAAAGGTTCAACACCGGGTCGCCCTCTGCGCGGAACCCCACGCCCTGATGCACCGAAGGCAGAAAGCCGTTCGACCAGAGCGCCGTGCCTGCGTTGGTTTTGCTGTTGTTGCCCATGAGCACGACGAAGCCCGGCAGGTTCTGGTTCTCCGAGCCGAGGCCATACGTGACCCACGAACCCAGGCTCGGCCGGCCCACGCGCCGGAAGCCGTTGTGCAAAAGCAGCTGCGCGTTGGCATGATTGAACTCGTCGGTGACCATGCTGCGCACCAGCGTAATGTCGTCGGCGATGCCCGCCAGAAAGGGCATCCGCTCCGAGATTTCCATGCCGCAACGGCCGTGCTTCGCAAACTTGTAGGGCGATCCCATGAGCGCGGGCCGGCCTTTGATGAAACCGAACTGGATGCCTTTGATGAACTCCTCCGGCACCGGCTGGCCGTCCCACTTGTTCAACGCGGGCTTGGGGTCGAACAAATCCACGTGCGACGGCCCGCCGACCATGTGGAGGAAAATGACGCTCCTCGCCCGCGGCGCGAAATGAGGCGCGCGCGGCGACAGGGCGGACGCGACCGGCACGGCGTCGGCGGAATCGCGCGCCAGCAGCGAATGAAGCGCCAGCGTGCCGAAGCCCAGGCCCGTGCGCCGGAACATTTCACGGCGCGAGAGCAATTGGAAAGAATGCGGATTGCGCAAGTTCATCTTCATGCGTCACTCCTTCGTGATGGTTTCGTCGAGGTTGAGCAGGACGTTGGCGACGAGGAACCACGCCTCCGGCTCGCTGCCGCCGCCGGCGAGTTTCTTCGCATGGAGTTCCTCCAGTTCGGCCAGCTCGGGCGGCTGGGGCGGGCGGGCGAGGCAGAGGCGGAACATCCGCGCGGCGCGTTCGCGCGCCGAGGCGCCGGGCAATTCACTCAGGACGCGGGTCGCGAGCGCCTGCGCGGCTTCGACGAATACCGGCTCGTTCAGCAGCGTGAGCGCCTGGAGCGGCGTGTTCGAGCGGGCGCGCCTGGCCGTGCAGGCAAAACGGTCGGGCGCATCGAACGTCGCGAAGGTCGCGTACGGCGCGCCGCGCTGATGCCGCACGTAAATGCTGCGGCGATACTCGAACGGCTCATCGTTCTCGGCCGCCTCGCGCGTCGCCGCGACGGGCCGGCCGCCGGGTTCGTTCTGCAACAACCCCGCGATGGCGAGCACGTTGTCGCGGAGCGATTCGGCATCGAGCCGCGCGCGCGGGCCGCGCGCAAGCAGTCTGTTTTGGGGGTCAATCTGGAACGCGGAGTGCGGAGTGCGGAGTGCGGAATGAACATTGTTTGATGCCCTGCGATTGGCGGCATTTGATTCCGCATTCCGCATTCCGAATTCCGCACTTCGGGAACTTTGCCGATACGTCGCGCTCATTACGATAAGCTTGTGGATGTGCTTCGCCGACCTTCCTTCCATGAATTCGACGGCCAGCCAGTCGAGCAGCTCCGGATGCGTGGGCAACTCGCCCTGCAAGCCGAAATCTTCCGGCGTGGGCACGATGCCGATGCCGAAAAACTCCGCCCACCAGCGGTTCACCATCACCCGCGCGGTGAGCGGGTTGTCGCGGCTCACCACCCACTGTGCGAGGCCGAGGCGGTTGGGCGGCGCGTCTTTCGGCAACGGATGCAATGCCGCCGGGATGCCGGGCGCGACCTCCTCGCCGGGCGTCTTGATGTTCCCGCGGAGCAGGACATGGGTGACCGGCGGCGTCCGGTCCTCTTCGAGCACGAGGCTGCGGGGCGCGCGAAGCCGGTCGAGGTCGCGCGCGAGTTGCTTGACGCGCTCGATATTGTTTTTCACCGAGGCGGGCACCTTCTGGCCTTTGTTCAACTCGTCAACGAACAGATACGCGATGCGCTCCGGCGTGCGATTCTCGCGCGGCGAAATCAACAGCCGGCGAATCGTGGGCGGGACGTTGTCGTCGTTGCCGTCCTTGAGCTGTGCCTCGATGGCGTCGAACTGTGCGGTGATTTCGCGGCGCACGGCGTCCAGCTTCGCGCGCTGCTCCGGCGGGATGGGCAGTTCGAGCACACCGCCGGTGATGTAATAATGGTCGCCAAAGTAAAACGTCAACTCCGGCGCCGTGCGGTTGAAGTAGGCGAAGAGCGAGTAGTAATCGCGCTGCGTGAAGGGGTCGAACTTGTGGTTGTGGCACTGCGCGCACTCCAGCGACGCGCCGAGCCAGGTGGTGGCGAAAGTGTTCACCCGGTCCCAGATAAGTTGCGCGCGCAGTTCCTCGGCGTCGTTGTCCGCGCCCAGCGTGGCCGTGGCGCAACGGCTGAAGCCGGTGGCCAGAATCGGTTCCCGGTTCTGGGAGTTGGGGTCTTGAGGAACCAAGTCGCCGGCGAGTTGCTCGATGGTAAACCGGTCGAAGGGCATGTCGGCGTTGAAAGCGCGGATCACCCAGTCGCGGTACAGCCACAACGGCATCTCCATGTCGTGCTGATAACCGGCCGAGTCGCCATAACGCGCCAGGTCGAGCCACGGCCGCGCCCAGCGCTCGCCGTAACGCTCCGAGGCAAGCAGGCGGTCCACCTCCTTTTCGTACGCCCCGGGCGAGCGATCCTTCACGAACGCGTCCACCTCCGCGAGCGTCGGCGGCAGCCCCGTGAGGTCAAGGCTCACGCGGCGAATGAGCGTGTGGCGGTCGGCCTCCGGCGACGGGTGAAGGCCTTCTTTCTGCAAGCGTGCGGCGACGAATGCGTCAATCGGGTTTGAGTAATCAGTAATCCGTTTTCCACTCGCAAATGACTGATGACTGATTACTGCCCCACTGATTACTGGCACTGGTGGCCTCACCGGTTTCACGTAGGCCCAATGCGTTTCATACACGGCGCCGCCCGCGATCCACTGGCGCAGCTTCTCGATTTGCCCGGCCGTGAGCGGCTTGTTCTCTTTGGGCGGGGGCATGACCTCGTCCTCGCCCTTGCTCGTGACGCGGCGCAGGAGTTCGCTGGCGCCGGGTTGGCCCGGGACAATGGGCGTCTCGCCCGATTTCGCGGGACGCGTGGCGACGGCGCGATCGTCGAGCCGGAGCCGGCTCTTCTGCTGGTCGGTGCCGTGGCATTTGAAACAGTGCTGCGAAAGAATGGGCCGGATGTCGCGCGAGAAGCTGACGGGGTCAGCTGCTAATGACGAATGACGAATAACGAATGACGAAAGAATGACCAAAGCCCAAATGACTAAAGTCCACCTGTTTAAAGCCGGAGCTTTTGCCGGCAACGCAACTCGGGCTTCGCTCATTCTGGCTTCTTTCGTCATTCGAATTTCGTCATTCGTCATTGGGCGGCAGCGACAGACGCTCACAGTTCGGTCACCACGATTCGCCGCCAACGGCACACCGCGCCGGGCGCCCAGCGGTCGGCGCCCAGCGGGTCCTGGGCGTTGATGCTGTGGACCTCGAAGGCGAGGTGCCCGCGCCGGCCAAGCAGCTCGCGCACGCGCTCCGGGTGCCAGTTCACATGGCGCACCTTCGCGGTGTCGAGTCCGGCGACCTTTACGCCATTGACCCACGTGGTGAGCACAGGCAGCTCGCCGGCGCAGCGCACGCGGAAATGGTTCCAGTCGTTCAGCCGCCATGCCTTGAGAAATTCCTCCACGCCGCCCGCGAAGTCCAGCGGCACCGTCGGCTGTTTCTGCGGGGTCGTCGCAGGAAACAAGCGTTTAAGCCTGCCGTTCGCATCCAGCTCGCCATCGAGGAAAAACGGCGCGGCGAGAAATGCGCCGGTGCCGTTGAAGTAAAATCCGCCCAGGCCGCCGCCCGGCCGATGGTCGCACAACACCTGGATGCCCACGCCGCCCTGCGGCAGCGCGCGAATCATCACGCCCGTGTCCGCGCGCCAGTCGGGCCGCGCCTCATACTCCAGCTCGAAATCCCCGAACGCGCGCTCGCTCACCAGATACGCGCCCAGCCCGCTGCCCGGCGGCTGCTGCCCGCCCACGATGGCGCCGTCCTCGACCGTCCAGCTTCCGGTGTGGGCCTTGATGCGCGCAAGCTGCGCCTCCGGCAATTTCGGCGCCGGCCCGCCGGGAAACGGGGCGACGGGCAAACGGGGCGCCGGCTGCCAGCCCGTAATGTCGCGCCCGTTGAACAAGGAGGTCCGCGGCAAAGATTCGGCGGACAATGCCGGAAAATTTTTCACAGCCATTCCGACGCCGGCAGAAACCACCAGCGTGTTCAGGAACGCCCGACGCGTTGTTCGTGCCGATGTGGTGCGCTGCGCGTTGACACCCGCAGGCGCCGGAATGGGTTTCCATTTCATGAGTCGGAAAAGCATACTGCCAGGAAATTGTCAGAAATGCACGGCTATTTTCCAATGGCGGCGGACGGTCCAATGCAGCCGGCGCGTGACCTGCCCGCGTCTTGTCATCCTTTCTGCAGGAACGTAACTTCCCTCCCATGCTCGTCGTCCACTGGATAGCATGAAGAAAATCCCGTTCCTCGCCTTGCTGCTGGCGGCGGGTGCCATGGCCCACGCCGCTGCCGCAGCGCGCCCGCACATCGTGATGTTCCTCTCCGACGATCACGGGCAGGAGTTCGTCGGTTGTTACGGCAACCCGGCCATCCAGACGCCCAACATGGACGCGCTGGCCCGGCAGGGAATGCGTTTCACGCGCGTGTTCGCCGCGTCGCCCACCTGTTCGCCGTCGCGCGCCGCCCTTTACACCGGCCTCTACCCGTCGCGCAACGGCACGATGGGCAATCACACCAGTTCGCGGCCCGGCCTCAAGTCCCTGCCGACCTGGCTCAAGGCGCTCGGTTACCGCGTCGTGATTGCCAACAAGGCCGACGTGCGGCCTCCGACGGTGTTCGACTTCGAGGTCCTGTCCGCCACATTGCCGAAGAACCCGGCGGTGGAGCGCCGTTATCGCAATGAAGGTCTGGACACCCAAGTGGTCGATCAATTCCTCGCCGCGCACGCCAGAGAGCATCCCGACCAGCCGCTTTGCCTCATCCTCGGCGAAAGCCATCCGCACGTCGTCTGGGAACCTAACAGGATTTACGACCCGGCCCGGCTGCCCATCCCGCCGAACCAGGTGGACACGCCGAAAACCCGCGCCGGCCTCGCCAATTACTATCAGGACATCACCACGGCGGACCGGCACCTGGGCGAAGTGCTCGCCTCGGTCAAGCGCCACGGATTCGAGGACAACGCGCTCTTCATTTACACCAGCGACCAGGGACCGGAATGGCCCCATTGCAAATGGACGTGCTACGACACCGGCTTGCGCGTGCCGTTCCTCGCGCGCTGGCCCGGCCACGTCCAGCCCGGTTCCGTTTGCGACGCGCTGATTTCCTTCGTGGATGTGACGCCGACGTTCGTTGACCTCGCGGGCGGCCAGCCGGTGAAGGATCTGGATGGCCGCAGTTTTCAGCCGGTGTTGCTCAGCCGGGCGAAAACTTTTCGCGACAGTATTTTCGCCAGTCACACAGGCGACAAGGAGATGAACATGTTTCCACAGCGATGTGTCCGCGACCCGCGTTACAAATTTGTCCTCAATCTTCATCCGGAACGCCAGTGGACGACGCACTTCACCAAGGTCATGGACATCCCGAACAGCCACGGCGACATTTACGCCACCTGGCTGGAGAAGGCGAAGACGGATGCGGCGACGGCGAAGTTCATCGAAATTCTCGAACGGCATCCCGCCGAGGAACTCTACGACACCCAGGCCGACCCGTATGAGCTGAACAATCTCGCCGGCAAACCGGAGCACGTCGCGCGCCTGGGCGCCATGCGCGCGCAACTGGCCGCGTGGATGAAGGAGCAGGGCGATGAGGGTGATCCGGCCGGGCCGGAGCCGCTCAAAGCGCAAAGCGGGACCCCGCCGCCCAAGGCGCAATGACAATCGGCACATCGCGAGCAGAAAATGCCCTCACCCCGGCCCTCCCCATGAACCTGCTTTGGTTTGGAGTTCACGCTTCAGCGTGTCCCAGGAACAGCCTGAAGGCTGAACTCCAAACCCCGCCGGTTCATGGTCCCAATGCGCGCTCGATTTTGGGATTGGAGGTTTTCCATGAACCGGCCGAAGCCCCGCAAGGTTTTGGACTGCGCCAGTCCTCCGGCGCTTTCGATGTGCCTGCCACTGGGTCAAAAGCGCCAGAGGACTGGCGCAGTCCAAGACGCTGGCGCGACAACGGAAGCGCAAACCGGTTCATGGTCCCTCAGTGCGGACAAAAAACCGTGGAGGCTCCCCATGAACCCGCGGGAACATCGAACATCGAACATTCAACGCCCAACATCCAATGAGGGCCAAACCCACGCATGAAATTTGAAGCCCGCCTCCTCGCCGGCGCCCTGCTCGCGGCGCTTTCCGTTTTCATCGCGCCCAACGCCGGCGCCGCCGAAAAGCCTAACATCCTGTTCATCCTCTCCGACGACATCGGCTATGGCGACCTCGGCTGCTACGGCGCAACGCTCGTGAAGACGCCCAACATTGACCGCCTCGCGCGCGAAGGCCGCCGCTTCACCGACGCGCATTCGCCGGCGTCCACCTGCACGCCCACGCGGCGCGCGTTCCTCACCGGCACCTATTCATGGCGGCAACAGCCCGGCTCGAGCATCGCGCCGGGCGACGCGCCGCTGAGCATTCCGCCGGGCACGGCGACGGCCGCGTCGCTGCTCAAACAGGCGGGCTATCGCACCGGCGTGGTTGGCAAATGGCACCTCGGTCTCGGCGGCGTGAACGGGCCGGACTGGAACGGCGACCTCAACCCCGGGCCGCTGGAAATCGGTTTCGACTACGCGTTCATCATGCCGGCGACCGGCGACCGGGTGCCGTGCGTCTATGTTGAGAACCACCGCGTCGTCGGCCTCGATCCGCAGGATCCGATTCAAGTAAGTTACAAGGCGAAGATCGGCGACGAGCCGACGGGCCGGGAGAACCCCGGACTGCTCAAGCTCAAACACACCCACGGTCACGATAACACGATCGTCAACGGCGTCGGCCGCATCGGCTGGATGACCGGCGGCAAGGCCGCGCGCTGGGTGGACGAGGACATGGCCGACACTTACACGAAGAAGGCCATCGGCTTCATCGAGCAGAACAAAGGCGGGCCGTTTTTCCTCTACCTCGCCACCCACAACATCCACGTGCCGCGGGTGCCGAACACGCGCTTCAAGAACGCGAGCCAGTGCGGCATCCGCGGCGATTCGATCCAGGAGCTGGATGATTGCGTCGGGAAAATGCTCGCCACGCTCGAACGGCTCAAGCTGGTGGACAACACGCTGGTGATCTTCAGCAGCGACAACGGCGGTGTGTGGGACGACGGCTACGAAGACATGGGCAGCGCCGAGCACAAGATGAACGGCGCCTTGCACGGCACCAAAGGCACGGTCTGGGAAGGCGGTCATCGCGTGCCGTTCATCGCGCGCTGGCCGGGCAAAATCAAACCCGGTTCCGAGTCCGACGCGCTCATCGCGCTCCTCGACCTGCCCGCGACGTTCGCCGGGTTGACCGGCGAGAAAGTTCCCGCCGACGCCTGCCGCGACAGTTTCAACGTGCTCCCCGCGCTGCTGGGCGAGAAGACTGGACCGCCGTTGCGCCCCCATTTTGTCGCGCACAACGGCGGCACGCAGGGACCGTTCGCGGTGCGGGCGGGCCAATGGAAACTCATCACCGCCGGCCGTGGCGGCTACGGCCAGGCCGCCAAAAGCGACGCCAAAAACCCGTCGGTGCCGCAACTCTTCAACCTCGCCGACGACCTCGCGGAGACGAAGAATCTCGCGACGGAGCGACCGGAGAAAGCGAAGGAACTGGCGGACCTGTTGTCGAAGCTCCGTGAGCAAGGGCGCAGCCGGCCTTGACAGAGCCTCCCGCCGCGGGCGATCTGAAGCGGCGTGGCTGCGTTCGTCAGAACGCGGCTGACTTTGAAAAGTGCAAGCGCATCGGGACAGGAGAAGTCAGCCGCGCTGTGACCAGCGCAGCCACGAGAAAAAAGGTGGCTGCGTTCGTCAGAACGCGGCAAATTTACTGCATGGACAACCCGCCACGCCATCACCTGCCGCGCTTGGAGCGTCGGTTTTACCAGATGTTCGCAGCGGTGCATTGGCGGATGCGGGTCGAACCTGACGCTCCGGGCTGGCTGGACGAACGGTTCCACTTTCAATTCCGCGAGTTGCTCACCCACGCCTGCTCTCGTGAACGGCTCTTCTGTTCCGCCTATTGCCTGATGCCCGACCACTTGCATCTCATGTTGCTGGGACTTGCCGTGGCGAGCGATCAACTCAACGCGGTGAAATTTCTTCGTCTGCATCTCAACCGCCTGCTGGCCGGAGACACGCTGGTGTCCGGAGCGGTGAGCGCGGAGGCGCGTCCGCGGCGCTTGCAACCGCAGGCTTTCGACAACGTGCTCCGGGAGGAGGAGCGCAAGCGCGGCGCGTTTGTCAGTACGTGCTTCTACATCCTTGCCAATCCGGTGCGGGCCAGTCTCGTCACCCGCGAGGTGAATTGGGCCTTTCTTGGGGCAATCCTGCCGGGTTATCCCGACCTGCACCCCCTGCGGGAAGATTTCTGGAAATTGTTCTGGAAGCTTTACACGCAATTTCGCGAGCCGCCGCGGGCGATATGAAACGGTGTGGCTGCGTTCGTGAGAACGCGGCTGACTTGGAAAGGCGAAAGTGCATCCAGAGACGAAAAAGTCAGCCGCGTTCTCACGAACGCAGCCACGAAACATGGGCTGGCGTCCGTGCTGCTCCCCGCTTAAAATTCCGCGAGCCATGAAATGCCTTTGCTCTTTTCTTTTTGCGTGTTTCGCGGGGCTCGCTCAAGCGGCCGCGCCGGCCGCCACGAACAGCCTCGACGTCTATTGCAGCCAGGTCGCCAGCCTGCCGCCCACGACGCTGCCGCTCAAGCTGGCGAAGGGCGCGCGCGTGGTGTTCATCGGCAACAACCTCTTCGAGCGGATGCAGGGACACGGCTGGTTCGAGGCCATGCTGCTGGAACGGTTCGCGAAAGAGGAGTTGGTCCTCCGCACGCTCGCCTGGCCCGGCGACGAAATCACCGTCCAGCCGCGCCCGGAAAATTACGGCGACCTGCACAAGCACCTCGCCGAGCAGAAAGCCGACGTCATCATTGCCGCCTACGGGTTCAACGAGTCCTTCCGCGGCGTGCAGGCCGTGCCGGATTTCGAGCGCAGCCTCGCCCAGTTCGTCGTCGGGCTGAAGTTGCGGCGCTACAACGGCCGGTCGTCACCGGACATCGTGCTGGTATCGCCCATCGCGCATGAGGACTTGAAGAATCCCAACCTGCCGGACGGGAAGGAAAACAACGCGCGGCTCAAGCTCTACACCGAGGCGATGGCGCGTGTCGCGAAGCGCTGCGGCGCGGCGTTTGTGGACGCGTTCCATCCCACGCTCACCGCGATGGAAGCGAAGATGAAGCCGGAGCCGCTCACGTGGAACGGCATTCATCTCAACGACGCGGGTTACCGGCAGTTCGCCGAGGATCTCTTTCGCGGGCTGCTGCTGGAGACGCCGCCGCAGTTTCCCGACGCGTTGCGCGGCGCGGTCGAGGAGAAGAACCGCCAGTTTCTGCGCCGTTACCGCGCGCTGAACGCCTTCTACATTTACGGCGGGCGCAAGGAGCCTTACGGCGTGGTGAACTTTCCAGGCGAATTGCAGAAGTTCGACCAGATGGTCGCCAACCGCGACCGGCGCGTGTGGGACCTCGCGCAGGGCAAACCGGTCACGGAAAAGATTGACGACAGCAACACGATTGAACTTCCCCAAATCACCGGTGACCGGCCCATCAACGAATGGCTTTCGCCGGCGGACGAGTTGAAGGCGTTCAAGATTGATCCGCGCTTCGAGGTGAACTGTTTTGTGTCCGAGGAGGACTTCCCGGAGTTCGCCAAGCCCATCCAGATGCGCTTCGACACGCGCGGGCGGCTGTGGGTGTCGTGCTCGCAGACCTATCCGCAGGTCGCCCCCGGCCAGGAGCCAAACGACAAAATCCTCATCCTCGAAGACACCAACGGCGACGGACGCGCGGACAAGTGCAGCGTGTTCGCCACGGGCCTGCACATCCCGCTGTCGTTCGAGTTCGGCGACGGCGGTTTGTACGTCTCCGAGCAGCCGCACCTCACATTTCTCAAGGACACCGGTGGCGACGGCAAAGCGGACGTGCGCCGCATCGTGTTGACGGGTTTTGGCACGGAGGACTCGCACCACGCGTTGCACGACTTCACGTGGAGTCCGGATGGCGATTTGATTTTTCGCGAGAGCATTTTCCACCACAGCTCGGTCGAGACGCCCTACGGTCCGGTGCGCGCGCGCGACAGCAGCTTCTACCGGTTCCGGCCCGCGACGCAGCGGCTTATTGCGTTTGGCAATTACTACAGCACCAATCCGTGGGGGCTGACGTTCGACGAATGGGGCCAGCACCTGGGCAGCCATCCGGTCTTTGCCAGCGCCGTGCACGCGCTCAATGCGCCCTACCCGGACATTCATGTGCCGGCGGGTGAATTTTTTCCGGCTTACAGCGGCACGTGCGGACAGGAGTTCATTTTCACGCGGAGTTTTCCCGACGAATTGCAAGGCTGCTTCGCGCGCGTGCGCTACAAACCGGTGAACACGGTGGAGCTGCACCGGTGGGTCGAGAAGGACACGCACTACGAGGAGGAGCGCATCGGCCACGTGCTCCAATCGGCGAACCTCTCGTTCATCCCGGTGGACGTGCGCTTCGGCCCGCGCGGCGACCTCTACATCTGCGACTGGTACAATCCGGTGAAGGGACACATGCAGTATTCGCTGCGCGACACGCGGCGCGACAAAACCAGCGGCCGCATCTGGCGCGTCACCGCGAAGGGCCGGCCGCTCAACGCCGTGCCGAAAATCGCCGGCCAGCCGATTCCCGAGTTGCTCGACCTGCTCAAGAGCTACGAATACCGCACGCGCTACACGGCCAGACTGGAGTTGCGCGAGCGCGATGCAAAACAGGTCAAGGCCGCGCTCGACCCCTGGCTGGCGAGCCTCGACCCCAAAGACCCGCGCTTCCTGCATCATCAAATCGAAGCGGTCTGGATGTACCGCAACCTGCGCGAAGTGAACGCGGACTTGCTCGTGAAGTTGCTCCACGCGCCCGATCACCACGTTCGCGCGGCGGCGACGCAGCAATTGCGCTGGTGGCATTCGTCGTTGCCGGACGCCGCCGCGTTGTTGCGCGAACGCGCCAACGACACCAACGGCCTCGTGCGCCTCGAAGCCGCCATCGCCGCGAGCTATTTTCCGTTGAACGACGCGGAGCGCGGCGTTTACGCCGCTTCAACGTCCTCTCTCGAATCACCGCGGAAGCGGCCTGAAGACCGCGCTCCGGCGCTCGAAGCGCTCGAAGCGGCACTCGATTTGCTCAAGCATCCGATGGACAACTATCTCACCTATGCGCTGCGCACCGCCGTGGATTCCCACACGCTCAAGCCGCTCTGGGCGGACAGCCCGGCGTTCCAGGGCGCGCACCCGCAACTCGCTGCCTTCATCGCCGCCAGCAATCCGAAATCGAAAAAAACCGCGAAGAAGGAGAAACCCGACCCATTCGACAAGTTGAATCCCACGGTGGTGACCATCAGCACCGTGCCGGAGCGGATGCTCTTCACGGTGACCGGATTCAAGGTGAAGGCCGGCGCGCCCGTGAAGCTCATCCTCGAAAATCCCGACGCCACGCCGCACAACCTGCTGATCTGCCAACCCGGCGCCGCGGATGAAATCGGTTTCGCCGCCAATGAAATGGCCAAGCTGCCGGACGCCTTCGAGAAGATGGATTTTATCCCCAAGTCCGACAAAATCCTCCACGCGACGAAGATGGTTCAGCCCAACGGCAGCGACACGCTGCGTTTCCACGCGCCGAAGACGCCCGGACAGTACCCTTACATCTGCTCTTTCCCCGGCCACTATCTGGTCATGCGCGGGATGATGGTGGTGGAGTAGGCGGGCGATCATAATTTCACTTGCCGGTCAGAATCCGGGAGATAGTCTGAAGTGTATGAATGAAGCGGCGGCAAACGGCAGGATGCGACACCGCGTTCGGAGCCAACGCCCACGACGGCATCAAACAAAGCATCTGTTGCTCGCGTGCATCATTGTTGTAATCACTCCTGCTTTCGTCTTCGCTGGAAGCCCTCAAAACGCCAAAGAAACGAAGCCGACAAACACAGCAACCTTTGTCACTACTTCAGATCTTAAGCGCGTGCTCTGCAACCGCGAACGCTGCAAGAACTGCTGGCTCTCTCACCGGAACAACTGGAGCAGTTGGATATTGCCGTGTTTAACCTTCTTTGCGCTGAAGGCTTGCGTGGCGCAGAAAATCTCGACTACCAGCAAGACCTTGACACACTGGATTCTTGGGCCGGTCATGTCGCCAGGGAAACCCAGCGGAATTTTCGACGATTCGCAAACAATCCAAAGGAATACGGCGGGTCGCTGGCCTCCTACCGGATGATGATGCTCGCAACCGTGTTGCAGCAGGATTTCCAGACACATTATAGCCCAGAGCGGGCGCTGCCGCAGTTACTGGGTGAGCGGGAGCCGAGCTTTGTTTTCTTTGCCGATTCCCAGGATTTATTCCTTCATGGCTTGCTTGGTGGAAAACGACAAGGCACTTGTTCTTCCTTGCCCGTGCTCTACGCGGCAGTCGCGCAACGGCTGGGTTACCCAGTTCATCTGGCGTCAGCCAAAGGGCATTTCTATGTTCGCTACGAGGATGGCAGCGAGCATCTAAACGTCGAGGCCACGAGCATCGGCTACAACAATTACCCCGATGAGTTTTATCGCAAATGGCCGTTCCCAACGTCTGAGGAAGAAGTCCGCTCCTACGGTTTGTTGCGTCCTTTAAGCAAGCAGGAGATCCTTGGAACGTTCCTGACGATTCGTGCGAACTGCCTCACAAGCATGAAGAGTTTCGACGCGGCGGCAGAAACCTGGGCACAGGCTGCGCGCCAGCTGCCGGAGACTCCGACGCTCAAGCAAATCGTGGCGCACGCGCGTGACCGTGCCAACAACGAGCAAGCCGCCGACCGCTGGGACAACTTGTGGGAGGAAGTGGCCGGTTTGCCCGTGCCAGCAGACCCGGACTACGCCGAACTTCGGGACAAGAGGCTGCGGCTGATGCGCTTAATGAACCAGAACACAAATCTGATGATGATTGAGCAGGTGGTCGCCGAACTGAAGACAGAACTGAGCGCGCGCTTGCGGCGTGAGGCGCTGGCTTCGGATTCTCCACAAGTCCAATTAATCAAGCCGACGAATGATTTGCGGGAGACACTTCAAACTTCCGAGATTGCTCAACTGCTGGCGTTATCGGCGGCTCCGTTGCCGCGACGCATTCAGATTCCTGCGGAGCGCGTACCGCAGGAATATTGGCAAGCCATACCGCCAGAACTTCAAGATCGGCTGCGCGGTCTCAGCAAGGAAGCAGAGATTGTCTCCGAAATGAATGCCTATCACGCCGAACAAATGAATCGCGGCAATCAGGAGGCGACAGCTGCGCAGGTGCTCAAAGCACCACAAACTTTGCCAGCGAACGTGCGGCCCGAGTGGTTGCCCGCTGAATACCAGCAGGCGATTCCGGCAGAACTTCGACAGCGCCTCGTGGGCCAGAACAGCGCCGCACAGGTTCAAGCGGAGATTCACCGGTTCCATTTGGACGTGGAGAATCGCCGTCGGGCTGCGGAGATGAGAACCTTGATGCAAAAACCGTTCGAACCTGGAAGGCCTAATTTGCCATTGACAACACCACCCCTTCAGATTGAAATCGTGCCAACAAAGATTGGGGAACCATGAATATGCGAATCCAAGCAAATGTTCTTGCAGTGACAGTGATGCTTCTCGTAACACTCGAGTCCCAAGCGTCCTACGATCCGCATATCGGTCGCTTTGCTTCAAGAGATCCCATTGAGGAACATGGAGGGCCGAATTTGTACGGGTTTCTGGACAATCAGGCAATAAACAAATTCGACCCAATCGGATTGTGCCCAAGTTGTGGAGTACAGTTTTTTCAGCTCGTGTCGCGCCGTTGGATAACAGACCCCAAAAAAGGCCAATACCAGCATGAGTTTGACATCCGAATCACTTTCAAGAAAGGTGACGGGTACGATCCGAAGTGCTGCAAATATGTCCAATACGCCAAAAGCATGGACGTTGTTAACGGTGATGCTGCCAAAAAGAATGTCAACGGGATGCCCTTGGACGGGCTTTATCACGTCGACAAGTTGAACTGGCAGGATGATAGCATCAACAACCTAACGGGTGGAGCATACCAAGATATCGATCCATCAGACGTCAATTATCTAGCTTTGGATGCACCGGGTTACTCGTACGGTAAGTTCAAGTTCGGGGATAGTATACATTTTGCTGCTTCAATTCGTGGCCGAATCCTGGATGTCTGCAACGGGAATAAAATAGTAAAAGTTGAAGGCATTGAGATTGAAATCAAGGGGATTTACCCATTTCCATTGAATTTCACGCCACGTCCGTGATTTCGATTCTGTATTAAAAGTCATTCTTTGAAGTGAAGCCACGCGGCCAGTCCGGAAGTTCAGACTTTCCCCAAACCCTCCACAACCACAAGCTCGATCTTCGCGGTACCAGGCTTAAGGTACGGGGCAGTCCGTTGGTAATTTTCCTCGTTGCCGCTGTTTTCGCGAACGCGCTTCCGACGGAGGGACCGACACAAAATTGGACGATCACAGCAGTCGGTGGCAAGTACGGGCTAATGGAGCGTAGCTATGGTCCCAGTTTCTGGAACGCCGAGACCGTCGTCCTATTTGGGCCAATTCACTTTGCTGTTCCATTGCCAAGCGTAGTTTTTTTAGGGGTAATAGTCATTCTGTTAAGCTTGGTTCTCACAGTGTTAATTCGCAGCAACGCTTACAAAAAGGCCGCTCACAAGCGTCAGAAACACTTTTGAACGCTCAATAGCTCGACTCTAGCCGCGGAAAGCATCAATTTTCAGTAAGACCGCTTCATGAACGCTGAGAGTTCCGGACGGCAAGAATGACGCAGAGATCTCCCGCCTACATCTGCTCCTTTCCCGGCCACTATCTCGTCATGCGCGGAATCATGGTGGTGGAGTAAAGCGCGTAGGAGCCGAGGGAACGAGGCTCTGATGAATTCGGCCTGCCGATGGGGGTGCGTGTGTGGCCTTTGCGCTGCCGGGGGAAAAGGCGGATCCAAAAATTGACGGGAATGGGAGCGCGGACAGCCTTGTCCGCACGTGCTGGCCTTGAAACCAGAAACTCGCGGACAAGGCTGTCCGCGCTCCCATCCTCGGGGGATGTTTCCAACAAATCTTCGCCGGAGGAGACGAACCTGATACGATAGCTCAGTGAATTTGTCAGGCCCCAGCGAGGCAAAGAAAATCCGACGAATGAACTGTCTGAAAAACAGCGCCCTGGCCCTGGCCTGCGGCGAAGTCGACCCACGCCGGCAGGACGACAACCGCATCACCCCGAAGGAAATCGAGCGTGTGTTTCTCGACCGGTTGCAGCAGGGGTTGGCCGGGTGGAGGCGAGAGACGAGCTTCGGTGGAACTGGCTCAAAAACCGCCTCCCCGCTGCTAGCCTCTCTGCCAGCTTTGTTAGAAGTGGTTTTATAGGGTGGGGTGTCGAGCCAGTTCAATCCGCGCTCGACACGGTTCGACGGAGTCTCGCCCCACCGAGGCTGGCCTTATGAAGCCGCTCCTCATTGAAAATCACCTGGGCGAACACGGAGCTTTTGAAAAAAGCTTGAGTTGCGGCTGCCCTCCAGAGATTGTTTACACAAACAATGTTCTCTTCGGCAACTCAGGGCAATGACCGCTTGCGTGACGCAGTATAAGGGCTTCGATCCGATGAATACTCATCTTCAATCTTACAGAATCATTCTGCGATTTTTCGTCTGTTTGTTGGGCGGTTTGCCACTGGCCGGCCCGATGTCGCACGGCCAGACGGTCGAACTGGTCGGCAGCGCTTCCTCCACCAACCATGCCAGAATTCCGGTGATCAACGACGCCGGGAATGTGCTTTATGTCAACGGTACCAACTATGTCATCGGCAATCCGACCAGTCCCATTCTTTCCATCATCGGCTCTACCAATTCAATACTTGCGCCGGGTTCGCAAGACACGGTCCCATATGTGTTATCGAGCAATGGCACTGTCACTTTCATCAGCACGACGACTTTGTTTCAAAGCAACCTCACACAGAAGCTGACGGTGGCCCAAGGCGGCTCCCAAGCGGCGGGCTTGGGAAATCCGTTGATCAAATACGCGTTGCACACCCTGCCGACGTCGGTGACGGGCGTTTTCGATTGCGGCGTGGCTCTGGATGACACGATCGCCTTCCGCGCGGAGGTATCGAGCAATAACTTCTTTCTTCAAACCATCGCGGTGTACGCCGGCCCGGTCGCCAATCTCAGCCTCGTGATGGATTCGTTTCACGCGCCACCCGGCCTGCCCGGATACACGGTGGACAACAACGGCTATTTCCACGCTTCCCGGAATGCGAAGGGTCTCTCGCTGTTCATCGGCGAGGTTTACAACGCCAACAAACGGCGACAGTGGTTTCGGCATCTGGCTGCACGACTCGGTCAACGGCATCCGCCTCGCGCATCTGGCAAGTTCCACTGGCCTGGGCACGCCCTATCCGGGTAATCCTGCCGGTCCGCTGTTCAATATAGAATTCAACATCGCCAACTGGCCGGCCATGGATGATGACGGGCGCTATGCGTTCATCGGAAAGGGTTTTGGCACCAGCGGCGTTTTCGCCGGATTTGAAAGCAACCTGCTCGTCGTGGCAACCAATGGCCTGGCCGTGCCCGGACTGCCCGGCGTCACGTTCAGCGGCTTCTCCGGCAACGGCCCGATCCGCATGGGCACGGGCGGCAAAATAGTGTTCATGGCGAGCATCACCGGCACCGGCATTACCTTCGCCGTGAACGACAAGGTTCTCGTCTATGGCTCGAATTCGGGCGACCTGAAGATTCTCGCCCGGTCCGGCACTCAGGCGCCGGGGATGCCGGCGGGTGCCGTGTGGAAAGGCTACTTCATCGACAGCAGCGGCCAGTTGGAAGACCTCTTTTACCCGCTTAATGACCAAGTGGTGATGTTCGGCAACAACCGAGTCGCCTTCGTCGGGCAGGTGGCCGGACCGGGCATCATCGGCAGTCCCACCAACTCCGCCAACGACTCCGGCATCTGGGTGACGGACGATAACGGGAATCTCACGTTGCTCACGCGCCGCGGCAGTCCGCTCATCACGACCACCGTTACCAACACGCCGGCCAATTATTTCGCCCTGCAAGGCGGGTCGGGTCGTGATGGCAAACCTTCCGGTGGCAATCGCCTGGGGCAGCTCGCGTTCGCCAATGGCACCAACACGTTTCGAGCGACCTACCCGATACCGCTGCCGCTGTTCCTGAACAAGCCGGTCTTTGTGGGGAACCAGATCCAGCTCACCTTTGCCACGGCGAACGACGGAAAAACGTATCACGTGCAAGTCAGCACCGACGTGGCCAATCCGAACTCGTGGGGTGATGTGCAGACCTACACCGGGGATGGATCGAACAAGCAGTACCTGGTGACACCGTCCGGCTTGCTGGGTTTCTACCGCATCGTGCGCGACTGACGGATGGCGGAAGGGTATCCCCTTTTCAACACGGGCTGCGCGCGCATCCGCCAGTCCCGCAGGGACGATCGAAAACAGCCCAGCGATTGATCGCTGGGATCAGAGCGGAGAAGGCCGAAGTCCCGGAGGGACGCCAGGATGCCCGGCCAGCGCCAGGTAATTCCTTTCGTCCCTGCGGGACTCGGGTTTGCGGCGACACCGACCCAGCGATAAAGGGCGTGTTGCCCAAATCTTTTTTCGGAGGGACGAGCTACGCGAGCCCCCAATTTCCTCGGAAAAGTGGAAGAAGTTTGGGACTCGCGTAGCTCGTCCCTCCGAACGGAACGATTCGAAGCGATTTGGGCAACACGCCCTAAGTCGCTGGGTTATTCGCTTTCGCCCTCCGGGCTGAACCAATGACACAGCGCGTTACCAAGAATTGAGATGCACCGGATGGCGGGAACACCCGGAATCAAAAGTTGACTTGTTGAAGGCGAATGAATGGTTTCCCAAGCGTTCAGGCTTGCACCGATTCGCCTCTCACGCGATTCTCTGTCGCATCCAATTCCCAAAATTATGAACTCAATTCGCTCCCTGTCTGTCCGCAACGTGGCGTTGCTCCTCGGTTCGGTTGCCTTGACGGCGTGCGCCGCGGATTTCAAACCCGAGCCGGGCTACGTCAGTTTGTTCAATGGCAAAGACCTCACCGGCTGGGGCTACAAGACCAATAATTTCGACGGCAAAACCGCGAGCAGCGACGGCCGTTTCAGCGCCGGGGACGGCGTTCTGGTGGTGCATCCCCGGGAACCCCGGCTGGTCCAGTCGTTGTGGACGACGCGCGAGTTTGCAAAGGATTTCAATCTCAAGCTGGAATTCCGCGCCGCCGTGAACGCGGACAGCGGCATCTTCATCCGCAAACCGCAGCTTCAATGCCGTGATTACCTCGTTGCCGGCCCTTACAAGGAACTCAAAAAATACAAGCCGCAGGACTGGAACGAAATCGAGGTCACGGTGAAGGACGGTATCGCGCATTGCACCTGCAACGGTGAAGTGCTGGAGGACGCGCTCAAAGTTCCGGCCACCGGCCCCATCGGCCTCGAAGCCGACCGCGGCCAAATGGAGTATCGCCGCATCCGGCTCAAGGAGTTGCCCTAACAGTCCGTTAATAGAGTAGCAGCCGAGGTAACGAGGCTCTGAAAGCCTGTTTGAAAACCCGCTTTGGCGGCGGTGCTAGCCCCGAACGGAGTGCGCCCGTCCTCGGGCGCAGCCGCGTTGGCAGGCCGGCGGGCGTGGGCTTTTTGAGCGCGGCCAGTAAATCCACGCTGTTGTGCCCGAGGACGGGCGCACTCCGACGAGGACTTTTCAAACAGGCTCTGACGACTCTTTCTGCTCCGAGGAGACTTGAGCCTCGTTACCTCGGCTGCTACAGGAGATAGAATTTTTCAACGGCCTCCTAACCAGGGAAGGAGTTGAAGGTTGTTGGTTGGGAGTTGATGGACAAAACCTGGTCGCGCTATCCCTTCACCTCCTCCGCGCCTTTCAAGATTTCCTTCGGCTCGACGATGCCCACGCCCGGGCCTTTCGGCACGCTGAGCGCGCCGTCGTTGATGCGCAGCGGGGGATGGAACCATTGGCCGTAGGTTTCCACGCCCTTTTTGTATTCCTGCCACGGCCCGATCTTGGGCGTGCAGGAGGCGAAGTGGAGCATATACACAAAACCGAATCCGCCAGAGAGGTGCAGGGTGGCCGGCATGTCGCGCAGTTCCGCCATGCGCGCCACGCGAGTCGAGCGCACCAGGCCGCCATAGTAATACAGGTCCGGTTGCACGACGTCGGCGACGCGCTGGCGGATCTGCGACTGGTAGCGCCAGTGACTGGATTCCTGCTCGCCCAGCGCGATGGGAATCTTGAGGGCGTCGGCAACCTTCTTCGTCGCCTCAAAGTTGTCGAACGGGCAAGGCTCCTCATAGAACACGGCGTTGATGTCCTCCAGCAGGCGGCCAATCTTGATGGCCAGCCGGGTGTCATCGTAAGAACTGTTCGCGTCGGCGTGAATGGCGAGTTTGTCGCCAAAGGATTTGCGGGTGAGCGGAATAAGTTTTTCCGTGCGCCCGGGCATGGCATCCTGGTTGCGGCTCATGCGTCCGCCCAGGCGGTATTTGATGGCTTTGGCGCCGGTCTGGTCAATCAGGCTCTTCAGATAATCAATCTCCTGCTCCGGTGTCGTGTCGCGCCGGCCGCTGGCGACGTAGAACGGCACGCTGGTGCGGATGACACCGCCGAGCAGTTCGCCGATGGATTTGCCGGCGATGCGGCCCAACAGGTCGAGGATGGCAAACTCCACCAGCGCCACCGGGACCCAGAAGGGCAATCCTTGCAGCTTGTAGTTGCTGTCGTGGCGGTAAACGCCAAAGAGATGTTCCTCCAGCTCGCGCGCATCCTTGCCGAGAAAATAGGGGACGACCTGCTTGTGGAAAATCGGATGGAGAATGTTCATCCGGCCGTCGTCGAGCGAGATGCCTTCCGCGCCGTCCCTGGAACGGACACGCACGAAATGCTCCTTGCCTTTGCGGAGCAGTTCGATGGATTCAATGATGACCGGCTCTTTGAGGCCCTTGAGGTCGAGGACGGGCCTGGCGGCGGCTTTTTCCAATGCCTCATCCGTAACGTCCGTGTTTGCTGCGAAGGCCGGGCGGGCGGGAAGGATGGAAAATGCGACCGCGCCCGTGCCGGCAGCCAGGAAGCCGCGTCGTGTGGTTTTCATGGCTCCGGCTTATACCGCCAGGCCAGCACGATTGCCAGAGGATTAAGAGGCCGGCCAGAGTGCGCGCGACCCGCCCGGCTGTTGGAGAGTCCATCCACTCCAAAAAAAATCTCGCGCGCTCTCACGGATTGGTTTTCAATCCGCGAACACATGAAGATTCAACGGTTCCTTCCCTTCCTCTTTGCGCTCTCTGCGTTCTTTTGCGGCTCAACCCTCGCCGCGCAGAAGCCCAACATCGTTTATTTCATCATTGATGAACTCGGTTATTACGAGCTGTCGCTCATGGGGCATCCGGACCATCGCACGCCGAACATTGACCGGCTCGCGGCCGAGGGCACGCGCTTCACCCAATGCCTCGCCGGCGGGCCGGTCTGCGCGCCTACGCGCTGCGCGTTGCTCACCGGCAAGCACGGCGGCCACATGACCATCCGCGCCAACGGCGGCTTCGACCCGTTGCGCGCCGACGAGGAGACGCTCGGCTCGATGCTCAAACGCGCGGGCTACGCGACCGGCGGTTTCGGCAAGTGGGGCAACGGCGCGCGCGGCACTTCGGGCGTGCCGGAGAAGCACGGCTTCGATGTTTTCTTTGGCTACTACGACCAGGTCCACGCGCACACCTATTTCCCGCGCTACTTGGTGCGCAACAGCCAGGAAGTCCTGCTGGCGGGCAACACCGGCGACACCAAAGTGGGACAAACCTTCAGCCAATACCGTATCTTCGAGGAGTCGAAGAAATTCATCCGCGACAACAAGGACCGACGCTTCTTTGCCTACCTGTGTTGGACGCCGCCGCACGGCTTGTGGGGTATGCCCAAGGACGATCCGTCGTGGAAGCTCTACCAAGACAAACCGTGGGGCGCCGACGAAACGAGCGGCGAGAACGCGAAAATGTACGCCGCGATGGTCAACCTGGTGGACCGGGAGGTCGGCGACGTGCGCGCGTTGCTCAAGGAACTCGGCCTGGAAAAGAACACGCTCATCTTCCTCACCGGCGACAACGGCGCGGCGCGCTACTTCCCCGACGACCAGCATCCGGAGGGCATTTTCAGCCCGAACGTGGACCCGAAGACCGGCGTGAAATTCCACGGCTTCAAAGCCCAACTCTACGAAGGCGGCCTGCGCGTGCCGTTCATTGCGCATTGGCCCGGACACATCGCCGCGGGCCGCGTGACCGACCATCTCTGTTATTTCCCCGATGTCATGCCCACGCTCGCCGAATTCACCGGCGCCCAATGCCCGAAGGACACCGACGGCATTTCCTTTGTGCCGGAGCTGCTCGGCGAGAAGGCCGCCGGCCGCAAGCAACCGCAGCACGAGTATCTTTACTGGGAACACAAGAACGACGTGGCCGTGCGCATGGGTTCCTGGAAAGCCATCCGCGTCGGCGGCGAGCAAAAGGCGTGGGAACTCTACGACCTGGCGAAGGACATTTCCGAATCGCAAAACGTCGCCGCGCAACACGCGGACATCGTCGAGAAAATGAAGGCCTTCGCCGCCACCGCGCACACTTCGGTTCCCCTCGGCGACATCTTCGACCGTCCCCTCGTTGAGAAAGACCGCAACTATCTGGATCAGACCGCCGGTGAACCCAAGGCCGCGAAGAAGGCGAAAAAGAAGGCCCTGTAATCGTTCGCCAATGCCGCACCGCGGGCAGCCTGAATCCTATGCGAACGGAGCGCCGGTCTCCGATCCGGCGCGTTGGTGACGATTCGAAACGCGCCGGGTCGGAGACCGGCGCTCCAAACGGCGGCACGGCGAGTTCGCCCAGTCGGCCGCGCGTGGCGCTAATGGCTAAGGATTCGGGCGGGCAACAGCGAACTGAATTTGAACTCGCCAGTCACAAGCGCTTCTGATATTGCCAGCACCCATGAAAATCTCCTTTCGCCTGCTCGCCTGTTGCATCCTTGGCCTCACCCTTGCCACCACACTGCTGCGCGCCGGCGACGTCCGACTGATTCGCGTCGCGCTCTTCGACGATGAAGGTGCTTTCGGCAAGGGCATCCCGCGTATCACCGAACAGCTTGGCAAGACGAGCGACATCAAGGTGACGAAGGTCAAGGGCAAGGACATCGCCGGCGGTGTCTTGAAAGACTTCGACGTGGTCGTGTTCAGCGGCGGCAGCGGACATCGGGAAGCGGATGCCATCAGCGAGAAGGGGCGCGACGAGGTGCGCGAGTTTGTGCGCCACGGCGGCGGTTACGTCGGCATCTGCGCGGGGGCGTATCTGGCGTGCTCCGGTTTCAGTTGGGGCGTGGGCGTGTTGGACGCGAAGACGGTTTCCTCCAAGTGGAAGCGCGGCGAAGGCACGGTGCAGATCGAGGTCACCCCGCTGTGCCGGGACCTCACCAGCGTGTCCGCGGGCAAGCACGACATCCGCTACGCCAACGGCCCCATCCTCAAGCCCGGCGAACGCGACGACATTCCCGACTACGAACCCCTGGCTTTTTTTCGCACCGAGCTGGCTGAAAATGGCACACCCAAAGGCGCGATGGTCAACTCGCCCGCGATGGTGCGCGGCACCTTCGGCCAGGGCCGCGTGCTCGTTTCCAGTCCGCACCCGGAACAGACCGAGGGCATGGAGGGCTTCAGCGAACACGCCGTGCGCTGGGTGGCCGCCAGGGCGAAACCATGACGCCCGACAAAAACCTGTCCTCTCGTAGGAGCCGAGGTAACGAGGCTCAAATATTCATGAAACATTCTCTGCTGAACTTCACACTAATAATGTGCCTTGCGCACGGTTTCCTCTCCGCTCAGGAAACACCCAAGAAAGGCAAGGGCGCAAAGTCCGACAGCGGCCTGCCCCCGGATGCTCGCCAGCTCAAGCTCGGAGACGCGGCGCCGGACTTTTCGCTGCGCGGCGTGGACGGTAAAACCCAGAAGCTGGCCGATTTCCAGAAGGCCCCCGTGCTGATGGTCATTTTTCTGTCGAACCACTGCCCCTATTCGCACGCGATGGAACCGCGGCTCCTGAAGCTTTTTGCCGACACGAAGGCGCGCGGCCTCGACGTCGTCGCCATCAATCCCAACCACCCCGACGCCGTGCGGCTCGACGAACTGGGCTACAGCAAATACAACGACAGTTACGACGAGATGAAGCTCTACGCGAAGGAGCAGGGTTTCACGTTTCCCTACCTTTATGACGGCGACACGCAGGCCACGGCCAAGTCCTACGGCTGCCTCGCCACGCCGCACGTGTTCCTCTTCGACCGCGACCGGCGGCTGCGTTACATGGGCCGGTTCGACGATTCGCGCTTTCCCGACCCGGCCTCGGTCACGTCGCCGGATGCACGCAACGCGGTGGAAGCGCTGCTCGCCGGGCGACCGGTCGCCGTCGCGGAAACCAAACCCATGGGCTGCTCCACCAAATGGCTCTCCAAGAAGGAAGAAACTAAAAAGGTGGACGAGCAATGGGAAAAAGCGCCGGTGTCCGTCGAGTTGATTGACGCGGCCGGCATCGCCGCGCTCGCGCAAAACAAATCTGATAAACTGCGACTCTTCAACGTGTGGGCCACCTGGTGCGGCCCGTGCGTGAAGGAGTTTCCCGGCCTGGTGTCGCTCACCCGCCGCCTGGGCAACCGCGACTTCGAGCTGATCACGATCAGCGTGGACGATCCCAAGGAGCAGGACAAGGCGCGGAAATTTCTGGAGAAAAACCACGCCGCCCTGCCGAACCGGCTGAAGCGATCGGTCGAGGCCGAGGGACGCAAGTCCAACAACTATCTCTTTACCGGCGCGAAACTTGACGATCTGGTGTCGGCGCTCGATCCCGACTGGCCCGGCCCTGTGCCGCACACCGTCCTCATCGCGCCGGGCGGCAAGGTGCTCTTCCGCCACACCGGCGAACTCGACGCCGACACGTTGCTCGCAACGCTCCACGAGCACCTTGGCGCATATTACATCAAGCCGGAATGAGAATCGGCATATTGCACGCAGGAAATGCCCTCACCCCGGGCCTTTCCATGAACCGTTCGTATCACCGCAAGGTCTTGGAGTGCGCCAGTCCTCTGGCGCTTTCGACAACCCACGACTTCCAAAGCGCCAGAGGACTGGCGCAGTCCAAGACGCTGACGCGACGAAGCTCGGTCTTCTCCGGTTCAGGGGCACAATTCGAGGCTTTGTGCGGGCCGTGGACACTCTCCCGGCGGGAGAGGGGGAATCGTCGCCAGCGTGTTCGAAGTCTGTGCGCGTTCGACCTGGTGGTGACTGGATACCGTTCTCCCTCAGCCCCTCGGGAGAGGGCCGGGGTGAGGGGCCGCGTTATCGTTTGTACCAATTGTTACTGAGTGATCGCATTGCAATCAGCCTGGGCTTGCCGAGGGCCGAAAACCCGGTAAAAAAGAAACCTGAAAATGCACCCGACCCTTGACCGCAGAAACTTTATCAAGCGCGCCGCCCTGCTGCCGCTCGCCGCCACCGCCACCGGCCTCGGCCCCGTCGCGAATTCCGTGTTCGCCGCCGTCGAACCGATCCAGCGGGTTGGCGGGCCGCTCCTCAAGGTTTCGCTCAACGCCTATTCGTTCGCCAAGCTGCTCAACGACCACGCGCTTGGCCGCGGCAAGGGCATGAGCCTGGTCGAACTGCTGGAGTTCTGCGCGAAGCACGGCTTCGAGGGCTGTGACGTGACGGGCTATTATTTCCCCGGCTACCGCGACCGGAAGCTGCCGGACGACAAGTCGGTGTTCGAGTTGAAGCGCCGCGCGTTTGATCTGGGCCTCGGCATCAGCGGCTCCGGCGTGGGCAACAATTTCACCGTGGCGGACAAGGCCGCGCGCGCGAAGGACGTGCAGTGGATCAAGGACTGGGCCGAAGTCGCCGCGAAGCTCGGCGCGCCGGTGCTGCGCGTCTTCGCCGACACGCAGATGCGCGCGCAGACGTGGGAGACCGTGTCCAACGGCGCGACGCGCGGCCAGGTGGAGGAGTGGATCGCCGCCGACCTCCGCGCGTGCGCCGATCATGCCGCGAAATCCGGCGTGATCATCGGCGTCCAGAACCACGGCGATTTTCTCAAGACCGCCGCCGACCTGATCGCGCTCGTCAAGCGCGTGGACTCCCCGTGGTGTGGGGCGATTGTGGACACCGGCTATTTCAAGGCCGCCGATCCGTATGCGGAGATGGCCAAGGCCGCGCCCTACGCGGTCAACTGGCAGATCAAGCAAAGTCCGCTCGGCGTGGAGAAGGAGGCCGAAGCGCCGACCGATCTCAAGCGTCTCATGCGCATCGTGCGCGACTCCGGTTACCGCGGCTATCTGCCCATCGAGACGCTCTCCCCGCGCGGTGGCGGCGACTACGATCCCTACACCGTGGTGCCGAAGTTTCTCAAGGAAGTCCGCGAGGCGATTGCCGCGACGGCCTGAATTTTCCGCACATGAAAATCCCCACGCTGCTCGCGGCGTTCTGCGCGTTCGCCCTTCCGCTGTCCGCCGCGCAGGAGAAGGCGGTGAACTTTGTCCCTGCCAGGGCAGACCCGCGCGTCGGCGACTGGCAGGGCGGCGGCTACGTCGCACAAGTGTTCCCCACCGCGGAGGGAAAATATGCGGCGAACGTGTTTCGCAAATTCGACGCGCCGGATGACAAGCCGGTTGCCGTGCTCTCCGGCACGGCCTCCGGCGACAGGATTGCCTTCAGCGGCGACGGCTGGAGCGGTGTTATCGCAACCGGACATTTCAAAGCGGACAAAGCCGGCGAGAGTTTTGATTTGAAACACGTCACGCGCACGCCGCCCACGCTCGGCGCTCCGCCGCCCAAAGGGGCCGTCGTGCTGTTCGACGGGCGCAATCTCGATGCCTGGGCAAAGAAAAAAGACAAAGAGTGGCTGGTGGAGGACGGCCCCGGGCAATGGAAACTCGTCGAAGGCGGCGCGATGGAAGTTGTGCCCGGCACCGATTGCCTCATCACGCGCCGGAAATTCGGCGACTGCAAAATCCACGTCGAGTTCCGCACGCTCGGCGGGCCGAGCAACAGCGGCGTTTACCTCCAGACGCGCTACGAGGCGAACATCAACGAGACTTACGGCCGGCTGGACGGCACGCCGAACGCCGGGTTCGACAACTGCACACCCAAGACCGCCGTCCCGCGCATCCGCGCCACACGCCCGCCGCTCGAATGGCAGACGTTCGACATTGATTTTCGCGCGCCGCAGTTCGACGCCAGCGGCCGGAAGACGGCCAGCGCCCGCGCCACCGTTCTCCTCAACGGCGTGAAAATCTACGACCAGCAGGAGCTGAATCCGCCGACGGGCGCCGCCGGGCGGCTCGGCGAATCTCCGACCGGCCCGCTCATGCTGCAAGAGCACGGCATGCCGGTGCAGTTCCGCAACCTCTGGCTCGTGGAAAAGGCGAAGCCATAAACACCAGCCTGTGCCCGAACGATGCAGATGGAAACCACCGATGGACACAGATGGACACAGATTTTACGGATCAGACACAAACTGCCTCGATGGTTCAAACGTCCACCGTTTCGAGAGAAATTGGGTGACGGCCCGGGCGGCTCTCTTATCTGTGTCCATCTGTGGTTTCCTTTCTTTTCAACTGAATTGTTACGGTTTAGACATCCCTTATCCTTGTGAAGAAACTTCTCTCTCCGCTCCGGTGGCCCATGGCCCGATTCGCCGTGTTCGCGTCGTTGTTCCTCGGTACGGCGTTCGCCCCGGTTTCCTTTGCCGCCGCCGTCAGCCCGACGAGTGGTTTCCATCATCCGGGAGTCCTGGTCAACCGCGCGCAGTTGGACTTCATCAAGGGCAAGGTGGCGGCGGGGGATGAACCATGGAAGTCCGCGTTTGAAGCGGCAAAAGCAAGTGACCTGGGCGCCTTGGCTTACACGCCTCATCCTCGGGCTGAAGTCATCTGCGGGCCTCGTTCCAATCCTGATCTGGGTTGCAAGGATGAACAGCGCGACAGCGGGGCCGCCTATGCGCAAGCCCTGCTTTGGCATTTTTCCGGGAACAAGACCTACGCGGAGAACGCCATCAAAATCATGAATGCCTGGTCGGGCACGCTCACCGGCGGTCATCAACGTGAAAACGGCCCGGTCCAGGCCGCGTGGTGCGCCGAGGTCTGGCCGCGGGCCGCGGAAATCCTCCGCTACACGGATGCCGGATGGAGCGCGGCGGACATTGCCAGGTTTCAAGACATGCTGACCCAGCAATACGTGCCGTCGCTGATCGGCGGCTCGTGTGAGAACGGCAACAAGGAATTGTCCATGAGCGAGGCGCTGATCAACATCGGCGTGTTCAACGACGACCGGGCCACGTTCGACCTGGGCCTCAAGATGTGGCGGGGCCGGGCGCCCGCTTACATTTATTTGTCCACCGACGGGCCGACGCCCGTGAAGCCCGCGAATTGCGAGGAGATGGCCATCTGGGGAAACAAGGGTCACACGACACCGTTGGTGGATGGTTTGTTGCAGGAAACCTGCCGCGATTCCGGCCACGCCAACATGGCGCTTTCAGCGATGGTGAATGCCGCCGAGACGGCGCGGCAGCAGGGCGTTGACCTTTACGCCGAGCAGGGCAGGCGCATCATGGCCGCCCTCGAATACCAAGCCCAGTTCCTGGCGCCGAACAATGCGCCGGTGCCGCAATATCTGGAATTCAACAAGCATCCCACCTGGGAAATCGCCTATAATCATTTCCACAACCGGCTCGGCCACAGCCTGCCCAAGATGGCGGCGGTCCTCCCCACGAACCGACCCACGGGAGTCAGCCACCACATGGCCTGGGAAACCTTGACCCACGCTGAAGTCGGGGCGATTGGCTTGCCCCCGATGGCAATGCCGAAGCAGTAACCACAATGCCATTGCCTGGCAGCCCGTTGAAAAACCCTTCAATTGTAGCCGCCGACGTTAGTCGGCGCTGATTTCCTGAGAGTTCCAAAGGCTTTTTGCGCCGACTAACGTCGGCGGCTACTTTTTTAACGGGCTGCTGAGGATGAAGTCTTTTGGCTACTGATTGCATTCCGCGCTGGTGGACGGATGGATCTGCTGATTGCCCGAAGACAGCGGTCCACAATCCACAATGTCTGCGGTCATCCCGCTCACCGTCGCATACGGCAGCGTTCCGGGCGGAAGTGCCCCGTTCATCAAGGCCTTGAGGAAGTCGCAGTTCGCCTGGCCCAGGGCCCGGCGGAAGGTCGGTGCCACCGTCGTGAAGTCCGGCGTCTTGCTGACCTTGATGCCGGTCCTCCACGCCTGGAAGCAATACACATCCGCCGGTTCCACCGCGCCTTTCGGATGGAAACCGCCCGGCTCGCTGCGGTCCTCGATATACACCCGGAACACCACCCATTCGGCCGACTTGTTGTCCGACCCGCTGTCGGTCTCCGGTTTGATTGTGCCTACACCGGAAAAGATGACGGCATTGGCCGGCGCCGGACGCGGCTGCGGCCCGCACGCCTTGCGATCATCCGGGTTGCAAATGCCGCCCACCACAATCGGCGAGATGAACCGGCCGGTGACCGGATCGCAGCAACCCAGGCAGGCGCGGTTCAGCGAGTCATACACGCCCTTCGGGGTCTGCGAGTGGAAGTCCATGTCGATGACATCCCGTGGGTTGCCCGAGCCCTTGTAGTGGCGGGTGTGCTGCCACTGCCCGCGGATGCACGGATTGCCCAGCACGCCACCGCAGTCAAGCTGCGCGAATGGCGAACCCAACTGACCGCCATGTGTCACGTGACTCAACTCGTAATTGCCCACCTTGGCCGGGAACAAGGTCGTCGGCACGGTCGTGCAGTTGGTGTCCGTGACATTAAAGTCCAGCCGGCCGCCGCCGGTGACGCGGCAGCTTAGCGGCCGCTGACAATTCACCGTGGCGGTGCAACTGATCAGCGCCGTCCGGATCGCATTGCCGCTGCTGTCAAAGACGCACGGCGCGCTCGCACTGGGAACGGCGGTGCCTCTCACCATAACGCTGACGTTTGTGCCCGCCGGACACAGCGCCTCCACGTCACAAACGAAATTCGTTGATCTGCCGGCCGGGACGAACACCGTCGCCGGAATCAGGTTGCCGTCAATATCCACCGAACAGGGCAGCCCCGCGATCTCCACATTCAGGTTCACCTGCCCGGTGTTTCTGACCGTCAGCGCGAACTGGACCGGCCCGCTGTCCGGCAACAGCACGTGATTGTCGTTGGTGATGTTGTCCATGTCGAACTGCGAGAACAACGCGATGTTGCAGGCCACGCTGACGGGCGGCAGCGTTGTCACCACGGTCAACGTCGCGCAGTTGGTGACCGGGTTGCAGGCGCCGGTGACGCGGACACAGTAGGTCCCGGCATCAGCGGGGGTCACGCTGTTCAGTGTCAGGAAGTTGTTGACCGCCCCGGGGATCAGCATTCCGTTCCTGGTCCAGGCGAAAGTAAACGGGCCTTTGCCCAAGGGGACAGTCGAGAATGTGGCGGTCGTGAGCGGACAATTGCTCAGGCTGACCAACGCGGTCGCGTTGTTGTTCACCGTCAAGTTTGCGCAGTTGGTCACCGAAGTGCAGAAGCCGGTCACTTCCACACAATACCGGCCGGCATCGCCCAGAGTCAGGTTCACGAGGGTCAGACAATTGCTGGTCTGGCCCGGAATCACTTGCCCGTCCTTGCGCCACAGATAGGTGAATGGACCCGGGCCGGACGCCACTGTGCAGAAGGTTGCGCTTTCTCCCACACACTTCATCGAGTCGGTCAGCGGCGTGCTCGTCGTCACACCGGACTCGACGGCCAACCGGGCGCAGTTGGTCACCGAGTTCAACAGCCCCGTCACTCTTACACAGTAGGACCCGGCACTGCTCAGGCTTGCACTCGCAATCACCAGGCAAGAATTGGTCTCCAGCGAGAGGATCCCTCCATCCTTAAACCACTGGTAGCTGAACGGCCCCAGCCCGCACGCCGCTGTGCACAGCCGCACTTCCCGGCCCGGACAGCCGACCGTGTCCACCGGCCCGGTCGCCGTCGTGTTGGTCTGCACCGCCAGCACCGCGCAGTTGATCACCGCGTTCAACTGGCCCGTCACCTTCACACAGTAAATCCCCGCGTCGCTCACGCCGACGCTGGGAATCACCAGGCAGTTGTTCGTCTCTCCAGTGAGCATCACGCCTTCCCTAAACCACATGAAACTGAACGGCCCCAATCCGCACGGCTCGGTGCACAGCCGTACCGGCTGGCCGGGACAACCCACCGTATCCACCGGCCCGATCGCCGTCGTGTTGGTTTGCACCGTGAGCACCGCGCAGTTGGTCACTGCGTTCAACTGGCCCGTGATCTTCACGCAGTAAATCCCCGCGTCGCCCGGACTGACACTCGGCAAGGTCAGACAACTGCCGTTGGCCCCCGGAATCATCACCCCGTCCCTCAACCACATGAAGCTGAACGGCCCCAGCCCGCACGGCTCGGTGCACAACCGCACGTCCGCTCCCGGACACGCCGTCTGATCCAGGGGCCCGTTCGCCGTGGTCACCGTCTGCACCGTCAGCACCGCGCAGTTGATCACCGAGTTCAACTGGCCCGTCACCTTCACGCAGTAGGTCCCGGCGTCGTTCACGTTGACACTCGCAAACGCCAGGCACGGACCGGTCTCCTGCGGCAAAAGCGTGCCATTCTTGAACCACATGTACGTGAACGGCCCCAACCCGCACGCCGCCGTGCACAGGCGCACCGGCTGACCCGGACAACCCACCGTGTCCACCGGCCCGATCGCCGTCGTGTTGGTCTGCACCGTCAGCACCGCGCAATTGGTCACCGCGTTCAACTGCCCGGTCACCTTCACGCAATACGTCCCCGCATCAGCCGGGCTGACATCCGGCAGCGACAGACAACTGCTCAACGCCCCCGGAATCAGCGTCCCGTTCTTGAACCACATGAAACTGAACGGCCCCTGCCCGCACGGCTCGGTGCACAACCGCACATCCGCTCCCGGACACGCCGTCTGATCCAGGGGCCCGTTCGCCGTGGTCACCGTCTGCACCGTCAGCACCGCGCAGTTGATCACCGAGTTCAACTGGCCCGTCACCTTCACGCAATAGGTCCCGGCGTCGTTCACGTTGACACTCGCAAACGCCAGGCACGGACCGGTCTCCTGCGGCAGCAGCGTGCCGTTCTTGAACCACATGTACGTGAACGGCCCCAGCCCGCACGCCGCCGTGCACAGGCGCACCGGCTGACCCGGACAGCCCACCGTGTCCACCGGCCCGGTCGCCGTCGTGTTGGTCTGCACCATCAGCACCGCGCAGTTGATCACCGCGTTCAACTGGCCCGTCACCTT
>CAZIFU010000066.1:0-6012 GCA_964539075.1 uncultured Verrucomicrobiota bacterium | reverse complement strand
AGTCCGCCCGACCGTGGTGAGGCAAGATCACGCCTTTGTAGGTCACCTCATATTTAACCTCCCGAGCGAAAGGAATCCCCGCCCGCTGCAAATCCACGACCAGCGCGTCCTTGTAAAGAATCTCATCGTGACCCTTCCCCAGTTCCCGATGAACTTCCATGCAGAAACCCACGAGTTTGAAGACCTCTTCCTTGAATGTCAGCGGCGGAATGAAAGAGGGGGAAAGCTGGCGGTTTGAAAATCTGTTTTCTTCCGGCGCGTTTTCTTCCAACTCTTCACTCTAAAGTTTTTCTTCCTTCTTTCGGTTGGCGCTTCTTCCCGGTCTTCTTTTTCGTTTTCTTCCCAGTCCTGTTCTTCGGAGCTTCGGCGCACGATGAGCCGCTCTCCAAACCGACGCAAATGCCGCTGTTGTGATCACTTTTTTGTTCCTGATCCGCGGGCCACCGATCGGCAGCGGTATTGTTCCGCGCCCGTCTGTCGGAAAGCCAGCAAGGCCGCCAGCCAGCGTCACTGGCTGGGCAGGAATGGCAACGGTGATTACTTCCGCGGCCCGGAGGCGGTTCGCCGGGTGCAGTCGTGGCGCGCCAGCCATCCAGGGTACTGGAAGCGAAAGAACCCTTCGTCTCAAGGCACTCAAGTCATTGCTAAACAAGCCGCTAAGCTCTCCCAGTCCTCTTGTAACGTACCGAGAGAACTGTCCCGTACGTTACAAGATGACTGTCTGACGCAAGACCCTGCTTTTGTGGGGCTTATCTCCATGGTCACGGGTAGTACGTTACAAGAGGACATCGCCGCCACCGCCCGGCAACTGTTACTTCGAGGGCGGAACATTCTGGGCTTTGTGAGCCCGGAAACAATCTTAACGACCCCCCAACCATGATCATGATCAGCAAACATCTGTTGCGGCCTCAACGGCTGCGCCACATTCCCCCGAGCTTCAGTTGGGTGGACCATCGCTTGGTCCGCCACGAGTATCTGGCCCGCGCCGACCACAGTGCCTGGACGCTGTATTTGTTCCTGGTCACGGTGGCCGACGTCCAGGGGTTGAGCTACTACTCCGATCCGGCCATCGGCCGGCATCTGAAAATGGATGCGGTGACGTTGTCCGCTGCCCGCCAGCAACTGGTGCAAGCCGATCTGATGGCGTACCGAAAGCCGCTCTACCAGGTGTTGTCCCTGCCAGAGGATCCGAGGACTGCCGTTGCGGGTTCACCGCGAGCCGGAGAAGTTCAATCGGTCGGTGACATTTTGCGCCGGGCTTTGGAAGGAGGCGGCCCGTGATCGACTATGAGACGTTCTGCCGGTTACGCCAGCTTCGCGATGAGAAGGAGTTGAAAGTCTCGCAGGTCGCGGCCGAACTTCAGCTCGATCCCAAAACCGTCGAGCGGTGGATCGACCGCCCCACTTATCAGCAGCGCCAGGGACGCCGGCGGGCCAGCAAGCTGGATTGCTTCCGCGGCCAGATCGCCGCCCTGTTGGAACGGCATCCCTACACCGCCCAGCAACTTTTCCAGCAACTGCGCCAGCAGGGCTATGCCGGTGGCTACTCGATCCTCAAGGAGTTCGTCCGCCAGGTTCGGCCCGTGCGCAAACCCGCTTACCTGATGCTGGAGTTTGCTCCGGGTGAATGCGCCCAGGTGGACTGGGGCAACTTCGGTTCGGTGGCGGTCGGTGCGACCCGGCGGCGTCTGAGCTTCTTCGTCATGGTGCTCTGTTACAGCCGAATGATGTACGTCGAGTTCACCTTGTCCGAGGGCATGGAGCAGTTCCTGTCCTGCCATCGCCATGCGTTCGAGTTCTTTCAAGGCGCGAGCGCCAAGGTCATGATCGACAACCTTAAAGTGGGCGTGCTGCGTCATCCTTCCGGTCAGAAAGCGCTCTTCCATCCCCGTTACCTGGATCTGGCGGCGCACTACGGGTTCGAACCGGTCGCCTGCAACGTGCGCAAGGCCAATGAAAAAGGCCGCGTGGAAAATGGCGTCGGGTATGTGAAGAAAAACTTTCTCAACGGCCTGGATATTCCTTCCTTCGCCGCGATCAATCCCGCGGCCATCCCATGGCGGGACACCGTGGCCAACGTCCGCATTCATGGCGAAACCCACCGCAAGCCGATCGACCTGTTCGCCGAGGAAAAACACAAGCTCAGGCCGCTGCCGGTCATGCCCTACGACGGCGCGCTCGTCCGGCCGATCAGCGCCAACGGATGCTGCCACGTCGTGTTCGACACCAACCGCTACTCCGTGCCCCATCTCTACGCTTCGCAAAAACTCACGCTCAAACTCTATCCCGACCAACTGCTGCTCTTTCACCAGGAAAAGCTCATCGCCACCCATCCACGCACGTATGACCGGCGCCAAAAGATCAGCCATCCCGATCACACCCGCGAGTTGCTCACTCAACGCAGGAAGGCTCGTGACCAGACTCTGCTCCTGGCCTTCCTGGCATTGAGTCCCCATGCCGGGGACTATGCCCGAAAGCTGGAGGACAAACGCCTCAACAGCCGCCATCACATTCAGAAGATCGTCGCCTTGAGCGAAATCTACGGCCCCCAACAAGTGGATCGCGCCCTCCAGGACGCCTTGACCTTCGAGGCTTACGGCTGCGAATACATCGCCAACATCCTGGAACAACGCCAACGGCCCGCGGCCCAGCCCGGCGCCCTGCACCTGACCCGGCGACAGGACCTGCTGGATCTGGAACTGCCCCCGGCTGATCTCACCCCGTACGAACCCAAACCAAACTCATGAAACCCAGTCCCTCACTGCTCTCCCAACATCTGGAATATCTCAAACTGCCGTTCCTGCAAAACCACCACGCCCAGTTGGCCCAACAAGCCGCCCAGCAACACTGGGATCACGTGGAATACCTGCGCCGGCTGATCGAAGGTGAACACAGCGAGCGCCGACAGCGCGTCATTGAACGGCGCCTCAAAGCCGCTCGCTTTCCGGTGATCAAGACCCTGGAACAGTTCCGGTGGGATTGGCCCAGGAAGATCAACCGCATGGCTGTCCAGGACCTCTTCCGGTTGGACTTCATCAGGCAAAAAGCCAACGTCGTGTTCCTGGGAAACGTCGGACTGGGAAAGACACACCTGGCCACCGCCCTGGGCTATGCCGCCTGTCAGGAGGGCTGTTCCGTCCTCTTTGCCAACGCGATCAGCGTCATCAACGACCTGTCCGCCGCCCAAAAGCGCGGCCTGCTCAAACGCCAGCTCAAGACCTATCTGAGCCCGGAATTATTGGCTTTGGATGAGATCGGTTACCTCCCGATCGATCAGCACGGCGCCGACCTGCTCTTTCAGGTCATCAGCCAACGCTACGAAAGAGGCTCCATCGTGTTGACGACCAACAAACCTTTCAAGCATTGGGCCTCAATCTTCAACAACGACAGCACCATCGCCTCCGCGGTTCTGGACCGGCTGCTGCACCACGCCGAAACCATCGTCATTGAAGGCGCCAGTTACAGAATGAAAGACCAGACCACCCCGTGAAGCCCGCGCTATCAGTCGTCGGATTTACGCGCCGCCACCATCGGACTTTCAAACCGGCGGTTTTCCACCCCTTTCGGGCCGCCGCTCACAAGGATCCCGCCTTCAAGAAGAAATTCGGTCCCCGCGGCGTCATTCATAGCTTCGCTGGCGGCAAAATAACCGACACCGGCCCGCTGACCAAAAAGCGCATGGAAACCATCGACATGGAAGTCAACGTCAAGGCCCTCGACTTCATGGAGCGCGCGAAGAAGGCCGACAAACCGTTCTTCCTCTGGTGGAACTCCACCCGCATGCACATCTTCACCCACCTCAAGAAAGAGTCAGCAGGTAAAACCGGCCTTGGCATCTATGCCGATGGCATGGTGGAGCATGACGGACATGTCGGAGAGGTCTTGGCCAAGCTCAAAGAGCTGGGCCTGGAAGAGAATACCATCGTGATGTATTCGACCGACAATGGGGCCGAGACTTTCACTTGGCCCGATGGTGGCACCACCATGTTCCGCGGTGAGAAAAACACCCAGTGGGAAGGCGGCTTTCGCGTGCCAGCCATGATCAGGTGGCCGGGCGTCATCAAACCCGGCACCGTCATCAATGACATCGCCGCGCACGAAGACATGCTGCCGACTTTGCTGGCTGCGGCCGGCGACAAGACGGTTAAGGAAGACCTCCTCAAAGGGCGTAAGATCGGCGATATCACCTACAAGGTCCACCTCGACGGCTACGACCTAACGCCTGCCCTCAAAGGCGAAGGCGCCTCGCCGCGCAAGGAGTTCATCTACTGGACCGATGATGGCAGCGTCGCCGCCTTGCGCTATAACAACTGGAAGCTGACCTTCCTCGAACAAAAAGCGGAAGGCATGGATGTTTGGATCGAGCCGTTCACCCAACTGCGTGCGCCCATTATCACCAACCTGCGTATGGATCCGTTTGAACGGGCCAAATCGGAACATGCCGTCGGTTATCAATTATGGTTTAACGAACGCATGTTTATGATCGCCCCTGCCGCCGGCTTTGTCGGTGAATGGTTGCAGAGTTTCCGTGAGTTTCCGCCCCGGATGAAGCCGGGCAGCTTTAGCCTCGATCGCGTGATGGAAGCGGTGAGCAAGCCGAAGGGCAGCAACTGAGGCCACGCTGAATGAAAAACTGAATCACTCCACCGGGCCGCACCTATTCCATATTGGGTGCGGCCTATTTCTTAGAAATGTTTCGATCGTGAAACGCACGGGCTGTCCGCCGGGACGGCCCGTGACTTCACCAGCGAAAAAACAACCCCAAAACCGTTTTAACAGGAGTCGAACCGAGAGAGCTGAGACGAACCAAACCCTCGAACCGTCAACGATTGCATTCTGGCCTGTATTCTCCGCTTCCTCTGCGACCTCCTGTTCAAATCAAAAATCCCAACCCCCTCTTGTCCGTCGCTGAAGCCATTCAAACGCGCCGGGATTGTTTAAGAAAATCAAAATATTCCATATGAAATCAAAACTCAGAAACTACGGCTTGTCGCTCCTGACAGCCGGCGCGGCGCTCTTGGGTGTCACGTCTTCCCTTCAGGCGGCCGACGCCAACCCATCGACAAGCTCAGGGCAGAAAAAGCCCAACATCCTCGTGATTTGGGGTGACGACGTCGGCAACCAGAACATCAGCCACAACAGCCGGGGTATGATGGGCTACATGACGCCGAACATCGACCGCATCGCCAAGGAAGGCGTCGCCTTCACCGACTACTACGCGCAGCAAAGCTGCACGGCGGGTCGCGCGGCCTTCATCGGCGGCTCCGTTCCGCTGCGCAACGGCATGTTGAAGGTCGGCGTGCCCGGCGCAAAAGAAGGCTGGCAGAAAACTGACGTCACGATGGCCACGGTCCTCAAGTCCCAGGGCTACGCCACCGGCCAGTTCGGCAAGAACCACCAAGGCGATCGCGACGAGCATCTGCCCACCCTGCACGGCTTCGACGAGTTCCTCGGCAACCTTTACCACCTCAATGCGGAAGAGGAGCCGGAGAATCTCGACTATCCGAAGGACCCCGAGTTCCGGAAGAAATTCGGCCCGCGCGGCGTGCTGCATACCTGGGCCGACGGCAACGGTGGTCAGAAGATCGAGAATACCGGCCCGCTCACCAGGAAGCGCATGGAGACCATTGATGATGAAACCATCGCCGCTGCGAAGGATTTCATCACCCGCCAAAACAAAGAGGGGAAACCTTTCTTCTGCTGGTGGAATGGCACTCGGATGCACTTTCGCACTCATGTGAAAGCGGAACACAAAGGCATCTCCGGCCAGGACGAATACAGCGACGGCATGGTCGAGCACGACATGCACGTCGGCGAACTGCTTAAAGTGATCGATGACCTCGGCCTCGCGGACAACACCATCGTCCAGTATTCCACGGACAACGGCGTGCATTACAACACCTGGCCCGACGCCGGTACCACGCAGTTCCGCAGCGAGAAGAACACCAACTGGGAAGGCGCCTATCGCGTCTCGTGCTTCGTGCGCTGGCCCGGACATTTTCTGGCCGGCAC
>CAZIFU010000065.1:0-6237 GCA_964539075.1 uncultured Verrucomicrobiota bacterium | reverse complement strand
GACATCCACGGTCTCGGCATCTTTTCCCCCGGGGGCGAGCCGCTCGTTGACGATGCCCAGCACCGCGCGGGCATCATCGAGCAGGCGCTGGAGGTCGGTGGCCAGCGCCGCGCGGTCCGGCCCGGCGTCCTCCAGCACGAGCTCCGCGTAGCCGATGATGTGATTGAGCGGCGTGCGGAGATCGTGCTTGAGGTCGTTGGACAAGGGACGGAGGTTGCGCCGGCGCCCTCAGGAGGCCGGCGCGCGGTTCAGCAGCGTTTCAATCTTTTCGATCAGGCGCGGGAATTCGATGGGCTTGGTGTCATAATCGTCGCAACCGGCTTCCAGGGATTTCTCGCGATCACCGGACATCGCGTGGGCGGTGAGTGCGATTACCGGAATCGTTTTGGTTTCGGGCGCGGCCTTGATGCGGCGCGTGGCTTCCCAACCGTCGAATACCGGCAGGCTCATGTCCATGAGAATGAGCGCCGGTGATTCGGAGCGCGCCATGACGACGGCTTGTTCGCCATCGGTGGCCATGACAACTTCGTAACCTTTGCGTTGCAGCCGGCGCGAGAGCATGTCGCGGTTCATCTCATTGTCTTCCACCAGCAGAATTTTTGTCATAGCGTTGATTCCATTCAGATCTGCACCTGGGTGTCGGCGGCGCGAGCGCGCTGCATACATTCCGCCACGATCTCGCGCAACTGGGACAGGAGTTCGTCCCGGCTGAAGTCGCCTTTTTGGAGCACTTTCTCGACGTGGCCTTGCAGCAGCAGGCGGTCTTCGTTCGTCAGCGTTTTGGCGGTGATGACGATGATCGGGATGGAACGCCACGCGTGGTGCTTGCGCAATTCGGTGACGAATTCGAAGCCGTCCATCCGCGGCATCATGATGTCCAGCAGGATCAAATCAGGCATTTGCGCGGCCACGGCGTCGAGACCGGCGCGGCCGTCTTCGGCGGTCGCGGCCACCCAACCCTGCCGCTGGAGGGTGCGGGTGAGCATCTCGCGAACTTCCGGATCGTCGTCCACCACCAACACCCGGCCGGTTATGGACGGCTGGCGCAGCTTGCGAATGACGGCGATCAGCCGTTCGCGGTCCACGGGCTTGGTCAGGTATTCCGTGGCCCCGAGCGCGTGGCCAAAATGTTTGTCATCCACGATCGTGAGCATGATGACCGGGATGTCCGCCACCAGCGGGTCTTCCTTCAGTTTGGCAAGCACCGCCCAGCCGTCCATGCCGGGCATCATCACGTCGAGCGTGATGACCGTCGGCCGGATGCGCTTCAGGGACAACAGCGCCTCCGGGCCATTGGCCGCGCATTCGACGTGCAAGCCTTCCTTGTTGAGGAACCGCTTGAGCAACTCGCGCGCGGACGGGTCGTCGTCCACCACGAGCACGGTGTTGCCTTCCTTGGGCAACTGGTCGAGCGGAAGGGCCGGCTTCGCTTCGAATTCTGTTGCGGCATCGAGAACTTCGGCGGGCAGGCGAAGCGTAAAGGTGGAGCCTTTGCCAGATTCACTGGCCACCGTGACATCGCCTCCCATCATCCGGCAGAAATGTCGCGTGATGGCCAGGCCCAATCCGGTGCCGCCGTATTTGCGCACCGTCGAGGCGTCCGCCTGCGAGAAGGCCTGAAACATCCGGCTCAATTGCTCGCGCGTCATGCCGATGCCGGTATCTTTCACCTGCAAAACAATCCAGGCGCCCTCGCTGTTGGCGGCTTCGCGTCCGGCTTCCAATGTGATCGTGCCACGCTCCGTGAATTTGCTCGCGTTGCTGAGAAGGTTGAAAAGGGCCTGGCGGACCTTGGTGAGATCGGCCCGCATCGTGCCCAAGGCCGGCGCCAGGCGGACCTCCAGCTTGTTCGATTTCTTCTGCACCAGCAGCCGCGTGGTGGCGACGACGTCCTCCAGCATGGTCTTCAAATCGAACGTTTCCAGATACAATTCCATCTTGCCCGCCTCGATTTTGGAGAGGTCGAGGATGTCGTTGATGAGGGTCAGGAGATGTTTGCCGGCGCCGTTGATTTTATTCAGGTCGGGAATGAACTCTCCCTTGCCGAGGTCCTGCGCTTCTTCCTCCAGCATTTCACTGTAGCCGATGATGGCGTTGAGCGGCGTGCGCAGTTCGTGGCTCATGTTCGCCAGGAACTGGCTCTTGGCTTCGGTGGCGGCGAGCGCCTCCTGCTGTGACTGGCGAAGCTGGGCGTTGATCTCGGTCAGTTCCCGGTCGTGCTTCCCCATCTGATCGAGCATTTCGTTGAAGCGATCGATGAGAAACCCGATTTCGTCGTCACTGTGTTTCACGGCGCGAACGGCGTAGTTTTTCTGTTCGGAAACCACGCGCGCCGTTTGCGCGAGGTCGAGCAGCGGCCGGGAAATCATCCGCTGCAGCCGCGACGACAGGATAAACGCAACCAACAGCGCCCCCACCAGGATGCCGGAGCCGACCGTGACGTAGCGCATGATCAGTGCGCGCAACTCCGACATGTCCACCTGAAAAAAAATGGTGCCCAGCCGGTCGGTGCCGCGCGGGATGGGTTTGAAAACCAGGAGTTGGCCGTTCGCGTAGCGATAGCCGTCCGCGTCGCGTGCCGGCAGACGGCTGGCAACCGGTTGGCCGTGACGGAAGTAACTCGCCAGAACCTTGTCATCCTTGGTGTAAATCGCGGCCGCAAGGATGCCGGGTTTGTGTTCCAGTGACGCGAGCGTTTTTGTGGCGGCAGCTTCGTCGTCGAAATCCAGCGCCGAGACGGCGCTCGCGCCAATGACATCCGCGAGCGATTGCAGGTCGCGCTCCATGGTGCTGCGAAAGGCCCGAACGTCGTTGAACCCGAACAGGGTGACGGACATCAACAACGCCACGCCGCTCGTGAACATGGTCAGCAGCGTGAGCTTGGCTTTGATGGAGGTCGGGCGGAATTTGAAGAGGCCTGCCATGCTGTGTCGCTTTCCGGTTTCCAATCTTCAAACCGCGTTCATAGCCGACGCCGGTCAGGATTTTACCAGTTTGGCGAGCTTGAGCAGTTCGGAACTGATGGTCAGTCCCGTGCGTCTGGCGGCGTCGGTATTGATCTCGAACCGGACTTTGTTGCGTTCGGAAATGAAGTTGATGATCCCGCCCCGTTCGGCGAAGCCGTCAATTTCACTGATCGTAAGAATCCGCGCGTCCTTGAGCTGGCCGAGGATTTCCGACAGCCGCGCTTTCTCCGAGGGGCAGATGAACATGATCTGGCACTGTTCCAGGTCTTTCGCCGACGCCAACTGCTTCACCGCCAGCGTACGACCCTTGATTTGTTTGCCTTTGAGCGGGTCCAGCGCCGGCCCGAAGGGACTCTCGCCGACGATACCGATGGTGAGCGTGCTCCCCCCGGAAGAGAGAGCGTCCGCAGGCCAGTCGATGTAGTTGATGAAGTTGTAGAGATAGGCGGCTTTGATTTCGTACTCGCGTTGCAACGCACTCTGCGCGCGCATTTGCGGGGCCGAAGCGAAGCCAGCCGCGACCGCCAGCAATAGGAAGACCCGGGCGCGCGTTGCCAAACCGAACCGCTTCAGCGAAGCCGGTTCGCGTAATGCACTTAGAGCGTGTTTGAAAACTCCGGTTTGGAGTTCCGCCTTCAGGCGGTCGGGCGCGGAAACCACCTGAAGGCGGGACTCCGAACGCTGCCCGGCGCGTCGCTGACGAGTTTTCAAACAGGCTCTTAGGAATGTTCCGTTAAAACGCATAACTCCAAGCCAGGCTGATCATCCAGGCGGCGCCGAGTTGCGGCCCGTCCAGGTGTTGGTAAACCGGGAGACCGCCTTCCAGCATCAGGCGGTTTCCTTTCAGCAGTCCTTTCGGGACGTAGAAATTGATGCCGAAGAGCAGGTCGAGACGGCGTCCGCCCCGCAAGTTCGCTCTGCCTTCAGGCGTGGCCAGACCAATCCCGGGGTCGGAGCCATTGACGTCCTCCCACCAGTTGCCATCCAGATGAAGCGACGGAGCAAACCAATCGGTGACCGCATAGGCGGTCCAGGCGGAAACGCGGTACTGATTGCCAAACCGATAACCATGATCGTTGCGACCCAACCGGACGGTCTCGATGGTTTGCGCGCCCCAAGACCACGGCCCCGCGTCGCCGAGATAGGTCAGTCCCGGCATCAAATCGTACGTGCCGGAGCCGAGCTGCATGGGGTATTCCAGAAGCACCAGCGGGTTGGTCGGATTGCCCCCGCTATGATCTTTCACGTTGATGGAACCCGTGGGGAAGCTGACGCCCGCGTTGAGGACCAGGCGATGACCGCCTTTGCGGATGTCGCCAAAAAGCGTGTAAAGGCCCATGACTTCAAGATCACCGATGCCGTCGGCGGACTGGGTGAAGGTCATGCCGTTCGTCATAAGATGCAGCATGGACATCTGTTTGTAGGGCAGCATGGCCATCAGCGTGAGCCGTTCCGTGGGCGCATACATGGCGTCGAACATGTGCATGTCCATCTCCATTTTGATGTGCAACGTGGGGAAGCCCTGGGCAAAAGCGTCTGCGGGAGAAATTTCCCGCGACCCTTGATACAGTCCCGACATACGCATGTGCATGTACTCGTAGCCGAACATGGTCTCGCTTGCAGGATGCGTGTGGCCGCCCAGCACGTTGGGTTGAACAATGTCGAGATTGTAAAGTTCTTGCAGACTCAGGCCGGTCAAATCGGCGGTCTTCCCGGCGCTGTGGGATGGATCGGACTTGTCCTCAGCCGGGATCGCGGTGACGACCACCGCCAGGAGTAAGACGAGGGCCAGAAGCGTAGAACGGTTTCCTCTTTCAAGGAAGGCATACGTTGCTGGTTTGCTCATGTCTGACAAATTACGTTCGATACGCATGACGATACAACGTCTGGAACCGACAGGAGTCAAGCGCAGCAGCAGGTTTGAGTCGAGGAAAATCGTCGGCGCCGTGTTTTATGGCGGGCGCCATGACCACGCGAGACATCGCCCTTTGAAGGCGGGCGTGGTGGTGCGAATCCATCCCTGGCAGCCAGATTTTCAACAAGGCTCGACGTGCCCCATTTCGTGTTGGCAAGGGAGGAAGAAAAGAACACGATCGAGCGTCCCAAAGCAAACCGGCGAAGCATGAAAACCTTGTTGCGAGTTGCATTTCTGAGCATCGCCTTTGCCCTGACGATGGCCTGCCCATGCTTCGGCCAGGACAACACCGCCGTCGCGCTCCCGCAAGGCATTCACGCCATCTGGGACATCGGCAGTGCGCAACGGGAAACGACGCCCACGCGCGAACGGATTTGCATCAATGGTCTCTGGCGCTGGCAACCGGCTCACGAGGAACGCGAACACGTCCCCTCCGGCAACTGGGGCTGGTTCAAAGTGCCGGGCTGCTGGCCGGGCATCACCGATTACATGCAGAAAGATTCCCAGACCGTCTTCGCTCATCCTGCCTGGAGGGAAGAACGGTTGGCCAATCTCTCCTCCGCCTGGTATCAGCGGGAATTCTCTGTGCCAGCCACGTGGACCGGACGCCGGATTGCCCTGACCCTGGAGTATCTCAACTCGCAGGCCGTGGTCTTTGTGGACGGCAAACGGATGGGTGAACTCCGCTTTCCCGGCGGCGAACTGGACCTCACGGCCGCCTGTCAGCCCGGCGGCAAATACGTTCTCAGCTTGCTCGTCGTCGCGCTCCCGCTGAAGGATGTCCTGCTCTCGTTCCACGATACGAACAACGCCCGAAAGACCAAAGGCCGTGTGGCGCGCCGCGGGCTTTGTGGCGACGTGTTCCTCGTCAGCACGCCGGCCGGCCCGCGCATCACGGACGTAAAGGTGGACACGTCCGTTCGCACCTGGCAGATCACCTTTGGCGCCGCGTGCGAAGGGCTTGCCCAGGACGCGGAATACTCCTTGCGAGCGCGGGTCACCAAGGACGGCCTGACAGTTCGTGACTTCAAAAGCAAACCGTTCAAGGCACCCGAACTTGACGCGGGTCGCATCGCGTTCGCCCAGGAGTGGAAGCCGGACGCGCTGTGGGATGTTCACACGCCGCAGAACACCTTCGACGTCAGTCTGTCGTTGATCGGACCGGACGGCCGCGAATGGGATGTCAGTCACACGGTGCGTTTCGGATTCCGTGAGTTCTGGATCAATGGCCGCGATTTCTACCTCAATGGCACCCGTATCTTCCTCTCCGCCGTGCCGCTGGATAACGCGCAGGTCGGCGCTGCCTCGGCCGGCTACGCCGCCGCGCGCGAAAGCCTGCAACGCCTCCAGAGCATT
>CAZIFU010000064.1:0-2038 GCA_964539075.1 uncultured Verrucomicrobiota bacterium | reverse complement strand
GTGGCCGCCTTGGGGCACTGCAAACTTTCCGTCCCGGTCGTAGGCAATCGCCCGTTGGTAGCCGCCATCGTCCCCATCGGTGCTCCAGACCGCGTTCCAGAGACCGGCATTCAAGCTGCGGATGCGTTCGACGGTGTAAACCGTCGCGTTGGACAGGGTCGCCACCGGCAGCGTCAGCACGTTGTCCATGAAGTCGCTGACCCCGCTGAAACGAATGACCGGCTTGCCGTTGACCGAGTTGGTCACGTAGAGCGGCTGGTAACCCCCAATCAACTGCGTGAAATCGTTGGTGTTTCCGCTCTGATCGGTCCAATGGCTGACCAAGTTGCCGTCGAAGAGGACGCCGGTGTCGGCGCTGACGCGCAGTTTCAGTCCGTTGGTCGGGATGGCCTGATTAGTGATGGTGGTGAAGTTGTAGTGGTGCACCACAGGGTCGCTGCCCGCGTAGCCGCTCTTGAGCGTGCGGGCCAGCAGCGTGGTGGTGTTGGTCAAGGTAAGTGGCCCCGCGTAGTTAGTCCAACTCGTGCCGGTGGTACTGACCTGGTAGGTCGCCCCGGCCAGCGTGCTGGTGACGGTGACGCTGATGGGGCTGGTGTAGTCGCCGCCGATTGGGGAAAGGACGGGCGCAGGAGCTTTGGTCTCAAAGAGGTTGTATTTGGCGTTGAGGTAATTTTCCAGTTGCGCCCGCTCCGCGCCGGAGAGTACGTTTGTGAAAACGAGCATTTCCGCCAGATCAACGGCGGTGTGCTGAGCGGGGACAGGGTCGGGATACCCCTCGAAAAAACCGGCCCCGATCCGCAACGGCTCGGCGCCGTCGGCGATGTTGGCGCGGTTGGCGTTGTAATTGGTGCCGTTGAGGAAGACCAGCGTGTCCTGCGGCGTGAACTGCACGCCCACCATCCGGGCGGTGTTGGTCGCGGCATCCAGGCCGGGATAAAAGACGTTCGTGCCGTCTTCATGTTCGCCCAGCAGCACGGCGAAATCGCCGGTGTGACCGTCGGTGTACTCATAGACTTGCGCCCGTTGATAGCCGCCCAGCGTCCCATCGGTGCTCCAGACCGCGTTCCAGGCATCCTCATTCAAGTTGCGGATGCGTTCGACGGTATAAACCGTCACATGAGGGGCCGTGTTCGTTGGAATTTTCAGCGCCGAGTCCATGCAATCCTCGCCGCCATCGAAGCGGATCACCGGATGGCCATTAATCGAGTCCGCGACAAGCAGTGGCTGATAGTCCGCGTTGGTTTGCTTGAAATGATTGGTGCTGATTTGGTCGGTCCATTGGCTGACCGCGCCACTGCCATTGGTCGTCACGCCCACATCGGACTTCACCCACAATTTCAAGCCTGTCGTGGGGATGTTGTTGCTGATGACGTAATCGAGGACGAGGCCCTGAGGCACCCCAATAATGCTGGCGGCCACTTTGAGGGACGCGGCCGGGCCGCTCGGCGGGAAAGCCGGCAAGCAACGTCGGTTCTGCCCATCGGTTTTCATCCGCCGCTCCAAGGCCGCCAGCGAAACCGGCGCCGGCGGCAGGGTGTCCAGGAGCGGTTTAATGGAAAGGTAATCCACTGCCTCCACGAGTACGTCGTGCAGCGCCCCATCGGTCCCGACCATTTTTTGAAAGCTCTTGACCACCGGCACGTGCGTGCTTGGCACGCCGTTGCCCAGGAGAAAACTCGCCCCGCGCCAACGAAAACCGTTCCCCAATCCAGCCGTTCGTCGGCGACTTGCACCGCGCCGTTGACCGACGCCTCCGCCGTACGAAAGTCAATGAAGTTCGTCCGCAGTTGCGGCGTCGGCGGAGAGAAGAATTCGCTGAGAACTTCAAGACGCGTTGACTCCGGGGAAAACCCCTCCGGCAATGGCGGGCGCTCCAACAAAATCACGTCCTGGGCAATCACAACCGGAGAAGCCCGGTCCGGCGCGGTGGTGTAGAGGACACTGGCCTTCACGTCGGTAAAGGCGTCCCGAAAAATCACCTGATTGGGGAAGATCACCTCGGCGACACAATCCTTGATGCCGCTCACCAAGGCTGCCT
>CAZIFU010000063.1:0-2788 GCA_964539075.1 uncultured Verrucomicrobiota bacterium | reverse complement strand
AGCATCAGCGTTCCGATTTCCTGCCGTGACGCTTTTCGTGTCGTGCCACCGGAGCGGATGAACGCATCTTCCAGGCCTTTGCCCCGCAGATGCACCGGCTTCACCGCCGACTCTGGCACATGCACGAAAAGCAGACGCACCGATTCGTAATCCTCCATCGCGTGGTCCAGCGCCACCGGCGGCTCAAGACCCGCTCGACCGAGATTGGCCAGTTGGTTCACCGTCGTCTCGACCGTCTTCTCATCCATGCCTGCGGGTGTGCCGGCGGAATCCACCCCGAACACCAGATAGCCGCCGCCCGGCTGATTCGCGAACGCCGACAGGTGCTCCGTCAGCCGCTTCTTGTCCGGTGACAGCGCCGCCTTCCAGTCCAGTTCGTTCAATTCGTGCTTCGGCGGTTCAAGGCTTGCCTTCAGCAACTCCAACGCTTTGGTCATCCATGCTTTCATAGGGACGTTTTCTACTCAAATAAGAACCTGCTGGAAATGAGAGACTTACGGAAGTCAGCCGTCAGCCACTCAATTAAGCCGTCAGCGGTGATGGCCTCGGGCGGCAGCGCGGGATTCAACCGCTCCAACGCGGCGCGCAACCGGGACACCAACACCACCTCGCTCTTCGTCTCGCGCCCGAGCAACCCAGCGTCATGCGGCTCACCGGCAATGCCGGCATTGGGAGGTGGCCCTGCCACGGCCCAGCCAAGCTCCGCGAACAACCCGATGGCGGGCTGCTCGACAAGCTGGTCTTCGGTGTAGGCGTGGGGCATGGCTGGTTTATGGCTCGGGACTTGAAAGCGACACGACTCAGTCTCCTGTATCACAGGCGCATTAGCCAGAGCTGTCAGATAATGCGGTCGGGCGCTTCACCGGATAGTTCCTCGATTTCCTCCGCCAGCTTCTCGGACTCCTCCTCCAACTCCGCGCTTTCCTTTTTGAGCAGCTTCTTCCTTTCCGCCGCCAGTTCCTCCAGCACGTCGGGTTTGCGCTCGCTCAACTGGCAAAGCTCGTAATCGGGACTTTCCCGCAGGCGATTCAGCGATTCAAGCACGGCGATGATTTCCAGTTGCAACGTCTCATGCAGCCGACGCAACTGCGCGAGTTCCGCCGCGTCGCTGAAATCCAGGGTCGCCCAGCCCTGACGCAGGATGAAGCCGTGCGGGTCATCCGCGATCTCCCGCAGCGTCTTGACGTCGCCCCCGTCCTTCGCCTGATTGATGGCGGCGGTCAGCTTGTGATACGTCTCCAGCTTGTCCGGCTGGTTGGCAAAGCGGTCGGGGTGATACAACTTCACCAGCTTCTTCCACAGCCGCGACAGCTCCGCCTCTTCCTCAGCGGTCAGTTGCTTCTTGTCCGCCACCGCTGCCGCCGTCTCCTCGTAATCCTTCTCCGCCTGCGCTTTCGCCTGCTCGTAATTAGATTCCGCCTGTTTCGCTTCCTCCTCGCCGCCACGCACCAGCGAATTCAGAAACTTACGGCGGTAATCCACAATCAGCCGCAGCCGGTCGCGGTTCTGATAATGCTCGCGCAATTGCCGGAACAACACCGCCTGCATGACATCCACACGCGATTTCTCTTTCGTGAAACTGACTTCCAACTCCGCCAACCGCGCCCGCGCACCCGCCACCAGTTGCCGCAATTGTTCCAATTCCGGATTGATGTAAATGACCAGCCCAGCGTAGCCGGCTGGCGCGGCGTCACCGCGTTTGGATTCGCGCTCGCTTTCCGGCGCGGCAAACACCGCCGTGTCCGGTAGCGCGGCGGCCATTTCCAGTTGCCGCAAATACCAGCGACCCATCTTCGCGTTGCGGGCATTGGCAGATTTGGCCAGCCAGTCCAGCCAGCCGCGCAACTCGGCGTCCTTGCGGGCCTCTTGAATCAAACGCCCCTTGTGTTTCCCGAAAGCGATGCGGGACGGAAACCATTCTTCCGCCGCAAACGCGACCAGCTTTTCCAACGTATCCAGACCGCGATGATCGGCAACGGGGCGAAGCACCTGGGCCATCAAGTCCGCGACTGTTTGCACGTCGCCGAGTGCCGTGTGCGCGCCGCGTTCGGGCAGGCGATAATACTGCCGCAGGGTTTGGAGCTTGCAGTTGCCGGCGGGCACAGGATCGAGAAGACGCTGCGCCAGCCGCAGGGCGCAAAACCCGCGACTGCCAATCGCGCCGATGCCCAACCGCTTCCACTCCGGCTGCAACACTTCATCCAGATCATATTCCAGATTGAACGCGACGAGCGGCAGGCCGCCCGCGTATTCGGCAAACTCGCGATAAACCTGATGTGCCGGCTCGCCGTCGCGCTCCAAAATCTCGCGGGTGTAACCGTGAACCCGCGAAGCCTCGGCGGGAATGTCTGCATTTTGATTCAGCAGCTTGCGAAACGGTTCGCCGTCTGGCTGCCAACCGCACATGCGTTGCGCGGCCAACTCGACGACGAAAATCGGCGCGGACAATCCGGTTGTTTCGGTGTCCAAGAGAACCCAAGGTGTTTTGTTCATGTTGCGAAAAATATCAGCGAGCCGCCGTGAATTCACGGTAGCGACGTTCACCTTCGGCAATTTCCACGGCGGTCATTCGCGTCACAATTTGTTTCAAAAACTCTGCCGCATTAATTGGCAGATTTTGCTCCGCAGCTAGTTTGTAGAACTTGTATGCTTCACGAAGGTCTTGCGGAACGCCGGTTCCGTGTTCATAGCACCAGCCCAACCAGTTCTGGCCGTCAGCACGCCCTTGCCCGGCTGACTTGCGAAACCACTTCACTGCTTCCGCATAATCCTGTTCCACGCCTTGGCC
>CAZIFU010000062.1:0-23175 GCA_964539075.1 uncultured Verrucomicrobiota bacterium | reverse complement strand
AACGAATCTCAATTGGCATGGTCTTTGCTCGCTTGATTCCCAAACCCATGTTGAGCCGTGCCAGACATCCGAACGCGCCTGTTGCGCTGGATTCATCCTCAACGCGCGCCGGCCCGACCAATGCAGCGTTGCCAGTCTTTTTCAATCTGACCGGCTCGGCCCGGTTTGGCTCAAACTATGACTACATCCTGACTACAACCAACGGGGCGCTGCTCACCAATTCTGTGACGATTCCGGCGGGAGCGACGAATGCCGACTTTGTGGTGTCGCCGGTGGAAGATCAAGTGCCCGAATTTGACGAATCGGTGGTGGTGGTGCTGACGCAGGGGTGTTACCTGGTGAACACGAATGCTCGGTCGGTGCAATTGTTCATCGTGGACAATCCGCCAACGAACTTCTTTACGCCCGTGGCGTATTTGAACGAGCCGAAAGGGATTGACTACAATCCGGCAACCAATTCGCTCATCGTTTCGTTCAATTTCTCGGTTAGCAGTTTGCTGAAAAACTCCAACAAAGTTTGAATTCCGATGGAGCTGGTACGTCAGAGAACCATGCGTGGAAAACCTCAAGCCCAACCGGAGTTTCTGACGACCCTTAACCTGAATCAGCGCGTGCCCGCCGACCATCCTCTGCGCGGGATCAAGGAACGGGTGGACAAAGTCTTGATGAAGCTTTCGCCCTTGTTTGACCAATTGTATGCCGACGAAGGACGGCCTTCGATTCCGCCGGAGCAACTGCTCAAGAGCCGGATCTTGATGGCGCTCTATTCGGTGCGCAGCGAGCGGTTGTTCTGCGAGCAACTGGCCTACAATCTCCTGTGGCTTTGGTTTCTGGATCGGGAACTGGAGGAAGGCAGCTTTGATCCGACGGTGTTCACCCACAACTACGAGCGGGTACTCTCGGCGGACGCCGCGAAGTTGTTCTTTGTGGAGGTCTATGATCTTTCGCGCCAAGAAGGCTGGACCAGCAACCAACACTTCACGGCCGACGGCACTTTGGTCGAAGCGTGGGCCAGCCTCAAGCGCTTTGTGCGCAAGGACGGAAAGGATCAAAAGAAAATTGCCTCGGCCAAAGACGACGACCCGGGTAACCCGACCGTGAACTTTCACGGGGAGCAACGCAGCAACGCGACCCACCGCAGTACGACCGACCCAGAAAGCGTGCTGTATCGCAAGGCCAATGGCCAGGCCAGCAAGTTGTGTTTTGGGACGCAGGTGTTGATGGAGAACCGCCACGGACTGTGTGCGGCCATCACCGTGCATAATCCGATTGCGCAAGATGAGCCGACGGTGGCCTTGGCGCAGGTGGACGAACATCGGGAACTGCACGAAGCCAGGATGACGACCCTCGGCGGGGACAAGGCGTATCACCAAAAGAAATTCGTGTCCGGGTGCCGGGAGCGAGCCATCTCGCCGCACGCGGCGTGCAAAGACCGAGCCCACGTTAACGGTTTGGACGGACGGACGACCGGTCGCGCGGGTTACCACACCAGTCAACGCATTCGCAAACGGGTGGAAGAAATCTTCGGCTGGATGAAAACGGTGGGCGGATTGAGGCGCAGTCGCTATCGCGGAGTGGAACGGACGCAGGCTTGGGCCTATTTCGTGGCCGGGACTTACAATCTGCTGCGGATAACCAATCTGGGATTGAGTTTGCAGGCCGGATGAAGGACGCCGTCGGTCAGTGTGCTGCTCACACCGGTCGAAAGACCCGGTCAAAGCAGCCAAGCGGGGCATCCTCCGAGCAAAAACCCGCGCTCCGCAGCGACCAGTAATAGATTTAACCATGACCAAAAAACAGTTCAGGCAACAATCACCGGGTTTTTCAGCGGCCTGCTAGCGGTGCTCAGGCCGCGCCGGAGTAGGTCGGCCGCCCGTGCCTGCGGTCAAACGAACTGAACGAGAATTTCTCGCGCCGATTGACGTTTGTATCCCCACGTCGCACGTAGTTGTTCTGAAACGATTGGAAATGGGCGTTGGCGCTGTATTCTCCGACGGGCACGGCAAACACATCCAACTTTTGGCGCAAAAACATTTTTCAGGTTTCCGGAGAGTTCCGGCAATTAACTGGAAGGTTCCGCAGGTCGCCGGCGTGCGGCGCGCCAGCCGCCGCATTTCGTGGTGGCGGGGCGGCGGGGAATCTGGTTTGCTTCGCCACCAAGCAAACAACCCGACCAACCGATGAGCACTGTCACTTCCCCGCCCGCAGTCCAAGACGCCACGGCCTCCCGGCAGGCGCAGATCATGACGCTGGCCGCCGCGTTTCTTGGCTGGATGTTCGACGGGTTGGAGATGGGCATTTTTCCGCTCGTCGCCCGGCCTGCCTTGCAGGACATGATGCCAGCCGCGGCGGGCGTGTCGCCGGACAAATTTGTTGGCGAATGGATGGGCTACATCACGGCGCTGTTTCTCGTCGGCGCGGCCTGCGGCGGGCTGGTGTTCGGCTGGCTGGGCGACCGCCTCGGTCGTGTGCGCGCGATGATGTGGAGCATCCTGGCTTACTCGGTGTTCACCGGTCTGTGCTATTTTGCGCGCGAACCGTGGCATCTGGGGGCGTTGCGTTTTCTGGCGGCGTTCGGCATGGGCGGCGAATGGTCGCTGGGCGTGGCGTTGGTCATGGAAGCCTGGCCGCGCGACAAACGCCCGCTGCTGGCGGGAGTGATCGGCGCGGCGGCGAATGTGGGTTTCGTGTTGATCGCCGTGGTGGGGTATTATTTCAAGGTCACGCAAAACTCGTGGCGTTGGGTGATGCTGGCCGGCGCGGCGCCCGCCGTGCTCGCGTTCATCATCCAGATGTTTGTGCCGGAATCGGAGCGTTGGAAGGAATCGGTCAAAAACACCGGCGCGGCGAAGCCGGTGCGGGAAATCTTCACTTCGTCACTGTTGCAGACAACGTTGCTGGCCATTGCGTTTGCTTCGATCGCTTTGATCGGCACATGGGGTTCGGTGCAATGGCTGCCGCTGTGGGCGGACCAGTTGACGCACGGACAAAACCCGGCTGCGAAGGCCGCGACGCAAATCTGTTCGGGCGCCGGGGCGATCATCGGTTGTTTTGCGGGCGCGCTGATTGGCGGGCTGATGGGCCGCCGGCCGACTTATTTTCTCCTCTGCCTGGCCTCGCTTGGGTTGTGCGGCTTTCTGTTCCGGACGGTGAACGAATACAACACGCAGTTTCTTGTCATGGTGACACTGGTGGGCGGTGTCACGGCGGCGTTTTACGGATGGCTGCCGCTGTATTTGCCGGAATTGTTTCCCACGCGCGTGCGGGCGACGGGGCAGGGGTTGAGTTTTAATTTTGGGCGCATCCTGGCGGCGGGGGGAGCGCTGGGGCAGGGGCAACTGGTGTCGCATTACGGCGGGAGCTACGCGCGCGCCGGGGCGGTGATCACGTTGATTTATCTGCTCGGCCTGGCGCTCATCTGGCTCGCGCCGGAAACCAAGGGCAAGCCGTTGCCGGAGTAGTCGAACAGAAGCGAACGGAGGAAACGGAGGGAGGCGGAGCGCGGCGTTCACGCCGCTTCGGCTCCCCAAGATACAACCGCTTCTGGTAATTTCGACGCGGGATGAAATGCGGGCGTCCAAGCGGCGTGAACGCCGCGCTCCGTTCAAAGCAAATCCTGGTACGCCAGCCACAGCGAGCGGAAATATTTCATCACGCGCACGGGGTCCTTGCTCTCCGGGATTTCGGCCAGCGTGAAGCCGGTGAAGCCCGCCTCGTTCAGCCCGGCAAACAATTTGCGAAACGGATAATCCTCCAGATAAATGTCCCGCAGATGGACGGAGAATATTTTGTGCTTCAGCAGATTGAAATTGTGGTCGAAGCCCTCGCCGTCGAGATCGGACGCGTTGGAATTCCAGCAGGCGCCCACGTTGGACAGATTGGCCGCGTCGAGAATGGTCTTGATGTGCGGGACGTGCGCGGTGCCGGACCCGTGGACTTCCAACCGGATTTGCAGGCCGTAGCCTTCGGCAAACTGTCCGAGTTCGCGCAGGGAGCGGCCAATCTGGTCGAGGGTTTTTTCGACCGGCACTTCGGCAGGCAGTCCGTTGGGGCGCACCTTCACGCCGGTCGCGCCGACATCGTGGGCGAGGAGGATGTATTCCCTGGTCGCCGCGATGTCTTTCTTCAATTTGGCCTGGTCAGGGGTGTGAAAATCGAATGCGCTGCCCAGGCCCATGAGTTGCACGGGCGAATCGCGGAAGATTTTCTTTACCTCGTCGCGCTGTTCTTTGGTGAGGTTGACTTCCACGCCGTGCTTGTGGCCGGTGCGCAACTCGACGCCTTCGAACTTCGCGTCCGCGCAGTTGTTGATGATGGTTTTGATGTCCCAGTCCTGGCCGAGGTTGTAAGTGACCATGCCCAGGTGGTAGCGGGCCGGTTTGGAGAGCAACGGCGCCGGTCCGGCGGACGTTTTTTTGACTTTGTTTTGGGCGGCAAACGCGGCGGCGCCGGCCAGGCTCATCGCGCCGGCGCCCAATCCGAGATTTTTCAAAAATAGTCTGCGTTCAATTTTCATGATGACACGGGGTGTCGGTGCTTTTTCCAGCGGTGACGGCATCAGCAGAATAAGATTTTGGCTGGAATCGCCAAGCTTTTTCCACTTGTCGCTGCCGTCTTCCGCGGGAATGCTTCCGTTGTGAGCGCAACCAAAGTCACGCCAGACATGATCCGCGCCCTGAAAGGGCGCCAGCGCATCCCGGCCTTGACGGCTTACGATTTTCCCATGACGAAGATGCTCGATGAAGCGGGCGTGCCGCTGATTCTTGTCGGCGACTCGGTCGGCATGGTGGTGTTGGGCTATCCCGACACGACGCCGGTGACGATGGAGGAAATGGAGCATCACGTGCGCGCCGCCGCGCGGGCCAGGCCGCACGCGTTGCTGGCGGCCGACCTGCCGTACCGCACTTATCAGACCGTCGAAAGCGCGGTGGCCAACGCGCAGCGCCTGGTGGCGGCCGGGGCCGAAGCGGTGAAGGCCGAGGGCGGGCGCGTGATTCTCGAACAGGTGCGGGGCATCATCGCGGCGGGGATTCCCTTTCTCGGACACCTGGGCATGTTGCCGCAAAGCGTGCGCGAGGAGGGCGGCTATCACGTCAAAGGCAAGCTGGAGGCGGAGCGCGCCGCGTTGCTGGCCGACGCCCTGGCGCTGGCGGAAGCGGGTGCGTTCGCCGTGGTGTTGGAATTGGTGGCGCCGGCGGTGGCACGGGAGTTGACGGAAACAATATCCATCCCGACGATTGGCATCGGTTCCGGGCCGGATTGCGACGGGCAGATTCTGGTCACGTCCGATTTGCTGGGGCTGTTTCCCTGGTTCACGCCCCGGTTCGTCAAGCCGCGGCTCAACGCGGCCGAGCAGATGCGGATGGTCATCGAAGAGTGGAAGAAATCCCTTTAACCCGGCTGGCGCGATGAAAACAAAACTGACCCATGTTGATGTTCGTGGCGAAGCGAGCATGGTGGACGTGTCGGCCAAGCCGCTGCTGCATCGCGAGGCAGTCGCGCGCGGGGAAATCCGTTTGCAGAAAAGCACCGTCCGGCTCATCAACGCCCACGCCATCGCCAAGGGCAACGTGCTGGCCACGGCGCGGCTGGCCGGGATTCTGGCCGCCAAGAAAACCGGCGAACTCATTCCATTGTGCCATCCATTGCCGATTACGCACTGCGAGGTGGCGTTTGAAATTCCGGCCCGGCAGGACCGGATCCTCATCACTGCATCGGCCAAAATCACCGCGCAAACCGGCGTGGAAATGGAGGCGCTCATGGCCGTGAGCGTGGCGGCCCTCACCATTTACGACATGTGCAAAGCCGTGGACAAGACGATGCGCATCACGGACGTGCGGTTGGTTTCCAAGACCAAACGATGAGAACGTCGTTGAACCGGCAGCGACAGCGTGACGATTGACCGATTCAACGATTCAACGGGTTTAACGGTTTAACAAAATGAACATTCACTGCGGCATCATCACGATTTCCGACCGCGCCTCGAAGGGGCTTTACGACGACCTCGGCGGGCCGGCGTTGAAGAAAGCGGCTGAGAGCAACGGTTGGAAGATCGTTGCGGAGGCGCTTGTGCCCGACGAAAAGCGCGACATCCAGCGGGCCGTCCGCGAGCAGATCGCCAAAGGCTGCCATCTGATCCTGACCACCGGCGGCACGGGCGTGGCCTTGCGCGACGTGACGCCCGAAGCGGTGCGCGAGATCGCCCTCCGCGAGTTGCCCGGCTTCGGCGAAATCATGCGCAGCGAATCCATGAAGATCACCCAAAACGCAATCCTCTCGCGCAACCTCGCGGTGGTGGTGGAAAAGGCGCTGGTGATTTGTCTGCCCGGCAAACCGGGCGGCGCCGTTGAATGCCTGGGTTTTGTCGCCGGCGCGATCCCGCATTGCGTCGAGGTGCTGCAGGAAGTGCCGACGAGTTGCTGAACGGCTTATGAAACGGTTTTGGTTCGGCTGCCTGCTGCTGGTGTTCGTGACCGTGGGTTGCACCACCGATTCCCAGGCCAAAAAACGGGCACGCGCCGCGTTCGTCACCGGACAGCGTTCCGGCGCCGCCCTCGCCCAGCGACCGCCGCAACAACCGCCGACCGTTTCCGTTCTCGGCGAAGTCCGGCAGCAGATCATTCCCTGGACGGAGGGACTGACGCTGGCGCAGGCGATTGTGACTGCGGAACACATCGGGCATCGCGAACCCAAAGCCATCGTCCTGCATCGCGGTGAGGAGACGGTCACGCTGAAGACGTTCTTCCTCTACCAGGCTGGCCTCAACCTTCTGCTGGAACCAGGCGACGTGATCGAGCTGGTTCGCTGATGCAATCTCACTGCTGAGAACGCATTCCCGGCCTGGCTGGCGAAACCTTTTTCATTGTTTTGGCGTCTGGATTGCTTTACATTGTCGTGTCTTGAACAAGCCATAGCTACACGAAACCATGAACCCGGATACCATCTTCACCCGCCGCCGGTTCCTCGAACAAACCGGCATGGGCTTCGGCCTGTTGAGCCTCGCCGGGCTGACCGGCATGGAATTTTTTGGCTGCGACGCCTGCGCCGCCGCCGGACCGCTCGCGCCCAAGCAGCCGCAATTCGCCGGCAAGGCCAAACGCGTCATCCACATCTTCGCGCAGGGCGCGCCCTCGCAGGTGGACACCTGGGACCCGAAGCCGGCGCTCGCGAAGCACGCGGGCGATACCGTGCCGGGCATGAACGGCATCGCCATGCCGTCGCCGTTCAAATTCGCCAAACACGGCAAGGCGGGCATCGAAGTAAGCGAAGTTTTTCCCGAACTGGCCAGGCACGTGGATGAGATGGCCATCATCCGCTCGATGCACACGAACATTCCGGCGCACGAGATCGCCACCGTGTTCATGAACACGGGCTCGTTGCGCATCGCCAAGCCGAGTCTCGGCTCGTGGGTGGTCTATGGCCTCGGCAGCGAGAACCAGAACATCCCCGGCTACATTTCGCTGCGGCCGGGCCGGATGCCGCCGGGCGGTTCGCAGAACTGGCAGTCGGCGTTTTTGCCGGGCACCTTCCAGGGAGCCAGCATCAACACCGATTTCACGCGCGTGGAGCAGATGATTCAAAACATCCGCAGCCCGTACCTCCCGCTCGAAGAGCAGCGCCGTCAGCTTGATCTGGTGCACAAGTTCAACGAACTGCACGCGCAGAACCTCCAGAAGGACGAATTGCTTGAAGCGCGCCTCGAAGCGCATGAGATGGCGTTCAAGATGCAGGCCGAGGCGACCAATGTGTTCGACATTTCCAGGGAGCCAGCGAACATCCGCGCGCTTTACGGCAACAGCAGCCAGGGCCGCCAGTTGCTCATCGCGCGCCGGCTGATGGAACACGGCGTGCGCTTCATCCAGGTCTGGGCCGCGGGTTGGGACCATCACAACGATCTCGAAGACCGGCTGCGCACGCAGGCGAACGAAATTGACCGTCCGCTGGCGGCGTTGCTCACCGACCTCAAACAGCGCGGCCTGCTCGACAGCACGCTCGTCGTCTGGGGCGGCGAATTCGGCCGCAAGCCCACGCGCGACAAGAACGGCAACGCCAATCCCGGCCGCGACCACAACAACAAGGGCTTTGTCACCTGGCTGGCGGGCGGCGGCGTGAAAGGCGGCACCGTTTACGGCGCGACCGATGAATTCGGCGGCGAAGCCGTCGAGAACCCGGTCCACGTGCACGACCTGCACGCGACGATTCTCCACACGCTGGGCTTCAATCACGAGAAGCTCACCTACCGTTACAATGGCCGCGATTTCCGCCTCACGGACAACTTCGGCAAAGTCGTCAAGGGTATCCTCGCTTAATGCCATGAAACGCACACTGACTCTGCTCCTCGCGGGAACGGTGGTGGTTGCGGCGCGCGCCGCCGGGCCGCAATTCGCCAAGACGCAACTCGATTTCTTCGAGTCCAAAATCCGGCCCCTCCTGGCGGACAACTGCTACAAGTGCCACAGCGCCACGGCGGAAAAGTTGAAGGGCGGTTTGCTGCTGGATACACGAGACGGCCTGCTCAAAGGCGGCGAGACCGGCCCGGCCATCGTGCCCGGCAAGCCGGAGCAGAGCCTGCTCATCAAAGCCGTCAGTTACTCCGACCCCGATTTGCAGATGCCGCCCCGCAAAGACGGGGGCAAGAAACTCAGCGACCCGCAAATCGCCGACTTGACCGCGTGGGTGAAGATGGGCGCGCCCGATTCGCGCAAGACCGCCGCGACTGCGAAATACAAGGACGCGCATGAAGCCGGCAAAACCCACTGGGCTTTTCAGCCGGTGAAGAAACAGGCGCCGCCGCCCGTGAAGCAGAGCAATTGGGTGAAGTCGCCGGTGGACAATTTCATTCTCGCCCGATTGGAGGAGAAAGGCCTCCAGCCGGGCGCGCTCGCGGACAAGCGCACACTCATTCGCCGCGCCTATTTTGACCTCATCGGCCTGCCGCCCACGCCGCAGCAAGTCGAAGCATTTCTGAATGACACCTCACCCGGCGCTTTCAGCAAGGTGGTGGAAACCCTGCTCGCGTCGTCGTCCTATGGTGAGCGCTGGGGCCGTTACTGGCTCGACGTGGCGCGCTACTCCGACACCAAGGGCAGCGTGAAAAAGAACAAGGAGGACGATCATTATCCCTATGCCTGGACCTATCGCGATTACGTCATCAAGGCGTTCAACGACGACAAGCCTTACAACAAGTTCATCCTCGAACAAATCGCCGCCGACAAACTGCCGCCCGGCGCCGACCGCACCGCGCTGGCCGGAATGGGTTTTCTCACGGTCGGCGAGCGGTTCATGAACAATCAGAACGACATCATCAACGACCGCATCGACACCGTGACCAAGGGCTTCCTTGGCCTGACCGTCGCGTGCGCGCGCTGCCACGATCACAAATTTGACCCGGTGCCGACGGCTGACTATTACTCGCTGCACGGCATCTTCGCCAGTTCGGTCATCCCCTCCGACCTGCCGGTCATCGGCAAGCCCACCGACGAAAAAGCCAATCCCGATTTCCAAAGACAGCTCGCCGCGCTCAGCAAATCCGAAAGCACGCTGGCGCAGCAGGGGAAGGCGGCCAGGAAAAGCAAAGATAAGAAGGCGGCCAAAAAGATCCAGGCCCAGGAAGCCGCCACCGACCGCCGCATCGCGCAACTCGAAATGACCCACCCCGGTTCGCCGCCCAAAGCGATGGTGATGGTGGACAAACCCAAACCCGCCGACTCGCCCATTTTCATCCGCGGCGAAGCCGAGAACAAAGGGGCGGTGGTGCCGCGCCGTTTCATTGAAGTCCTCTCCGGCCCGACCCGACCCGCGTTCCGCAACGGCAGCGGCCGCCTCGAACTCGCCCAGGCCATTGCTTCGCCGAACAACCCGCTCACCGCGCGCGTGATGGCCAATCGCATCTGGCTGCACCATTTCGGCGAGGGCATCATCACCACGCCTGACGATTTCGGCACCATGAGCGATCCGCCGAGCCACCCGGAGTTGCTCGATTATCTCGCGACTCAGTTCATCCAGCACGGCTGGAGCATCAAGGAGATGCACCGGCTTATCATGAACTCCGCCGTTTACCAACTGAGCAGCCAGACCAATCCCAAATACGCGCAAGTGGACCCGATGAACCGCCTGCTCTGGCGCGCCAACGTCCGCCGGTTGGATTTCGAGGCGATGCGCGACTCCTTCCTCTACATCGGGGGCAAGCTCGATCCCCGGATCGGCGGCGGCGCAGTGAATCTGTTCGCCGAGCCTTACTCCACGCGCCGCACGATCTACGGCCACCTCGACCGCGAGGCCATGCCGGAGACGCTCAACCACTTTGACTTCGCCAATCCCGACATGGCGACAGGCAAACGCTACAACACCATTGTGCCGCAGCAGTCGCTCTTTCTGATGAACTCGCCGCTCGTCGTCGAGCAGGCCAAGAACCTCGTGCGCCGCGCCGATTTCACCGCTGCCCAGACCGAAGAGGACAAGCTGGCCGTGCTCTACAACATTATTTACTCCCGCCCGCCGCGGCCCGAAGAGGCGAAACTCAGCATGGAATTCCTCGCCAGCACCAAGCCCTACCGGGCCGTGACCGCCGTGCCGGAAACGCAGCCCAACCAGCGCGTCGCCGCGAAGAAAGCCAAGGCCGGCGCGAACAAGAAGCGCCCCGAAGCGCCGGTCGAAGTTTTCCGTCCGCGGGCACCGCTCAGTTCGTGGGAGGAATTCGCCCACACGCTGCTCCTCGCCAACGAAGCGTCCTTCATCAACTGACGCCGGCGGCCATACCTTCTCGGCCGCAACCATTCAGAACCTTCTGGGGAGCACACGCGCCCTCGCGTGTTCCGACTGGCGCCCTCGCCGGTCGGGTCTCTCGCGCTTGTCCTAACCAGAGGGTGTGGGTTCTTCGCGCCCTCCCGAGTGGCGGGCGAGGCGCCCGCCACTGCACCCGTGGCGGGTGCGCTCCCCATTCCAACGGAATCGTTCCGCTCAGTTCACGACATTCTGCGGCTTGCCCGCGAGGAACGCCTTGAGGTTGTCCGCGGCCTTCTGCATCAGGCGCCGGCGCGAGTTGCGGGCGGCCCAGGCGATATGCGGTGTGATCACGCAGTTCTTCGCCTGAAGCAAGGGGTTCGTCGCGGGTGGTGGTTCGACTGAAAGCACGTCCAGGCCAGCGCCGGCGATGCGCCCCGCGTTCAACGCATCCGCCAGATCCGCTTCCTGTACCAGCCCCCCACGCGCAGTGTTGATCAACAGCGCCGTTGATTTCATTTGCGTCAGGCGTCCGGCGTTGATCATTTCCTTCGTTTCCGGCGTCAGCGGGCAGTGCAATGTGACGACATCACTGCGTTGCAGGAGCGCGTCCAGGTTCACAAACTCAACCTCGCCGCCCCCGGGAGCGGGAGTTCGTTTCGCGGCCAGCAGCTTCATGCCGAAACTCCGGGCGATGCGGCCGACCACCTGGCCGATTTTTCCGTAACCAACAATCCCCATCGTGAGATCGCACAATTCGATCAGCGGAAAATCCCAGTAGCACCAGTCCGCCGACCGGCTCCAACGGCCGTCGCGCACCGTCTGCGCGTGATGGCCGGCGTGATGGGTGAGTTCCAACAGCAACGCGAACACGGCCTGCGCCACCGCCGGACTGCCGTAATCGGGAACGTTCGTCACCGGGACGCCCCGCGCGCGCGCCGCCTGCGTGTCCACGATGTTATAGCCGGTGGCCAGCACGCCGATGTATTTCAAACGTGGCAACGACTCGATCGTGCGCCTGTCGAGGCACGACTTGTTGGTGATGACAATTTCAGCGTGGCGCGCGCGGGCCGCGACGTCGGCGCCGCAAGAACGGTCGAAAATTTCGCAATCGCCCAGCGACTGGAACGGCTCCCAGTTCAAATCACCGGGATTGCACGTAAAGCCGTCCAGGATGACAATTTTCATCGGCTAAAGTTCGGAGTTCCGGCTTCAGCCGGTCGGGCGTTTGGGGCGTTTGGAGTTCCGGCTTCAGCCGGTCGGTCGGGCGGCCATCCCGCGAGATGGGATGGAACTCCATGCCACGGCAGTCTCGTTGGCCGGGCCAGAGAAAGAATTCCCCAAACCAATTCGCGCCTTGGCCCGCTGAACCGGACGCTGTTTGGCGTCCACGCTCTAGCGTGTCCGGGCACGGGGAACACTCTGAAGGGTGGACACCAAACATTGCGGTTCATGGAAAGCCTCCACGGTTTTCTGACCGCGCATTGGGGCCATGAACGCGAGCGACAGGAGCGCGGGGGCCCGCCCGCGTGATCCCGAGGGGTGAAGAAACTCGCGGGCGGGCCGCCCGCGCTCCTACTACCCGGTTCATGGAAAGAATCCGCGAACGCGCGGTCGCGAATAGTGCCCCTGAACCGGCCAGGGGACTCGTCGGCGCGCCAGCGTCTTGGACTGCGGCAGTCCTCTGCCGCTGTCGGAATCCGCGGGAGTCCTGAAAGCGCCAGATGGCCGGCGCAGTCCAAAACCTTGCGGAGTGAGAACGGTTCATGGAGAGGGGATCGTTTTAAGCATGGTCTCTTTCTGACACGCGTAGCTGGGAGACCGCATTTTGTCCACGCTTTTCGTTGCGCCGGCGGCGCTCACGGGAAAGTTTTTCCGTGCCCTGCGCGCCGCGGTGGTCTATACCGGGCCGGGTGATGAACCAGTTACCGCCGCCGCTTCAGCAAATCGGCCGGACTTTTGTGCGGCACCGCGGCCGCAAGCTCTCCTACTTCGGCGGCTGTGACTATTTCCGCCTGGCCAGCCATCCAGCCGTGCTCGAGGCGGTAAGGGACGGCCTGAAAAAATTCGGCTTGAACGTCGCGGCCTCGCGCCTGACCACCGGCCACCACCGGCTTTACGAATCGCTGGAGGCACGGCTGGCGGAATTTTTCGGCGCCGAAAGCGCGTTGCTCGTGGCCAATGGTTATGCGACCAATCTGGTCGTGGCCCAGGCCCTGGCGGGCGGCTTCTCACACGCGCTTCTGGATGAGCGGGCGCATCCGAGCCTGGTGGATGCCGCGGCGTTACTCGATTGCCCGGTGATTCGTTTCAAACATCGCGACGCGGATGATGTGTCCCGCCGCCTTCAGACTCTGGGTGCTGCCACCAAACCGATTCTCCTGACCGACGGAATGTTCGCCCACGACGGGAGCGTCGCTCCGTTGAAAGCGTATTTGAGACTGCTGCCTCGCGACGCCCTGCTGCTGGTGGACGACGCGCACGGTGCGGGGGTCGTCGGTGGGACGGGCAAAGGCAGCCTCGAATCGGAAGGCGTGAGCCGCCGCCGGGTTATTCAATGCGTCACGTTGAGCAAGGCCTTTGGGGTTTACGGCGGCGCGGTGCTCGGCTCGCGCTGGCTTCGGGTCAAGATCGTCGCTGCGAGCCGGCTGTTTATCGGCAGCACGCCACTGCCGTTGCCACTGGCTGCGGCGGCGCTGGCTGCCGTGAAGCTTTTGCAAAACGACCGGCGGTTGCACGTGCGTCTGCAGCGCAACGCGGATTACATGAAGTCCCGGTTGCGCCACGCGGGCTGGAAATTGCCGAACCATCCAGGGCCGATTGTCCCACTGATCCCGGCCGGTCCCCGTGCGGCGGCAAAACTCAAGCGGCGCCTGCTGTCGCGCGGCATCTACCCGCCGTTCCTCAAGTATCCCGGCAGCCCGCCCGACGGCTGCTTCCGCTTCGTGATTTCCAGCGAACACAGCCGGGTGCAGTTGGACGAGTTGCTGTCCGCGCTGCTGGCGGCGAAACAAGGCGAAGAGTTTTGACAGAGCGGGCGGAATTCACAAAATGCAGCCAATGCATTCGCGACATCAAGCCGTTTGTATTTCGCTATTTTTGATAATTCTGTCCTCCTTTAACACCCGCGCCGCCGACGGCTACAAGCCCGGCCCCGATTCCTCGCCGCAACCCGGCGTGCCGCAGGGGGAGGTGAAGAAGTTCACTTTCAGCGACAGCAAAATGTTTCCCGGCACCACGCGCGACTGGTGGCTCTATGTGCCGAAACAATACGACTCGAAAAAGCCTGCGTGCGTGATGTTCTTCTGCGATGGCGGCGGCATGGTCAGCCCGACGGGGCAGTTCCGCGTGCCGGTCGTGTTCGACAACCTCATCGCGAAAAAAGAAATGCCCGTGACCATCGGCATCTTCATCAACCCTGGCACATTCCCGCCATCCGAGCCGGGCCGCGCGGCGCGGAGCAACCGCAGCTTCGAGTATGATTCGCTCGGCGACGCTTACGCGCGCTTCCTCCTCGACGAAATCGTCCCCCCCGTCGCCAGGGATTACAAGCTCACGGACGACCCGGCGGGCTGGGCGATTTGCGGCAACAGTTCCGGCGGCATCTGCGCCTTTACCGTCGCGTGGGAGCGGCCCGACAAATTCCGCAAAGTCGTCAGCCACATCGGCAGCTTCACCAACATCCGCGGCGGCTACGTCTATCCCGCGCTCATCCGCAAGACCGCGCCCGAGGTGTCGACGAATTACTATCCGAAAGAACAGGCGGCGTTGCTCGAAGTGCGCCTTAAAATCCGCGTCTTCCTTCAGGACGGCAGCAGCGACCTTGACAACCTTCACGGCAACTGGCCGCTGGCGAACCAGGACATGGCCGCCGCGCTAAAATTCGCCGGCTGGGACCACAAATTCGTCTTCGGCACCGAAGGCCACAACGGCAAGCACGGCGGGAGCATTTTCCCCGATACGATGCGCTGGCTGTGGCGGGATTACCGGAAGTAAGCCGCACTTGATCCTGTCCGTCAGAACGGCTAATCTTTCCACATGAGCACGGTTGAGGAAATTGAACGCGCCATCGAACGACTGCCTTCGCAGGACGTGACCAGGCTGGCAGGCTGGCTTTTGAAACGCGATAACGAAGCGTGGGATCGGCAGATGAACGAAGACGCGGCGGCGGGAAAGTTGGAATTCTTGTTTGACGAGGCGGAGACGGAACGCAAAGCCGGCACGCTGCGCGACTGGCCGCCGGGTCAGCAATGAAATCCAGGGCCAGCGGCCAGTTTTGGAAGTGTTACCATCAGCTTCCCGGACACATCCAGCGTCTGGCGGACAAGAATTACCGGCTCTGGTTGGCTAACCAGCGTCACCCATCGCTGGATTTCAAGAAGCTCAAAGGCAGCGACCGGCGTTTCTCGGTGCGGGTCGGTGACCCCATCGCGCCCTCGGTGAAATGATTGAAGACGGGGTCGTGTGGGTTTGGATTGGCACGCACGAGGAATACAAGAAACTCGTGGGCCGCTGAAATCGGCACCGAAGGCCACAACGGCAAGCACGGCGGCGCAATTTTCCCTGACACGATGCGCTGGCTGTCGCCGGATTGGGAGAAATGACGAATGACGAATGACGAGGAAACTGTGAAACGTGAATTTCGAATGAATCCTTCACGCGCACCCAAAAGATGCTTCTCAGTCGCGGTTGCCGCCTTGGCTGGTTTTGCTTGTTCGCGAGACGGCGATGCCGCCGACGAGTTCAAGCCCACGCCTTATCACGAGGCCCAGCCCGGCGTGCCGCAGGGGATCCTCACCCAGTTCACCAACTGGCACTCGAAGATTTTCACGAACACGGTGCGCGACTGGTGGCTTTACGTCCCGGCACAATACCGCAAGGAGAAGCCCGCGTGCGTGATGGTCTTTCAGGACGGCCACGATTACGTGAACCATAAGGGCAGTTGGCGCGTGCCGACCGTGTTCGACAATCTCATCGCCAAAGGCGAGATGCCCGTGACCATCGGCATCTTCATCAATCCCGGCCACGATCCGTCGAAAGGCAAGCCGGCAACGCCGTGGAAAGTCTCCAACCGCAGCTTCGAATACGATTCGCTGGGCGACCGTTACGCGCGCTTCCTCATCGAGGAAATTCTCCCCGAAGTGCGGAAGAGCTACAATCTCACGGACGACTCCGAAGGCCGCGCGATTTGCGGCGCCAGCAGTGGCGGCATCTGCTCGTTCACCGTCGCTTGGGAGCGGCCCGACCAATTCCGCAAGGTGTTGAGCACGATTGGCAGCTTCGTGGACCTGCGCGGCGGCCACGTTTATCCGTACCTCATCCGCAAGACCGGGCGCAAACCGATCCGGGTCTTCCTCCAGGATTCCAGCGGCGACCTCGACAACCCCTTTGGCAACTGGCCGCTGGCCAACCAGATGATGGCGTCGTCGCTGCGCTACATGAAATACGACGTGGAGTTCGATTTCGTCGAGGGCTACGGCCACAACAGCCAGCGCGGGGGCTCCATTTTCCCGGAGGCCGTGAAGTGGCTGTGGCGGGAATATCCGAAGAATTAAGCATTGGATTTCCCAGCGGATTTTGGGAATTTAAGTACATGAATGCCATTGAGATCACGGGGACCGTGGACGAGAACCATCAGTTGAAGCTCGATGGGCCTTTGCCGATCACCGGACCAAGTCGCGTCCGGGTCCTCGTGCTTTTTCCCGAGGCGGACAAATTCGATGAGCAGGCCTGGCTGCATGCGGCCGGCAAGAATCCGGCGTTCGACTTTCTGAAAGAGGCTGGAGAGGACATCTATCGGCGGAGCGACGGGAAACCGTTTCATGATCAAGGGTAAATCGGATGGTCACTCTGACAACCGCGTTGATCCAACGCGAACTCGGCGAGTTGTCTCCCGTTCTGATGCGTGAGGTCAATGGGAAGCTGGCCCGGCTTCTCGAACTGGAAACCCAAGCGAAATGAAAACGATCCACAAGTCACTCCACTTAATCATTGCGTTCACTTGCGCCACGCTGCGGCTTCCCTTTGGTGTGGTCGCCCAGGACCTCGCCGGCGACCTGACGCTGCACCGGTTGCTCATTGATGGCGAGAGTTGGCAACTCGTCGCCGACAATCTCCAGTTCGCCGACGGCCCTTGCGCTGATGACCGGGGAAACTTTTATTTCGCCGAGATGCGCAGCATACCGCCGGTGGTCTGGAAGATTTCCGGTGGCGGCGAAAAAACGAAACTCATCGAGGGCACCTCTTGCAGCGGATTGAAGTTCGGCCCCGACGGGCGGCTTTACGCGTGTGTCGGCAAGGACAAGCAACTTGTGGCGTTCGAACTCCCCGGTGGCAGGAAAACCGTCATCGCCGAGGATGTGCAGCCCAACGACCTCGTCGTCACGCACAAGGGCCACATTTACTTCACCGAAACTGCGAAGCACCAGGTGACCTTCGTGAACACGAAGACTGGCGAGAAGAAGGCCGCCGACACGGGCATCACTGCGCCCAACGGCATCACGTTATCGCCCGACGGCGGAACGCTCGCGGTGTCAGACATGCGCGGTGTGAACGTATGGACCTTCCGCGTCGAGCCGGACGGCAACCTCAGTGCGAAGTCACCCTACATGACGATGCGCACGCCTGTGGACCCGGACGCCACGAGTCCCGATGGCCGCACGCCGGTCTACAAGACCGCATCGAGCGGTGACGGCATGACCTCGGACGAACAGGGGCGGTTTTACGTGGCGACGGCGCTGGGCGTCCAGGTGTTCGACCCGACTGGCCGGATGAGCGGCGTGCTGCCGAACCCAGGCACGAAGAACATGACGAGCGTGGGCTTCGGCGGCGCGAACCGCGATTACCTCTTCGTGACGTGCGGCGACAAGGTCTTCAAACGCAAAGTGCAGGCGAAGGGGGCCATCTACTTCCTGCCGCCATAAGTGGAGCAGGGGAAGAAATAAGGCCGGTCGCGGCGGATCTCACTGAGCATGGGATGAGCGAAGCACCAAGCTCCAACCTCCAAGCACCATCCCGCCAAGGCGGGACAAATCTCAAACACCAACCAACGCTTCGGACGGCTTTTGAGACTTGATGTTTGATGTTTCTCTGGAGGTTGGAGCTTGGAATTTGGAGCTTTTCGACCCCTGCGTCGGACTTCCTACAAACCGAGATGCGCCCGGCCGGCTGTCGCGAAACGAACTATTATCATTTCCTTCACGGCCGGATTCCGGTATGCACAGGGCATGCAACGCACCATCGCTCCCCTGCTGCTGGTTTTGCTGGCGTCGCCCGCGCTGGCCGCCGAGAAGAAGGCTTCTCCGGACGATCAATACAAAACGCTCACGCCCGATTCGGAGGAACATTCTGGCGTGCCCAAAGGCGAGGTCACAAAGTATTCGTGGAACAACAGCAAGGTTTTCCCCGGCACGGTGCGCGATTACTGGGTTTATGTGCCGAAGCAATTCGACCCGGCCAAACCGGCGTGCGTGTTCGTCTGTCAGGACAACGTGATGTATAAGGCGCCGACCGTCTTCGACAATCTCATCGCCAAAAAAGAAATGCCGGTGACCATCGGCATTTTCATTCAGCCGGGCGACTTTCCGCTCAAAGCCGGCGAGCAGCCGCGCAAGAAAGCCGATGGCCGGCCTGCGCCGCGCGCCAATCGCAGCAAGGAATACGACACACTTGGCGACACCTATGCCCGCTTTCTCCTGGAGGAAATCCTGCCCGAGGTCGGCAGGAAATATAATCTCACGAAGGACCCCGAAGGCCGCTGCATCGCGGGCGGCAGCAGCGGCGGCATCTGTGCGTTTACGGTCTGCTGGGAGCGACCCAACCAATTCCGCAAATGCTTCACCACCGTCGGCAGCTTCACGAACATTCGCGGCGGCAACAAATATCCCGAAATCATCCGCAGCTCGCCCAAGAAACCCATCCGCATGTTTCAGCAGGACGGCGCGAATGACCTGGACACTCCGGCGGGCAACTGGCCCGCGGCGAACAAAGCGATGGCCGCCGCGCTCGACGAGAAGGGCTACGACCACAAGTTCGTCTTCGGCGAAGGCGTCCACAGCGCCAACCACGGCACGCAGATTTTCCCCGACGTGATGCGCTGGATGTGGCGCGATTATCCGAAGTGAGCCTCGTCGGAGCCGACGTGAGGAGGCTCACTTCAATGTGGAATGCGGAGTGCGGAGTGCGAAATGGCAAAAGGGTTCCATGTGGTGGGGCGAGACTCCGTCGAGCCGTTGCTGGCTTCAGTGACGGACTTGGCTCGACGGAGTCTCGCCCCACCACGGATTAGCTTATGAAACGTCTCTGGTCAGAGCCTCCTGACGTCGTCTCCTACCAACAGATAAATGGCTCGGACTTGGCTTGAATCCGGGCCTGTTGATTTTCGCGGAGCGGTGTTGTGATTATTTCGCCGGTGTCGGGGCGGTTTTCTCAGCCGCTTCTTTCGCGTCTTTGGCAGCTTCGCGGGCTTTCTCTTCAAGAGCCGGTTTGGTGCCGATCCAGCCGTTGGTCCATTTGTGAAGGTAGCCCTTCTGGTTGAGTAAGTACCCGGCCACGCCCAGCACGATCAGGATAATGAGAATCCTTGGCCACGGGCTTTTCTTTTCGGCGAACGGGTCCATGAGATCGCGCTGCGAGCCGGGCGGCAGGATGGGTGTGCCGGTGAGGGAACCGCCGAAGGGAATGTTGATCTTCGCGCGCGCGTTGACCGCCCAGCCATTGGCGTCGAGGATGGGGCCGAGGTTGCGCTTCCGCAGCTTGAGCCACGCAATAATCATGGAGGGGATCGAGATCGCCAGCAAGATTCCAATGATGGCGAGCGGCACCTGCCAGGGCGGCAGCTTGGCGATGGAGCCGAAAATTCCCCCGAGCGCAGCCAGCAAGGTCGCCAAAACCAAACCGAGGGCCGCGAGCATCCCAGGGTCCACCTTGGCCTTGGGCGGTTCGGCCGGCTTGGCCGGGTCGGGGTTCACGGCACCGGTCGCGGTGGCCTGCATCTTGGCGGTCGCGGCCGTGTCCGCGGCGGCGGCGCGTTTAGCGACCTGTTCCTCGATCATGCGGAGGCACTTTTTGTAAGGCGCCCAGAACGCCTGCCGGATGCTGATCGGGTTATCAACGATTTTGGTGATCGTGGCGTCCCAATCGCGGCCTTTGCGGTCGTAAAAGATGCCGTTGCGGCCGACCATGAGGTTGTCGCAATCCCCGCCGGTGAACGCCGCGGCGATCTGCATCTTCTCGCCGGTCGCTTTGCGCACACAATCGCAATAGGCCAGATAAGTGCCGGAGAGGACAGCCATGATGCCGTGCTTGCCGGGGTCATCCACCGTGAGGCACAGATCGCAACTGCGCTGGTCCAGAAACAACGTGCCCGCCTGGAACACGGCCTTCTCCTTGCGCCCGTAAAAATCCCGGAAGGAAACGAAGTTGTTCAGCAGCTTGTAGAGGTCGCGGTGGTAGCGGACAAGTCTGTCCACGGTGGCAATTGCGTTGGCCTCGGGTTCGAGCGCCTTGTCTTTGGCGATGAGCGCGGCGAGGGTGCCCTTGCTCTTGCCGGCCAGAATTTCGCGTACGCGTTTGAGGCCGAGCTTTTCGACCGTGCCGCCGGCCTTTGAAGTGGCCCACACGTCATAGACAGCGAGCCTGGCAGACAGCGCGATCCAATCGGCTTCGGTGAGGGAGGATTTGTCGCCCAGCAGCGGCTTGACGACGTCGGTCTGGAATTTTGCCACGGCGTCTGCCCAGGCCGGGTTGAGGGCCTCCTTGAGTGGCAGCGGCTTGTTTGCCTCGACGCGCGCCAGCGGGAAGCCGGCGACTTCGGCGGCGGTGATCGAGAAATCTTTAGCCGCCAGCGCGAGATATTCGGACTCCTGGCGGTTCAAAGCTGCAAGGGCGCGCGCGTCGAAGGCGGCCAGTCGGCAACGAGCGAAGTAATCGTCCACCTTGACCTTGACCGCCTTGAACGCGGCGAAGGCTCCGGCGGTGGCCTCGCCCACGGGCAGCACGCCGGCGGCGTCGCTCTCGGCCTTCTTGTGCCAGTCGGAGAACGCCTGGGCGTCGGCAAAGAACTGGTCCGCCTTCGCCTGGCTGATGCCGGGTTTGCCGCTGCGGTCGGTCTCGGCGCCGAGACAGGCGATGATGTCCTGGATAACGGTCTTCACCGCGTCGTCGGCCGCGGCATCGGCGGGAATGATGCCGTCCCCGTTAAATGTGGTTTGCAAAAAAATCTTCGCGGTGTCGGTCGTGTCCTCCAGGGTGATGGCGTCGGCGTCCTGCTTGCCGAGGTTGGCAAGGATTTGCCGGGCGGAGGCGAGGAGTTGTTTGCCTTCGGGCGTGGCGTCGTTGATCGCGTTGAGCGACAATGATGGAGAGGACTTGAGCAGGTCATCGGCACTCTTCAAGCAGGCACACGCCCACTGGGTGGCGGCGATGATCTCCGGCGCGCGGATGCGGCCGTCCTTGTCGGTGTCGAGCAACTCGAGCGTCCGGCCGTCGAACTCCAGCCCGTGGGTGGGGCAGGCGAGAGCGACCCAAAGCTTCTGGTCCAGTTGATCGAGATGCGCCAGGTCGGCGCCGGAGTCAAGCCGCACCTGGTCGAAGCCGCCGGCGCGGAAAAATTTCCAGGTGTGGTTGGAACGGTTGGACGTCTTGGAGTGGTTGGTCATAGGGGTTTAACTGAATTGCGGGCTAGATATTAACTGCGGTCGCGCGGAAGGCAAATCAGTTTTCATTCAAGAGGCGGTTCTTCGAAACTGTCATGCCGGTAAACGAGTTTCCCGTCGAGATAGGTCCGCAGCACTTTCGTCCCCTCGATTTTCTCCGCCGGGCATCCAAGCAGGTCCGTGTCGAGCACGATGAAGTCGGCGAGTTTGCCCGGCTCCAGCGAACCGACCTGATCTTCCTTGAACAGGAGGAAAGCGTTGTTGATCGTGTAAAAGCGGATGGCTTGTTCGCGCGTGAGGGCTTCCTCCGGATGCAACTTGCCGTCATACCACTTCGCCTTGCGCGTGATCGCCGTGGCCATGCCGAGAAATGGATTGTAGGGATTGACCGAGCGCAGCGAGCCGATTTTTTGCATGTGATCGGAGCCGCCGCCGGCGATGCCGCCTGCCTGGAAAATGCTTTGCAACGGCTGGAAGTAGCGCAACCGCTCGTAACCGAACTGCTTCACCAGCGTCCGCGTGTCGAGATAAAGCCAGGCGGGTTGAAGGTCCAGGACGACGCCGAGGCGGGCGGCGGTTTCGACGGCCTCGCGGCTCATGAAACTCGAATGGGTGATGCACGGGCGCGTTTTGCGAATCGGCACCTCGCGGTCAATCTCCTCATAAACGTCCAGCAACGTGTGCACCGCGCCGTCGCCCTGCGAATGTGCCGTGAATTGCAAGCCGGCTTCGACGGCCGTCCGCACGATCGGCAGCAGCCGTTCTTTGGGGATGAACAGCACGCCGCGGTAGTTCGGGTCGGTGATGGAGTAGATGTCGCTCACGCCCCACGGCTCGCGCAGGTAGGCGCTGCCGGTCAACATGCCGCCGTCGAGGAAAGTCTTGATGCCGATGATCCGCAACATGGCGCTGCCTTGGCGGAGCGGGTGCGCGGCCACGGCGCGAATATTTGTTTGAATGTTTTCCATTGGTCCAAGCGTGGCAATGTTCTGCGAAAGGGAGAGGCGCACCGTCAGGTCGCCGTTGGCAAGCAGCTTTTGGTAGCGCTCCAGGTCGGTCAGGCTGGTCGAGCGGTCGGCAACGCTCGTGAGGCCAGCGGAGTTGTAGTCTTTGAAAAGCTGGATGAGCCGTCGGGATTGCTCTTCCTCGCTGGCGGACTTGCCAGAGACCTTTGATTTGAAGAAGTTGCTGTAATTCCGCAAAATTCCAGTCGGCTCGCCCTTGGCATCGGTCTCCACTTTGCCCGGAACACCTGCGGGGATTTTGAAGCTGCGATCAACGCCGTTGAGTTTCAGGGCGAGGCTGTTGACCGACGCATCCGGCCCGGTGCGAAAGAGCACCGGATGTCTGGGGGCCGCGCCGTCCAGTTCAGCGCGGGTCGGGTAACGCTGCTCGCGCAGGCGGGTGATGAAGACCTGCTGCACGATGATCCACTCGCCTTCCTTGACCGTCTGCGCACGGGCTTGAATGTAATTTAGCACGTCCGCGATGCTTTCCATGTCGGGAATCAAATGATCGAACTCCGTCATGCACGCGCCTGTCGGGTGCGTGTGGGAATCAATCAAACCGGGCAACACCATTTTGCCGGCCAGGTCAATCACTTGCGTCTTCGGTCCCCTGGCCTTCAGCGTTTCGGCGTCGCTGCCGACCTGAAGAATCCGGTTTCCTTGAACCGCGACGGCCTGCCGGACGGAAAACTGCTTGTCCACGGTGACGATCTTGCCATTGTGCAGAATCAAGTCGGCCTCCGCTGCCGGCAAGTGAAGCGCGCAGCAAGCCAACGCAACGAGCACGAGGA
>CAZIFU010000061.1:0-4206 GCA_964539075.1 uncultured Verrucomicrobiota bacterium | reverse complement strand
GAAAAGCGACGTGCGTCTGATGCAACTCGCGTCGCGTTCGCTTTACCGGCGCCTGGTGCAAAAGGGCATCGAACTTTGGGAGTACCAGCCGCAGGTGCTGCACGCGAAGTTGATCGTCGTGGACGACATCGTGTTCGTCGGCTCGTCGAATCTCGACCCGCGCAGTCTGCGCATCAACTTCGAGATCATGCTGCGCATCCAGGACGCGGCGCTGGCCGCGACGGCGCGCCAGCAGTTCGAATCCGATTTGGCGCAGCGCGCCATCCCGATCACCCGCGACGCGCTCCAGCAGGGCCGCTCGTGGTGGGAACGACTGAAACAGCGCCTTGCGTATTGGTTCTTCGCCCGCCTGGATCCAGAACTGGCAGCGCTCAAGTTGCAGACATGGCGCCTCCGCAAAGACCGGTTCGTGCGGCGCGTGAAACGTGTCCGCCGAGCCGGTGCCCGCCAGGCTGAGTAGGAATCAGCCTCGCACGGCTGCGGTTGGATTCCCGCCTTCAGCGACTGGCGGACGCACCACCAGCGCCGAGCAGGGGATTTCACGGAGCAGCCGCTCGACCGTCGAGCCAAGCAGCACGTAGCCCAGGTTACTGCGACCCTTCGTGCCCAGGACGACCAGGTCGGCGCCGACCCGCCGGGCGTATTCCGCAATCCCGTGGCCGTGGTTCGCCGCCTCGACCACCGCGAACCGGGCTGATCGCCCGGCGGTGTCACCGACGAACTCGCGCAGTCGCTGCTCCAGGGCATGGCGGTATTGCGTCGCCTTTTCCTCGTCCACTTCCCAGGCATCCGGCACGAGCGCGTAGCGGCCCCACGAACCGGTGAAGACATGGAGGAAATGCACCTGGCTGTCGTCCTGTGCCGCCACCCGAAGTGCCTGCGCCACGGCCTCGCGGGATTGCTCGGAAAAATCCACGCCGGCGACGACCTTCCGAAAAGGACCGCTATGCCCCTCGTGGACCAGCATTACTTTGGTGGGCGCCTTCCGAAGGCACTTGGTGGCCAGCGTGCCTGCGCCCATGGGAATCATGGAGGAGCCGGTCACGCCCAACACGAGCAGGTCCGTCTTGGTTTCGTGCACGCGCCGGAGAACGCAGTCAATGGGCGTGCCGAGATCCACCGAGACCTCCGCCTCCCCGGAAGCCCCGGCTTGCGTCAGCCATTGGCGCAGCGTGTTCCGAGCCGCCGCCACTGCGTCTTGCTCCAGTTTTTCGTGCGGGATGTGGCTGGCCCACGCGGCGTCACTGAGGGTGAGATACTCCACGCTATGCAGGGCGTGGAGACGGGCCTGGTTCCACTTGGCCAGGCGCACGGCTTGTCCCAGCGCGCTGCGCGAGCAGTCCGAGAAGTCAGTGCCAACAAGAATCGTATTGAGTTTGTTCATGGTTTATCGGGGTTGAGTTTGCAATCAGATGCGGGTTTGTTCGGGGACATGCGAAGCGGCTTCCGCTTGGCGCGCCATCGCTGATCCAGTTTCCGTTGGCGGACGCACCACCAGCATGGAACAGGGAATTTCCTTCAGCAATCGCTCGACGGTTGAGCCAAGGAGGATGTATTTCAGCGTCGTCCGCCCTCTGGTGCCGAGCACGACGAGGTCCGCGTCCACGCTCCGGCAGTATTCGGCGATGCCGTGCCCGTGCGTTTTAGCCTGCGTGACCGTGTAGCGCGCCGGAATTTCTGGCGGCGCGTCTGCGAACTGCCGCAGATTGCCCTCCAGGAGCGCACTACACCCTTTCTCAAAATCCGTCAGCGCCGACAACCGGTCGGGCGAACTCCAATTGTTCCACTCGGCCTGAAAGACATGCAGGAAATGCAACTCGGCCTGGTCCTGAGCCGCCACGCGCAGAGCGTGCTTCACCACTTCTTTCGAAGTTTCCGAAAAATCTACACACGCCACGATGCGCCGAAACGGTCGCGGGTGGGTCTGTTTGACGAGCAAGACCTTGGTGGCGGTTTTGCGGAGGCACTTCGTGGCCATCGTGCCCGCACCGTAAGGCAACAGCGAGTCGCCGGTGATACCGAGGACCAGCAGGTCGGCGTGGCGGGAGCGGCTTTCCTGAAGCAGCACGTCGAGCGGCAACCCGTTCATCACCTCGCGGCTGTGGTCGGCGGGAGCGTCGGCTTCGCGTGTCCAGTCGGCCAACCGCCCGATGAGGTGTTCGCGGTTGATTTGCCGCAACTCGTCGAGTTCGGGCTGAAACTCGGCTAGGGAGTCGTCCTGCACGGACTCGTCCACGACGTGAATGACACTCAAGCTGGCATCGTTCCAGCGCGCCAGACGCACGGCCTGTTCGAGCGCGCAACGGGAACATTCCGAGAAATCCACGCCGACGAGGATGGTTTTGATCTGGTTCATAATTTTTGGTTTTTGAGCTTGGTTTCGGTTTGAGCCAGGGTGGCTTGGTCACCCTGTGCGCGAGAACTGGTTCATCACCTGCCCGGAACATCTTCCACTTTACGCTCCGGCTTTGAGCCATCTGCCACCGGCGGACGCACAACCAATACCGAGCAAGGCAGTTCGCGTAAGAGCCGTTCGACCGTCGAGCCGAGGAGCAAATACTTGAGATTGCTCTGGCCCTTGCTGCCCAGAACCAGCAGGTCGGTTTCGGTGCGGCACGCGTATTCCGCAATGCCATGAGCGACCCGATCCGCCTCGATCACCTTAAACGTAGCCTGCAATCCGCTGGTATCACCGACAAACTCCCGCAATCGGCCTTCCAGCAGCGCGCGGTATTGTTTTTCGAAATCGGCCAAAGTTCGCGGGGTTTCCAGTCGCAACGGCAGCCGCCGCCAAGGGCCGCTGAATACGTGAATGAAATGAACCTGGCTCTGATCCTGTTCGCCTACATGGCGGGCTTGCTCCACGGCCACCCGCGCGGTTTCAGAAAAATCCACGCAGGCCACCACATTCCGAAACGGCCCGGCGTGCTGCTCGTGGACAAGCATGACTTTCGTTTGCGCTTTGCGCAGGCACTTGAGCGCCAGATTGCCGGCGTCGTTGTGCGTGGTCGTTTCGCCGCGCACTCCGAGCACCAGGAGGCTGGCGTCGAGTTCCTTGGTCCGGTTGAGCAGCACATCGAGCGGCATGCCGATTATAGTTTCCCCGGCGACTGAAGTTCCTGCCGGCGCCAGCCACTCCTTCAACCGACTCCCCGTCATCTCGACGACCTCCTTTTCCACCAACATGAGCGGTTGCTCAAATGCTTCGGCGTACTCTCGGACGGCTAACACATCCACGACATGGATGGTTTGCAAGTGGGCGTTATTCCAGTGGGCGAGGCGCACCGCCTGCTGCAGCGCCGCCGTCGCGCAGTGAGAAAAATCGGTGCCGAGCAGGATGTTTTTTAGCTTGTTCATGTGACGTTGGTTTTCGTTTGGTTTTTGGTTTGGGCAAAGGTGGCTTAGTCGGTCAGCATGCTCTGTCGTATTTCACTCATTTAACCCGCCACGCGGCCACGGCTGAACATTCAGCAGAGGCGACTTGCTTCGGGCATACAGCTCGGTCATCACGTTCGCGGATCGTCGCCGCGCTTCGCGAATTTCCCGACGCGTGGCCCGCACGGGTGGCGTGAGGACTTGCTTCGTCATTTCCACGGCGCGACCAGGAACGGACGCGGCGAAGGCGAATGTGTTCACCGGCAGATCAGCCAAGGAGTTCAGGATGAGTTTGGCTTTCGTTTTCATGGTTTGGCTTTTAGCTTCCCCGCGCGCCGCGTGACTTCACGGCCGGGGCGGACAAATTGCTTTTCACTTTCTGCAGCCGCTTGGTGGCGCGGCTGGAAATTTTATCCCGCAACTGCTTCATGACTTTTTCGAACGCCGCGCGCAACGTGTGGTCGCGGCTCTCGGCGAAGACATCCGGGCCGGGCGTGACGAGGTGGACGTTCACTTGATACGCTGGGCTGGCGTTTTCCAACCGCTCGAGCCGGACGTTGGCTTCATCAATCTGGCGTGCCTGGCCGAGGGCGAGGATTTGTTTTTCGACCCACGAATCCAAGGTGTCCAAGGAACGAAGGTTAAGGTGTTGCAGGTTCAATCTCATGGTCGTTGTCATAGTTTGTTGTCTTTGTCGTTGGTTGTGATCTATGGCTTGGCTGGGCGGGCTCAGCCCCAGCCGAACTCCTTCACGTCAATACGCCACGACTTCCCATCCGTGACGTGCAGAGCGCGATCCTTGAGTTCGTAGTGCACTCGCTCCACGTCCAC
>CAZIFU010000060.1:0-113746 GCA_964539075.1 uncultured Verrucomicrobiota bacterium | reverse complement strand
CTGGTGAGCGAGGGCGCAGAGGCATTTGAGGAGGCTGCGGTGACGCTGGAAATAGGGGCGGAGCATTTTCGGAATGGCCAGGACGTAATGGCGGTGGGGCACGGGAGCGAAGACGCGCGCAGTGAGGAAGGCGGCGGTGGTTTGGACGTTCTTTTGGTGGCACGTGGGGCAGAACCAGCGGCTTTTGCAGGAAAAGGCCAGGAGGTATTCGTGACGGCAGTGGTCGCAGCGCACGCGGACGAAGCCACGGTCGAGGTTGCCGCAGTCGAGGAATTTGTGGACGACCTGGGGGATGACGGGGCGCAGCGGCCCGAGGCGGGGTTGGTAGTCGCGCGGGTAGGCTTCGACGAACTCGGCGAAGTGGCGGTGGGCGCACTGCCAGAGGGGCGATTGGCGCGGGTTGCGGGCGCGGTAGAGGCGCATACCCCATACGGCAAACCCCGGAAGAGGCCCCCGCAAGGGACACACCGATGAGCATTGCTGGCGTTCACGCCTTGGCCTTCGCCACCATCATTGATGGCGGACGCGGGGCGGGGTTGGTGGCGTTACGCGTTTGGACGAAACCGCTTCAAATCGCCCGCTCGTAAATCCTCTGAAACACCTTCGCCGCCCCTTCGCCCGCACGATTCGGATCGCAGATGGTGATGCCGTCGGGGCCGAAGCGGGCAGTGACGGTCGCGCCTTTGCCTTCGCTCATGTATTTGAAGTTTAGGTCGCGCCCGGGCATCACGCCACGGCACCAGATACCACGCCTTCCAAGCGAGTCAAATAGTCGTCCACATCCACTTGCAGTTTGCGGATTTCATCCACTGGCCCTTCGGCGAGAATGGCGAAGTTGCGCGGGTTCTTGGCGAACACTTCCTCGCGAAGCGAATCGAGCGCCTGACAGAGGTTTTGAATCTGCTCAATCGCCTGCTTCAACTGCGCTTCGTTTTGAATCATGCTGCCTCACGCGTAAATCGCGGGCCGATAAGTTGGCTTGGGAATGCGCTGTTTATGCGCACGGGCGCTGGCGAGCCATGCCTTCTTCGCAAGCTGAACCTCGCGCAGTGCTTCGTCCGGTGTCTCGCCGTGCGCCGAGCAAAATTTCAGGTCGGGGAGGTCCGCTATCCAGCACTCGTCCTCGTCGCTCCAAAACAGGTTGATGTGGTATTCGCTCATATCAGTCGTTCAAGGTTAATCCGTTTTCCTCCACCAGCGTCAAGAGTTGTCGCACCTGGTAGAACTTCGCCTGGTGGTTGCGGTCCGGCTGCAAGTTCAGCATCAATCCCAGCCGGTGCCTGTAAATGTGATGGCTGCCACTGATCCGGTCGCGGTAAAACCCGAACCCTTCCGCCAGCCGGCACACGTCCTCGAAGCGGACATTGCGCGAGCCAGCCAGAATCTTTTCATAAACCTTTCGGGCTTTCACCGTCGCAAGACTACCTCACCGGCCTGCAGACGACAATCGCTTTGATCAAATCGCCTTGTCATAAATCCTTTGAAAGACCTTCGCCGCGCCTTCGTTCGCGCGGTTCGGGTCCAGGATGGTGATGCCGTCGGGACCGAAGCGGGCGGTGACGGTCGCGCCTTTGCCTTCGGCCAGGTATTTGAAGTTCAGGTCGCGCACCTTGTCGGCGGCGTCCACGATGACGCAGATGATGCGGGCTTCCTCGGCGGTTGGGTAGAGGTGCTCAACGGCGTCGCGGATTCCGCCGCAGATTTCACGAAGCATTCGCCATGAGAGCAATGGACCCAACGCAATGTCCCTTTGACTCCTGCGGTGGCGGTTCGTGCTCCGCGCTCTATTCAAGGAAGAACTCTTTAAGCGGGCGGTAGCCAAGTTTCGCCATCAACGCATTCCAGTTGGGCGGCAGTTCTATTTTTATCGTGGCGTGATTGCCGCCGGGCATGGTCTGCACCTTGTTTCTGTCCGCGTCCCCGGTGAGCAGAATCGCCGTCGTGCCAGCCTGCATGACGGGGATGGTATGGATTTTCTCCAGCCCTTCAACCTTGGGGAACCACGGGGGCGGATCCGTCAATTTTCCGCCCTCGTCGCGGATGACCTTTTCGACGTGTCGCTCCACCGAATACCTGGCAGGGAAGGCACTGCCGGGATTGGCCCAGTAGTTGGCATAAGCCCGCTCGTAGGCGGGTCTCCGGGCCGTCGCGATCAACGCCTCTTCCAACTTTTCCTTCGCTGGATAACCACGGGCAAGGTCGCGGGCGACATACTCGGTGATCAGGATGGTGCGGGGCGTGAGCCGCGGGCCGCTGCCTGTGGCAAACTGGCCTTTCTCCACAACATCCCAGGCCATCACCTGCATGATCTTCTCGGGGGAGTGCGATGCCGGCGTCAGGTTGTTGCCCCACATCAGGGCGGAGGCCGCAGTCAACGCGCTTTGGTTCAGGTCATACCCCTTTTGCACATGGTAGGGCTTCCAGCCGATGCGCAGACAAGCCTCTTCGTCTTCCGCCAGCGCCCACGGCATGAGGTAGCCAAAGCTCCCCATGCGGTCTTGTTTGATGTAATAACCGCCCAGGTTCATCATCGCCAAGTTGATGAACCGGCCCAGGGCCGCGTTGCGCGGCTCGTTGATCAGCCCCTGCTGCGAGTCGAGGCCCAACTGTCGGGCCACCGGTCCGTTCACCCAGCAGAAAGGCGTCCACGCATGGGTGCTGGCCAGCGTGCGCCGGTAATTGCCGTCGGCCAGCGCCTTGGTATAGGCGATCAGCAGCGGCATGAACTCCGGCGGGCATCCGGCCATCACGCCGTTGACGGCAACGTGCCAGACTAGGGTGTTCCGATAAGCGATGGGGAGCACGCCGACCGACTTGTCCCACGGGAGGTCGGTAAATTTAAGAAATTCCTCCACGCGTTCGACCGTGGGTGGAATGATGGGCAGCCCGTCAGACCAACGCTGCTCGGTGTAAAACCTGTTCACCCCTTCAACCGTGCCCGCGAATACACGGTCCTTGGGGTCGCCAACCCCGGCTTTGCGACGTTCAGCGATCTCCGCCTCAGTGATGGGTTTCGTCAGGGCCTCGACGATCTGAGGCCATACGACTTTGCGGGTATTTTCGACCAGTTCCTCGGGTGTGTGCGCCGAGAAGGCACCGGGATACGTCGCGGCGCGCGGGGCCGGCACGCCGTTGTTGACCGAGGTGGAATACACCTGCTTCACAAAAGCCGGTGCCGCGATGGTCACGGCGGGAATTTTCAGGTATTCGGCAGCGATGCTCGATCCCGTCTCCTTCGGCGTGCATAGCCCGCAGCCGCCGTTGCCGGAGATGACGGCTTGCACTCCCATCTCCTTGAGCTTCTTCTGGAATTCGTCGTTGGCCTGTCGTCTCACCCCGGGACCGGGAAACGGCCCCCCCGACCCAATCTCGTTCAGCAGGATTACCTTGGCGGTCGGGTAGTTCGCCAGGATGAGCCGCCTGATCTCGGGATGCGTGATGCTGGCCATGAAGCTGCCACCCACGACCGCGATCGTCTTTCCATTCAGGGTGTCCAGGCGGGGCGCCTGGGTGATCATTTGAATGGTCTGCTTGCCCACCGGCGACACCACGGCGTATTTCCCCGGCGGGACCGGCGCTCCCGGAAGCAGACACGCGTCATCGCACTCGTATGAAAACGCGCCCCCTATTTCGATTTGGGTCGCTGTTTTTGGCGCGCGTTCCGCGGTGAGTGGCTGGTTTGCGGTGCCCTGACTTTCTTGCTGGGGTGCTGCGGTGGGCGCCTTCGGCGCCGGGGAGGCTGTCGGAGGAAGGCGTGTCGGAGTGCCGGGTGCCGCAGAAGGAACCGGCGTGCTTCGCGGCGTCGCAGCGGGAGTAGACCCGGGGCGGCGCGAGCCTTGGGTCGCCATGGCCCTGTATTCATCGAACGTGAGTGAACCGTTGTGGTCCATATCCAGCTCCTTGAACTTCACGCTGACCGCGTCGGGGCGATCCCGGAGGGATGGCATCTTGTCTTTGAGGGCGCCAAACTCAGCTTCCGAAAGAGTGCCGTTCCTGTCTTTGTCGAGGAATTCAAAAATCTGCTCCGGGCTGCGGCGCGCCGGGGCAGGACTTTGCTGGGCGAAGGCAGCCGCTGCCATGATGCCGACGATGGAGATGAGGAGCAGTTTCATGCGGACATCTTCCCACCCGCACATGAGCGGAACATGAGCGCCGACAACTATTTTTCGCCTCGCAACGACACGCTCAACATCCCTCGCGAGTCCAGATCCGCGATGAGTGCCAAGCCCAGCGCACTCGCACAGCTCCGCGCCAGCGAGAGTCCGAGGCCCGCGTGCGAGGCATCGCTGCGCGCGGCATCCTTGCGCCATAACCGTTCAAAAAGATGCGGGACATCATGGGCCATGAGCGCCGGCGCTGCGTTGGTCACTTCAAATAGGCGATCCGTCGCGCGGCAGGCGAGCATCACCTCGCTGCGAGGCGGCGCGTATTCGACGGCGTTGGCGATCAGATTCGTGATGATGATGCGCAGCAGGCGCGCGTCGGTTTGCAGCACCGCTGTTTCGTCGAGCCGCATAGTGAGCGTGACCTCCCGCTCCCGCGCTCGCTCGGCGTGCAGGGCGGCACATTCCTCAACGAGCGGACGCAGCGTCACCGCTTCGCGCACGATTTCGGCGGAGATCGTTTCCGCACGCGCGAGCAAGAGAAGACTATCCACCGTCTGCTGCAGACGCGCCGCAAGTCGCGCGATCGCGGCGTAGTCTTCGGGCGTGGCTTGCTCCGGCCATTTCAACGCCACCTCGCTTGTCGAACGAATTGCCGCGAGCGGAGTGCGCAATTCGTGCGCGAGATATCCACTGAAGCGTCGCTCGCGCTCGAAGCCCTCCTCCAGGCGCGCCATGAGATCGTTCAAGCGCGTCACGATCGGCGCGATCTCGCCCGGCATGGCTTCCACGGCAAAACGCTCGTGCAGCGAGTCCGCGCCCATCGTCGTCGCTTGCTCACCCAACCGCACCAAGGGCCGCATGGAGGTTCGCAACGCCAGCGCGAGCAGTCCGCACAGCACCGCGCAACACGCGAGCCCGCCGGTCGCCAGTTTGGCGATCAGCCGCGACAGTCTCGCATCTCCATCGCGGCGACTCAGCGCCACGGCAAAATCTGCGGGCGGAGCCGAGCCGATCTGAGCAACCCGCACGGCGCTCACGCGAACCCGATCCCCATTTTCCAGCGCGGCGTTGTAGCGCAGTTCTTCGCGCGGGAACTCGGCCGGACGCGGCAAATCGATGCTCCCGAGATTCGGCGACTTCCGCGCGACCGCTCCGCCGACGGTCCACTGCTCGAAATATTGGCCCGGTGTTTTGAACTCCTCCCGCGTGCTGAACACTCTCACCGTGGGTCCGCGCGTCGACATCGCGCCACTTGTCCCTTGCGGGCCCAAGGCCAGCCGCGCGAGGCCGGCGAGTTTGCCAAGCCGCGCATCGAGATCCGCCTCGAACGCCTGCCGCTCTGAGAAATAGACGCCCACACCCGCGGCCACGCAGACGACGGCGAAGCCAGGGAGCAGCCACGCAAGCAGTTGCGCGCGGATGCTTCTCACCGCGATGGTTCCTCGATGAAGTAGCCCATTCCGCGCCGCGTATGAATAAGTGGCGCGGAGTCTTCCGATACTGCGATGGCACGACGCAACGCGCACACGGCCGTATCCACCACATTGCTCATTGGCGAAACTTGCTCGTCGTAAATGTGCTCCTCGATCTCTGTGCGCGAGACGACCTGCCCTTTGCGCAGCAGCAAATACTCGAGAAGCGCGAACAACTGGGGCGCGAGTTCCACGTCGCATCCGCCCCGCCGCACCGTCTTCGCGCTTTGGTCCAACTCCAAATCCGCCACCGCCAGCTTCGGCGACCGCTTCGCATACTTCCGCCGCCCCAGCGCTTCCACCCGCGCGATCAGTTCCTCGATGGCGAACGACTTCACAAGATAATCGTCAGCGCCCAACCGCAATCCGGCCACGCGATCTTCAATGGCATCTTTCGCCGTGAGAAAAAGCACCGGCGTTTCCTTTCCCGCCGCCCGCAGCCGCTTGAGCACTTCGCGCCCATCCATTCCGGGCAGCATGATATCGAGGATGATCACGTCGTAGTCATAATCCTGCGCCATCCGCCAGCCCTCCGCGCCGTCGCCGGTCGCATCCACGGCAAAACCCGACGCCCTGAGCGCCTTCACCACCGCCTGGCGCAGGTGAACGGAATCTTCGACTAGCAGGACACGCATACTGGAATCAAATGATAGCTCTCGACCGCATTCATCATCGCAATACATGAGGGGAAGATGAGGAATCCGAGAAAAACGTTCGCGTCAGATCGGCTTCTCATAAATGCGCTGGAAGACCTGCGGCGAGTTCGGGTCGCAGATCGTGATGCCGTCGGGGCCGAAGCGGGCGGTGACGGTCGCGCCTTTGCCTTCGTTCATGTATTTGAAGTTCAGGTCGCGCACCCTCGCGGCGGCGTCCACGATGGCGCAGGTGATGCGCGCTTCCTCGGCGGTGGGATACAGGCTGGCCACGGCGTCGCGGGTTTCGCCGGCGAATTTCACGCGGCAGATCGCCACGAGGCCGACGGTGAGGCTGTCCACGCCGTAGCCGACGTAGGCCTTGGTGCCGTCGGCGCGGAGGACGTCGCGGGTGAAGTGGTTGTTGCTCGTGCGTGAGCCGCCGCCCTGATTCCACCAGCGGAAACCGCGGTATTGCTGGTCGCTCTCCACCTTGCCGTCGGCGCCGACGATTTCGTGGCCCTGGTTCACCGGCCCCTCGAAGTCGGGCGGGGTGATCCAGTTGTTGTGGAAATTGATGCTCATGCCATTGTCGAAATCCACGCGCACCTGCACGGCGTCGTAGGCGTTGATGCCGTCGCGCACGAGGCGCTTCTTCTGCCCGACGGCGGTGAGCGAGACGGGTTTGCTTTTGTAGTAGTGATAAATCAAATCCACCCAATGCGGCCCGACATAGCTGAACGGGTCGCTCGATTCGACCCACTTGAAAGTGCTGGTGCTCACCTCCAGCGGTTCTTCGAGGTAGGCGGTGCCGTAGAGGGGCGCGCCGATGCGTTTCTGGATGTCGTCGCGGATGCGCAGGTGATCGGGGTCGTAACGCTTGTGCATGTCCACGGCCACAATGCGGTTCTTTGCGCGCGCGGCCTCGATGATCTGATCGGCCTCGTGGGTCGAGAGACACATGGGCTTCTCGGTGATGACGTGGACGCCCTTCGCGAGTGCGGCGAGGATGGGCTGCGTGTGCAAATGGTCCGGCGTGGCGACGGCGAGCACGTCGAGATCGGGGAAATCGCGGAGGATGTCGTGCCAGGGTTGGTCACCGAAATAGGCGCGCGGGCCGGCAACGCCTTCCTCGGAGGGACGAGCTACGCGAGTCCCACTTTTCTCCGGCTTCGGTGAGTCAGGGACTCGCGTAGCTCGCCCCTCCGAGATGAGTTGTTTGAAATGCGCCGCTGAACGATCGGCGGACTTCTGCGAGCGCGTGGCGACGGCGACGAGGTCGAACTTCACCGGCGCGAGTTCGCGGTTGAACTGGTCGAGGCCGACGCGCGCGAGCTGTCCGGCGATGCCGAAGCGCTGGAGGTCGGCATAGGCGCGGAGGTGGACGTCGCCGCCGAACATTCCGGCGCCGACGAGGGCGATTTTGATGGTGCGTTCCATAGTCGGTTCCCGGAGGGACGAGCTATGCAAGTCCCCAAAATGGGGCCTCGTGTAATCCGGCCCTCCGAATAAAGGGTTTGTTATCACGCAAACCTGCCAGAGACTCCGCGCTTCGTCACGACTTCAAATACTTTTATGCCGCCACGGAAGTTGAGAGGAGTTTGAGTTGAGAGCCGCGTCCCGCGCCTGGCGTCCGACCCTCAACTCTCAACTCCCATCACTCTCAACTCTTCTTCCCCCTTCCGCCTCCTTACGTCGTCGGCTACACTGAGAGCCGTGAAACCGGTCTTCGAGAAAACGCCGCGCGCGCAATGGGAATCGTTCCATTGCGAAGTTGTCCGCGGCCCCGGTTACGGTGCGACGTGGCACTTTCACCCGGAGTATCAGCTCACGCTCGTGCTCAAGAGCCGCGGCCACCGGCTGGTCGGCGATAACATTACGCCGCTCACGCCGGGCGACCTCGTGTTGGTTGGCTCGAACCTGCCGCACGTGTGGCACCAGGATGACGACCGGGGCGCTTCGCCGCACGCCGTGCAGGCGATCATCGTACGCTTCCTGGACACGTTTCTGGGCAAGGACTTCCTGGATGTTCCCGAAGCGGAACCGCTGCGACAACTCCTGCGCCGCGCGTCGCGCGGCCTGCAAGTGACCGGCAAGACGCGCAGGGTCGTCGCGGAAAAAATGCAGCGACTCGCGGAAACCCGGGGGATGGATCGCATCGCGGAATTGCTCTCCATCCTCGACCAACTCGCGCGCTCCAGGGAACTCCAACTCATCGCCAGCGCCGGCTTCGTGCCGCGACTGGAAAGCGCCGATCAGAATCGCATGGAGCGCGTGTGCGGCTACATTCACAGTCACCTGACCGAAGCGATTGACCGCGGCCGGGTCGCAACGCAGGCGCACTTGAGCGCGGGTGCTTTCAGCCGGTTCTTCAAACTGCGCACGGGCAAGACGCTGCCGGCGTATGTGAACGAGTTGCGCGTGGGCCGGGCCTGCCTTCTGTTGGCGGAGGAGAATTTCAAAGTGACGGACATCGCCCTGCAATGCGGCTTTCAGAACCTCGCCAACTTCAACCGGCGCTTCCGGACCATCACCAAGACGTCGCCCCGCGAATACCGCCGGCGCTTTCAGGAAAACGCGCAGTAGCCAGCCACGCACAGAGTCACGGTGAAAAACCGAACGCGAATTTCAGCGAGGTTGCGCGGGCAGGGTTTGGAGTCCCGCCTTCGGGCGGCAAACCGCGCGAAACCGCCTGAAGGCGGGACTCCGAACCCCGCGAACAAGACCCTATCACACCACACGTGGAAGCCAGCGCGTTCCAAGAATGAGCTTGCCCGGCTTTTCGGGCCGCGGCGATACTGTCACGTTGAATTTGAAAAGCGTTGAAGTGGAAAAGAAAGGTTTAATGGATGAAACACGTTCGTCTCGGCATCGTGGGTTTGGGCAACATCGGCAAATTTCACACGGGCTACCTGCTGGACAATAAAATCTCCCGGTGCGCGCTGACCGCCGTGAGCGACGCCTTCGCGCCCAGCCTGGAGCCGTTCCGAAGCAAACCCGTCAAGTGCTTCGCCAGCTGCGAGGAGATGATTCGTTCGGGCGAAATCGACGCGCTGGTCATCGCCACGCCGCATTTCCTGCATACGACGCTCGGCATTGACGCGCTCCAGAACGGTCTGCACGTGATGGTCGAGAAACCCATCTCCGCGCACAAGGCCGATGCCGAACGGCTCATCGCCGTGGCCCGGGAGCGGCCCAAACAGGTTTTCGGCGGGATGTTTCAGATGCGCGTCGAGCCACGCTACTTGAAAATCCGCAAGCTCATCGCGGACGACCTCGGCAAGCTGGTCCGCATCAACTGGATCATCACCGACTGGTTCCGCACTGAGGCCTACTACGCCAGCGGCGGCTGGCGCGCGACGTGGAAAGGCGAAGGCGGCGGCGTGCTCCTCAACCAGTGCCTCCACCAGCTCGACATGCTCCAATGGCTTTGCGGAATGCCCAAGCGCGTGCGGGGCTTCTGCCAGCTCGGCCAGTTCCACAACATCGAGGTCGAGGACAGCGTGACCTGCTACATGGAATGGGCCAACGGCGCGACCGGCGTGTTCATCTCCTCGACCGGCGAAGCGCCCGGCTCGAACCGGCTCGAACTCGTCGGCACGCGCGGCAAGCTCGTCCTCGAAAACAACAAGCTCGCCTTCACCCGCAACGACGCCGACATGATCGAGTTCAGCAAGACCGTGAAAAGCGGGTTCGCCAAGCCCGAGGTGTGGAACGTGGACATCCCGTTCGAGAACGCCGCCAACGCCCACGCCACACTCATGCAAAATTTCGTGGACGCCATCCTCGATCCCGGCTCGTCGGGACTCATCGCGCCCGGCGCGGAAGGCATGGGTTCGGTCGAGCTGGCGAACGTGCTGCTCTACTCCTCGCTCATCAATCAGACCATCGAACTGCCGATGGACGGCGCGGCGTGGGAGAAGAAGCTCAACCAACTCATCGCCGAGTCGCGCCACGAGAAGAAGGTGGTGCAAGTTCAGACTGATGATTTCACGAAGTCGTTTAACCGCTGATTTGAACCACGAATGAACACGAATAGACACCAATCGCGGGCCAGTTCCGGGAGGAATTCGTGTTCATTCGTGTTCATTCGTGGTTAAATCCAAATTCAATTATGATTCTCACAGGCATCGGCGACGAAGGCGCCAACACGATTGACGGCCAGATCAAGGCCACCATGGAACTTGGCTGGACATTCATCGAAATGCGGGGCGTGGAAGCGCCGGGTTTCCCCAAGGCAAATCTGCATGACATACCGGACAAGGCCTTCGACATCGTCGTGGACAAGCTGGACAAGTCCGGCATCGGCATCTATTGCTTCGGCTCCACCATTATGAACTGGGCCAAGACGGTCGAGACGCCCTTCGACGTCACGCTCGCCGAGGTCAAGCGCGCCATCCCGCGAATGCGGAAACTCGGCGCCAAGTACGTCCGCGTGATGAGCTTCAAGCCCGGCGACGATGATTACAAAACGCCGGCCAAAGTCTTTGAGCGGGTCCGCGAAGTGACGCAGATGTTCCTCGACGCCGGCCTGCAGCCCGTGCACGAGAACTGCATGAACCACGGCGGCATGAGCTGGCAGCACGCGCTCGAACTGCTCGACAAATGCCCCGGCCTCAAGTGGGTCTTCGACACCGCCAATCCCATCTTCAACCCCGACCGCTCGAAGGCCAGGCCGTGGCCGAAGCAGGATCCGTGGGAATTCTGGACGCACGTGCGCGACCACGTCGTCCACATCCACATCAAGGACGCCACGTGGAACCCGGCCAAGAACGACGCCGACTACAACTGGCCCGGCGAAGGCGCAGGCCGCGTGCGCGACATTCTCAAGGACGCCTTCGCACGCGGCTACGACACCGGCATCAGCATCGAGCCGCACATGGTGGTGGTCTTCCACGACGCGCACTCGCAAACCAGCAACGACGACGCAATGCGCGCCAACTACGTCGAATACGGGCGGCGCCTGGAGAAGCTTATCGCCGAGGTGAAGGCTGAACTGGCAGACGCGAAGAAGGCGGTGATGGCGGGAGCGCGGTAAGGAAAGCGACCTGGATATTCCCTCGGAAAGTCGAATACCTGAGATGAATTCAACCGCCAATCGGTGGCTTGCCCTGGCCGTGTTGCTCGCCACGAGCGGCACCCAAGCGGCGGAACCCATCAAGGATTACACGCTTGCCGCCGACACGAAGCCGCACGCGATCCGCTCGGCCACCAAACTCGTTCTCCACGACGCCAAACGCGAGAAGGACCTCCAGATGCGTGTCACCTGGCCGGATGCGAAGGGGCCGTTCCCCGTCGTCATCTGGTCGCACGGCGCCTTCGGAAGCAAGGACGCTTATCTGCCGCTCACCGAGTTTTGGGCCGCGCACGGCTACGTGGTGATTCAACCCACGCACGAGGATTCCGTCGCGCTGGGCAACCGCCTCGGCGACACGAAGGTCTTTCAAACCTGGCGGAGCCGGCCGGCAGACATCGCGTTCATCCTTGATTCACTCGGCGACCTTGAAGCAAAGGAACCCGCGCTCAAAGGCAGGCTCGACGCCAGGCGCATTGGCGTGGGTGGACATTCTTTCGGCGCAAATACGGCGCAACTCGTCGGCGGGGCGAAAACATCCGAGACGGGCGGTGAAAAGAGATATGCCGACGCGCGCGTGCGCGCCCTGATGATGCTCTCCGGCCAGGGCCCGGGCGAAATGCTCACAGAAAAATCGTGGCTGCAGTTCACCAAGCCGCTGTTCGTGATGACCGGCTCGAAGGACGGCCCGACGCGCACCGGCCAGCCCGCCGGGTGGCGCAAGAAACCCTACGAACTCAGTCCGCCCGGCGGCAAATACCTCGTCTGGGTCGAGGGCCTCGACCACGGCTACGGCGGCATCACCGGCGTCCGCTTCAACCCGAAGAATCAGGAGAACCCCGACCACGTCCGTTGGACGAAGATGGCGACGCTGCCCTTTTGGGACACCTATCTGAAGGAAAGCAAGGAGGCGCGTCGCTTTTTGGAATCCGATGAATTGGAAAAATCCTGCAAGGGCAGTCTGTCGCTCTCGCGGAAGTAGAAGACGTTGCCCCCGGCTGGCGTTTTACATCGGCCACGCCCCGGCGGGACAACGACGCGCGACTTTCGCGGATTCGGGCGGCCCGCGCAGCAAGCCAATTAAGAGTTGAAATCCTTGCGCGATTGGCGTACTCGTTGACCGTCACCAGTTCATCAACACCAACCGACAACCAAAATGAAAATTGAGTTCCTCAGAAAGTTTTTCCTGCTCGCGGCGCTGTTCGCCATGATCGCGCCTGCCTCCGCTCAAACCAAAGCCACGGCCCCGCAACCGAAAGCCGCCGGCGGCACCGCGCAACCGCCGGCGCCTGACGCCGCCGGGAAAAAGAAACTCGATGGAACCTGGGTCGGAGGCGTCAAAAACGGTGGGGGCGGTTCGGGCAAGGGCAAAGCCAAGGGCAAGGGCGGTCCCGGAGGTGGTGGCGGCGCTGGATTCATGGTCAACATCACCGAGTTGGTCATCAAAGACGGGAAGATCACTGCTGCCAAGGGCGACCGCGGCAGCGACTACGGGGTGGGCACCTATACACTCAACCCCGCCACCGACCCCATGACGTTTGACGCGATCGGCACCGGCGGAAAGTTTACGGGGAAACATTACCTCGGCATCTACAAATTGAACGGCGACACGCTTGAATGGTGCATGGGCAATCCCGGAATCGAGCGGCCGAAGGATTTCTTCACCACACCCCAGGTGCAATTCCACATGGTTCTCACGCGGAAGAAGACTTGACCACCTCCCGCGGTGCGCCTACAGCCGTGCCCGCTACGCGCCCGCGAGACTGCAACTTTCGGGAGTCAGAACCATGGTTGAACAATGGAGACGCGAAGGCACGAAGCAGAACGGATGATTTTTCGTGTCTCCGCGCCTTTGCTGTTCAGCAATCCTCTCCCCTCATCGGATGAGGGGAGAGGAAATCCGGCGGGGTCCGTCAAGCGCACCCCGGTCTGCGTCTGCGAACGCAGCGCGCGCATTCCCCTCCCCTTCGGAAGGGGAGAGGATCAAGGTGAGGGGCTGCTCCGGAAATTTTTTGTCTTCTTAACTTAATGGAAGTGCCCTCCGGGAGGGCCGGGGTGATGGAAAGTGGGCGACCGAATTCAAATGGTTGCCGAACTTCAGACAGAGTTGGTATCATGCTCCCCGAACTGTTCCCAGGCCAGGCGAAGTCGCCGGGGCGTTTTCCAACTCACACGTGCAGAGGCAAGGTTAATTTTTGGGCGGACTCCACACGCAGCGGAAGCCGGCGTGAGACAAGCCCGTGTCCGGAGAAGTTTTCATGCGTGTGCCCGGGCGATACGCGCCGCAGTAGAGGTCGGTGCAGAGATAGGAGCCGCCGCGTTGAACACGCTTGGACACGCCCGGTTCGTTCGCGTCGAAACTGGTGTCCGGTCCCGGCGGATTTTTGGACGGGCTGCGGGCGTAGTAATCCGGCAAATACCAGTCGGCGCACCATTCCCAGACGTTGCCGGCCAAGTCGAAGAGACCGAAGCCATTTGCCGGAAAAGAAGCGACCGGCGCGGTGCCGCGAAAGCCGTCAGCCACGGTGTTTTGGTTGGGAAAGCGGCCCTGCCAGATGTTCGCCAGCCAGCGGCTGCCCGGCGTCAATTCGTCGCCCCACATATATTCCTTGCCGGCCAGCCCGCCGCGCGCGGCGTATTCCCACTCGGCCTCCGTCGGCAACCGCTTGCCCGCCCACTTGGCGTAAGCCATCGCGTCGAACCAGCTCACGTGGACGACCGGATGTTTCTCCAGCCCCTTGAGATCGGACTCGGGGCCTTGCGGATGCCGCCAGTTGGCCCCCGGCACGTAGCGCCACCAGATGAAATGATCGTCCAGCGGCACGTTGTCGCCGGGCGGCGGGGAAAAAACAATCGAGCCGGCGACCAGGTTCTCCGGCGGCACGCCGGGAAAATCCTTTGCGTCGGGCTTGCGCTCGGCGATGGTCAGGTAGCCGGTCGCGCGGGTGAATTTTTCAAACTGTTCGTTGGTGACCTCGGTTTTATCAATCCAGAAACCATCCACCGTCACCGGGTGAACCGGTTTCTCGTCGGTCTGGCCTTTTTCCGAACCCATCTGAAAAGTCCCGCCGGGAATCCAGATCATGTCGTTGGTGTCCACCGTCATCGCCGCCGGCACCGCGTGACCGAGGGCGCCGGGCGGATTGAATTGGGTGGCCGCGTCCTTGTCGGCCTTTTTCAGGACGACGAACGAACCGAGCGCCACACCGGCGATCACCACGATCAGGACGATCACGAACTGGCGCGTGGAGGAGTTGGGAGCGGCGGATTTGTTTTTGTTGCTCATGCAAATTGTTTTCTGCTCGCGCGACTGAAAGCGGGTAGATTAGGTCCAATCCATGACCTCCCGCAAATGAAATCAAGCGCGAGTCGGACGGGCGATCACTCTTCCCGACGGCTCAAATGCGGAGGAACTCTTCCGCGGCCTGATCGGCGAAACGCAATCCGCGCGCCGTGAGTCGAAAACGGTCGGCGTGGACAAACGCCAGACCGTGGGCCGCGAGCCGCTCCATTTCCTTGGCCCATTCGCGGCGCAGATCGAAACCGGTGGTTTGCACGAAATCACGGAAGGGCCAGCCCGCGTTCATTCGCAGGCCGAACGCGGCGATTTCACCGGCGCGGCGCAGCGGCGGGAGTTCTTCGCTCGATTCAAGGGCGCGTTTCCCCTGCTCCAACTGCTCGCAGTAAAGTTGCGTATTGGCCCAATTCTTCGTTCGCGCACCGCGCACATAGCCGGCAGCACTGGGGCCGAGTCCGTAATAGGAACCGCCGCGCCAGTAGTTGATGTTGTGCCGGCAGGCGTGAGTGGGGAGGTTGACAGTTGATGGATGCGAGTTGATGGCGAGGCCGCGGGCGAAATTGGCCACTTCGTATTGGTGAAAGCCATTGGCAGCGGCGGTGGCGACAAGTCCATCATACATCTCGCACGCGAGGTCCTCGTCCACGTCGAACTCGCCAGCCTGAAGTTGCGCGAAAAGCGGCGTGTCCTCTTCGTAAATGACTTCGTAACAGGAAAGGTGTTCGCCGCCGAGGGCGATGGCTTCACGCAGGGTGTCGCGCCAGATCTCCAGGGTCTGGCCGGGGATGGCAAACATCAGATCGAGATTGATGTTGTCAAAGCCGGCGGCGCGCAGCGTGTCGAAGGATTTGAACACCATCGCGCGGCTGTGCACCCGGCCCAAGCGGTCGAGCAGGCGTTCGTCGAGCGACTGGACGCCCAGGGAGATGCGATTGACGCCGGCGGAGCGGAGGAGCCTGGCCTTGTCGAGCGAGACGGTGGCGGGGTTGCATTCGACCGTCCATTCCACGGCGCCCAACAGGTGAAGCCGTTCGAGGGCCGCGAGGATTTTCTCCCATTGACGGAGATTGAGCAGCGAGGGCGTGCCGCCGCCGAAGAAAACCGTGGCGGGTTTCAGGTCATGGGCGACCAGTTCCAATTCCCGGACGAGCGCCGCGACGAAACGATTGATCCGTTCGCCGTCCGCGGCCTCGGAATAGAAGGCGCAGTATTCGCATTTGCGGGCGCAAAAGGGGACGTGCACATAAAGGCTGGTGACCGGCACGTCGGACAGATGACTCATGGGTGAAGCTTACACAAGCTTGCTCCTGGCAAGCAACCCCGGCGCAGTGCTGGCTGGGCGCGCGAACGGCGGTTATGGGGGCACGCGCTGCACTTTTTCAGCTTTCAGGCCCTTGCCGCTCTCGACGATTTCAAAGCTGACCTCTTCCCCTTCCGTCAAGACTTTATAACCCGCGCCCAGGATGGCGCTGTGATGGACGAAGACATCCTGGCCTGAATCCTGGGCGATGAAACCGAATCCCTTCTTGTTGTCGAACCACTTGACTTTGCCGCTGGCCATATTTTTTCTCCTGGCACGGTGAGGAGGACGGTGTTTAAAGAAAAAAGGGGCATAAGCTTTTCAGCCCATGACCCCAACGGCGACTTCAGAAAACACACATACACCCTCGAACTGGCCGCAGACTAGAAACCAGCGGTGTGAGCGTCAAGCATTAGTTTGCTGCAAATCGGTTTCCGGTCTCCTGTTCCCGATTCAGACGGTCAAGGATGTGACGATCGAGGGGCCTGAATCCTTCGTTGAACAAGGGCGCAGCGGGCGGCAACGGCCCTAATCCACTTGCAACACTTGCTCCAGCAACTGGGGCAATTGATTTAAGATGGCATCCTCGACGGCCACGAGGGTGGCGCCCGCCTGTCGGGCGACCGCCTGCAATTCGGTGTTCGCCTGTCCGGTGAAGGCCAGCACAGGAATGTGTTTGGTGCCGGCGTTCTTTTTCAACGCGCTGATCACCGCGCAAATGTCCGTCGCGCCACCCGCCAGGTCTGCGATCAACACCATCGGCTTTTCCCGCTCGGCCAGTTCCACCAACCGGGCCAAATCCTCCACCACCTGGGTCCGGTAACCGAGGTCCTGCAACCGGTTCACCAACTGGCTGCCGGGCAGCAACCTCTCATAGCAGATAAACGCAAGCGGTGTCGTCATAAGACGAGATTCTTACAGCCGCCGCCAAAAAGCAAAACGTTTCCGCCGGCCATCGGGCCAAAACGGCCAAAAGGGCCTGCCTAGGGGCGGATTTGGGGCTTGACGGTGGCGGGGAGGCCCAATAAATTAGATACCGTAGAAGAACTTATTGCTGGGTTGCCAGCGAGGTAAAGTCGGAGATTATTCTGCCGACTTTTTTGTTCCTCTTGATGTGGCGGAAGCGTTTCTCCGCCAGAGCCATGAGAGCATTTGGACATGTTATGAGCAATGAAATTTTAGCCAGTTTGGAACAATTGGAACGCGAAAAGGGCATGAGCAAAGAGACCTTGACCGCGGCCGTCCAGGAGGCCCTGGTGACGGCCGCCAAAAAGTCCGTCGGCCCCGCCCGCGAATTGCGCTGTGTCATTGATCCCAAAACCGGCGTCATTAAAGTCTTCGCCAAACTGGTCGTCGCCGAAAAGGTGAACTCCAAACACGACGAGATCAACGTGTTCGACGCGCGCCGGATCAAAGCCGATGCCCAGCTCGGCGACGAACTGGAAGTGGAAGTCACCCCCAACGGCTTCGGCCGGATCGCCTCGCAATACGCCAAGCAAGCCTTGATGCAGTCTCTCCGCAAAGCGGAAAAGGAATTGATTTACACTGAATTCAAAGACCGCGCGGGTGACATCATCAGCGGCACGGTGCGCCGGTTTGACCGGTCCGATGTGGCCATTGACCTGGGCAAATTTGAAGCCCTGCTCCCCAACCGTGAACGCGTCCCCACCGAGGAATACCAGATCGGCGAGCGCATCCGTTGCTACGTCAAGGCGGTCGAGGACGGTCTCCACGGACCGGAAATCATCCTCTCGCGCGCCGACCCGCAATTCGTGATCAAGCTCTTCAAACTCGAAGTCTCCGAGATCAACGACGGCACCATCGAAGTCAAAGGCATCGCCCGCGAGCCGGGTTTCCGGACCAAACTGGCGGTCCATTCGCGCGACGGAAAAGTGGATCCCGTGGGCGCCTGCGTCGGCTTGCGCGGCCAGCGGGTCAAAAACATCGTCCGCGAGTTGAACAACGAAAAAGTGGACATCATCCGCTGGGATCCCAACATCAAGGTTTACATGACCAACTCCCTGGCGCCGGCCAAGCTCAAAGCTTTCGAAGTGGACGAAACCAATCGCCGGGTGACCATCATCGTGAGCGAAGACCAGTTGTCCCTGGCCATCGGCAAGCGCGGCCAGAACGCCCGCCTGACCTCCAAGCTGACCGGCTGGCATGTGGACATCGAACCGGAACGCGTCACCACGATGGGTTTTGAACAAAAAGTGGCCCAGGCCGTGCAAACCGTGGCCGCCATTCCCGGCATCACCGGCGAGCAGGCCAACGTGCTGGTCCACGCCGGCTTTTTGAATCTGGAAAACCTGGCCCAAGCCGACGTGGACGACCTGGCGACGATCCCGCAAATCGGCGAACAGGCCCAGGCCATCGCCGAGGCGGTGAAAGCCGAATTGGCGCGGCGCAGTCTCAAAGAACCGTCCGTAGCCTAGCCTGTTATGTCCCGGCTCATCGCATGGTTTAACAGGTTTGTCGTATGAAGACCTTGTGGTTAGCCGAGCTGGAAGAAAATAATTATGCCCGTTCGTATTTACGACATTGCCAAGCGACTTGGAAAAGAAAGCAAGGAGGTGATTGCCAAAGCCAAGGAACTGGGCATCACCGGCGCCAAGGTCCCCTCCAGCTCCCTCGATAAAATCACCGCGGCATTTTTGGAAGAGCAACTCGGCGGCCGGCTCGTTGAACCTGCGCCCCCGCCCGCGGCCGCCGAACCGCTCGTCATCGTCAGCGCTCCCCCACCGGTGGCGGAACCCTGCTCTGCGAAGACCGGCACATCCATACTGGCTCCACCCGGCGCCCTGGAACAATCGCAGATTGAAAAACTCACCGAGGCGGTGACCACGAAGGCCGAACCCGCCCTGCCGCCCCCGCCCCCGGCCCCGACACTGCCGCGCATCGGCGACAAAGTGGGCTTCATTCAATTGCCGCAAAAAACCGCGCCCAAGACCGCCGTAAAACCACTGGCGACCAGACCTCCGCCCAGGCCGCTTACGGCAGGAAAACCCGGCGCTGTCTTCGTCTCTCCCAGGGCACCCGCCAGGCCCGGAGAAAAAACCGCCGTTGTGAAATTTCCCGCCGCGCCGCCTGCTCTGGCGGAACCCAAGTTCGTCCCGCCGACCACCGGCGAATTGATCACCCTCAAGCCGCCCGTCGTCGTGCGCGATCTGGCCGAGCAACTGAAGGTCAAACCGTTCAAACTCATTGCCGATTTAATGGAACTGGGCGTCTTCGCCACCGTCAACCAATCCCTCGAGGAAATCGTCGCGCAAAAAATCGCCGCCAAATACGGCTTCCGTTTCGAGGCCGAAAAACGCGAACGCGGTGGCGGCGTGGTCCACGCCCCGACGAGAAAAGTGGAACTGGACGTGGAGGACAAAGTCGAGGACCTCAGGCCGCGGCCGCCGGTCGTCACCATCATGGGTCACGTGGATCATGGCAAGACCACCCTGCTCGATGTCATCCGCAAATCCAACGTCGCGGCGGGCGAGGCCGGCGGCATCACCCAGCACATCGGGGCTTACACCATCAGTTTCCCCCACCCCGAACGCCCCCAGGACCTCCAGCAGATCACCTTTCTGGACACTCCCGGCCACGCCGCCTTCAGCGCCATCCGTGCCCGTGGCGCCAATGTCACCGACATTGTCGTGCTCGTCGTGGCGGCCAACGACGGCGTGATGCCGCAGACCCTCGAAGCCCTCAGCCACGCGCAGGCCGCCAAGGTGCCGATCATTGTGGCGGTCAACAAATGCGACCATCCCAACGCCAACCCGATGAAAGTCCGCCAGCAACTTCAGGACAAAGGCCTCACGCCCGACGACTGGGGCGGCGACACCATTTATGCGGATGTTTCGGCGCTGACCAAACAAGGCGTGAATAAACTGCTCGAAATGATTTTGCTTCAGGCTGATTTGCTCGAATTGAAAGCCAATCCGACCCGCCGCGCCAAGGGCAATGTCATCGAGTCGGGCCTCGAACCCGGCGGCCCTATTGCCACCGTGCTGGTCCGCAAGGGCACTTTGCGCGTCGGGGACACGATCCTCTGCGGCCAGTATCTGGGCAAGGTCCGCGCCCTCATCAACGAAGAGGGCAAACGCCTTAAAGAAGCCTCGCCGTCCGTCGCTGTCAAAATCCTGGGAATGAACGGCGTGCCGGATGCCGGCCTGGAATTTAACGTCGTGGAAAACGAGAAGGAGGCCCGCCAGGAATGTGAGACACGCATGCTGGCCACCCGCGCCGTGGAAAAGGAAAAACGGCCCGCCATTACCCTGGAAAATCTGTTCGCGACCCTCGCCGGCGACTCGGCCAAGGTCTTGCGCGTGGTCGTCAAGGCCGATATGCAAGGCTCCGTCGAGGCCATCGTCGAGGTGCTCAAGAAGATTGAAACCGACAAGGTCTCGCTGCAGGTCATCCACAGCGCCGTCGGCACGATCACCGAATCCGACGTGCTCCTGGCCTCCGCCTCCAAGGCCATCATTCTGGGCTTCCACACCCGCATTGACGGGGGCGTGTCCGACACCGCCAAACGGGAAGGCGTCCAGATCAAACTCTACGCCATCATCTACGAACTGATTGACCAGGTCAAAGAAGCCATGGCCGGCCTGCTGGAACCGCTCACCCGCGAGGTGGTCAGCGGCGCGGCCGAAGTGCGCCAGGTGTTCACTCTGTCCAAAGGCGGCAACGTGGCCGGCAGCGTCGTCAACAGCGGCCGCATTACCCGCGGCAAGGTGCGCGTGCTCCGCCGCAAAGGCCTCCTCTACGAGGGCCTCGTGCAGTCGCTGCGGCGCTTTCAGGACGAAGTCAACGAGGTCCGCGCCGGCATGGAATGCGGCATCCGGATTGACGGCTTCAACGAATTCCAGATCGGCGACGCCATCGAGTGTTACACGATTGAGAAAGTGCCGCAAAAACTGTGAACCATCCAACACCCCCTTCTCATGCAATCTCTCCGCTTACAACGGGTGCGCGAGCTTTTGAAACGAACCGTCGGCGAAGTCATCCGTCGTGAAATTTCCTTTGACGAGGCCGGCGTGATCACCGTCAACGACGTTGGCGTCTCCAGCGATCTGCATTCCGCCACCGTGTTCGTCGGCCTCGTTGGCACGCCGGATCAACAAAAGAAAGCCGTGGCCCTGCTGCGCCGCCAGGCGAAACGCATCCAAACCCTCGTCGGTCATGCCGTCGTGCTCAAATATACTCCCCGGCTGCACTTCCTCGCCGACGACTCGATTCTGCGCGGCAATCGCGTGCTGGAAATCCTGGCGGAAATCGAGCGGTCGGAACCCCCGGAATGAAGCCCCGCCCACAAACCCTCGACCGCATCCAGGCAGGCATCCAGGCCAGTCGGACTTTCTGCGTGGCCGGTCACGTGCGCCCCGACGGCGACTGCATCGGCTCGCAACTGGGCCTGGCACTGGCGCTGCAAAACCAGGGCAAGAAGGTCGTTTGCTGGAACGAAGACCCCATCCCCCAGAAACTGGCCTTCCTCGATTCCGGCAAACTGATGCAACCGCCCCGGCGCGCGATGCGCTTCGACTGCGTGATCGCCACCGATTGCGCCAGCTTCGAGCGCCTGGGCAAGATCGGCGATTGCATCGCGCACCGGAAATTGTTCGTCAACATTGACCACCACACAAGCAACACGCGCTACGCCGATCTCAACTGGATATCCCCCCGCGATCCGTCCACGGGCGAATTGATTTTTCGGCTGCTCAAAAGCGCCCGCTGGCCGATCACCCCGCTCATCGCCGATTGCCTCTTCACCGCCATTTCCACAGACACCGGCTCCTTTCAATATCCGACCACCCGGCCGGCCACCTATCACGCCGCCGGCGAACTGGTCCGGCGCGGCGCGGACCTGGCCACGATCTGCAACCAGGTTTACCAGTCCTACTCGCTGGCGCGCGTCAAACTGCTCAAGCACGTTTACAATCATTTCCGGCTCTGTGAACAAAATCAAATCGCCTATATCTGGCTCCGCAAGGCCGACTACCTCCGCACCGGCGCCGATGCCGCCGACAGCGAAGGGTTGATTGACCATGTCCGTTCCATCGAGCCGGTGGTCGTGGCGTGCCTCTTCGAAGAAATGGAGCCGGGCCTCACCCGCATCAGCCTGCGCTCGAAAAGCGACCGGGTGAACGTCAACGACATTGCCGGCCAGTTCGGCGGTGGCGGCCACCCGGCCGCGGCGGGCGCGCGCCTCGCTGGGCCGCCCCTGTCCGTCCAGCACCGCGTGCTGGCCGCCCTCAAACACGCGCTCCGCGACGCGCACTGAGACGATGAACGAAGTCCTTTTCATGGACCTTCTCTCCGTAGCGGCGGCTCGGCAGAGCGCCGCTGTTTCCATTTCCAAAAAATGGCGGCGCTCTGCCGAGCCGCCGCTACGCCAGGGTTCATGGCCGCGATGCGCCATTTAGGGATCGTGGCGCCTCTCCATGAACCGGCCCCTACCCATGAAGCTCGTTGGCCATGCAACGAGGCGCCATCCACGCGGGCTGGCGAAAGCGCGAAGCGTTTGGAGTGCGCCGGCCCCAGCCGGCGCTTTCCCACTCCGCCACAGCGCCGACTCGCGTCGGCGCACTCTCCCGCCTTGCGGGACTGACGCGCGGGCCAAGGCTCCGTCCGGTTCAAGGGCCCCAATCGCGGACGCGCGCCCGTGGAATCTACCCATGAACTGGGCGCCAGGAGCGTCCACTCCATTGCTGATTTCGCCGGAGCCATCGTTAAGAAATGTCCGCGACACCACACCAGCCTATGCAAGAATTCGACGCCCTCGATGGCGGCCTGCTCATTGACAAGCCTGCGGGGCCGACCTCGCACGATGTCGTGGACGCCATTCGCCGCCAGTTTCAGATCAAGAAAGTCGGCCATTGCGGCACGCTCGACCCCAATGCGACCGGCCTGCTGATCATCGTGCTCGGCCGGGGCACCAAACTATCCGAAAAACTGATGAGCACCGACAAAGTCTATGAAGGCACGATCAAATTCGGCGAAACCACGGACAGCTACGATGCCGACGGGGAACTGACCGCATCGCTGCCGGTGCCGCCGCTGACCTTGCCGCAGTTGAACGAGGCCGCCGCAACTTTCGTTGGCGACCAGATGCAGATGCCGCCGATGTTTTCCGCCGTAAAAAAGGACGGCGTGCCGCTCTATAAACTCGCCCGCAAAGGGATTGAGGTGGAGCGCAAGCCACGCCTGATTCACGTTTACACCTTCGCCTTCACGGCCTGCATCGAGCCGCTCGGCCACTTTCAGGTCTCTTGCACCAAAGGCACCTACGTCCGTTCGCTGGCGCACGAGTTGGGGCAAAAACTCGGCTGCGGCGCGCACCTGGCCGCGCTACGACGGACCGCCGCCGGCCCGTTCCAGGTGGCCGATGCCATCCCGCTGGCGCAGCTGCTGGCCGGCTCAACGGCCGAATTGGCCGGCCGGGTGATTCCGTTTCTGAAACTCGCCGCCGAGGGACCGTGAAAATTATTTCCCGCTCCGCCGAGCTTGCCGCTGCCCCGAAAAAAGTCTGCGTGGCAATCGGCGTCTTTGACGGCGTGCACCTGGGCCACCAACAGGTCATCCGCCACATAGTCGAGGACGCCCAACAGCACGAGGCCCTCGCGGTGGCAGTCACCTTCGATTGCCATCCCAATACCGTCGTCGCCCCGGACCGGGCGCCACGGCTGATTTATCCGCTGTCCAAAAAAATGCGGGTCATCGCCTCGCTGGGCGCCGAGGCCGCCTGGCTCATTCATTTTGATCGCGCGTTCAGCGAGCAGACCGGTGAGGCGTTCATTCGCGGCCTGGTGCGCGACTTCGGCCACGTGCAAAGCCTGTGCGTGGGCAGCACGTTCACTTTCGGTCACAAGCGCAGCGGCAACGTGGAATTGTTGCGCGCGCTCGGCCAGGAACTGAAGTTCACCGTGCACGGCCTGGCCTCGGTTTCACTCGATGGCCAGGCCGTGAGCAGCACGCGCATCCGCGAGGCGATCCGCGCCGGCAACCTCGACGCCGCCGGCCAGATGCTGGGCCGCGCCTATTCGTTGTGCGGCGTGGTCGTGCGCGGCGATCAACTCGGCCGCCAGCTCGGTTTTTCCACCGCCAACCTGGACGTGACGGACCTCGAACTGCCGCCCACGGGCGTCTATGCCGTCCATGCCACCGCGCGCGGCCAGTCCCATCGCGCGGTGTTGAATCTCGGTTACCGCCCCACCCTGCGCCGGCCCGCGCCTCAAATTCAGGCCGAAGCGCATCTGCTGGACTTCAATGGCGACCTTTACGGCGAGGAACTCGAGGTAAGCTTCGTGAAGAAACTGCGCGAGGAACAAAAGTTTTCCTCCCCCGAGGCGTTGCGCGAGCAGATCGCGCGGGACATCGCTGCGGCCCGACTGGAGTTTGATTGAGTTAGACAACCGAAATTGATTGAACAACGAAGACGCAAAGACGCGAAGCCTTCGGGGCACAGCCGCAGGATAACAATCCCGTTGGGATTCACGGCAGACGCCAGCGACCGTGCTCGACGTGAATCAACAACTTCGCGTCGCGCAGGATCCCGCCCTGCGGGACTGTCGGCGGATTTTGTCGCGCGGGAGCGTGTTCAGGGTCAAAAGCGGCGGAGGACCGCCGCAGTCCAGGACGCTGGCGCGAATTTTTGCGGCTCTCGATGTGCGCGAAGCGTCTTGGAGTGCGCCAGTCCTCTGGCGCTTTGGACAGGCGGGATTCATTTCAGCCCGATGACCCAGATGGGGACGATGAGCGTGGGGCGCAGCCAGTCCAATTCCTCCAGCACGCGCTCGTAGTTTGGGCCGGAGGATTTGCCCTTGATGCGACTCAAGCCCGCCCGCGTGTTGGTGATGAGCACGCCGACGTCAATCTTGTTCGCATTGTAGGCGGCCAGAAACCGGATGAAGTCCCGATAAACAAATTCGTAGCGCGAACACTCAAGTTCAAAGCCGTCTCAACTTGTTGACGCGTGATCCGCCGTTTGATCTACTGCCCGGATCAATATGGCTGCCGCAACCATCAGACTGTTTCTCCCTAATGGCGATGCCCAAAGCCTTCGAATAGCTGAAATCTCCAACTGGACAGGCAAAGCTCTCGCCGCGCCGCGCACTGAACTAGAAAGTTTGTTCGAGCGCGAAGAGATAAACCAATCGGGAGTTTATTTTCTTGTCGGAACAGACGCCGAGTCGAATAAACCGAAAGCCTACATCGGCGAAGGTGAAGATGTCGGCAAACGTTTGAAACAACAGCGGGAAAAAGATTTTTGGGTGCAGGCCATCATATTCGTGAGCAAGGATGAGAATTTGACAAAATCCCACATTCGCTATCTGGAAGGTCGGCTCATCGAGGAAGCTACGAAAACCGGACGCTTTGAACTTGAGAACGATCAGACGAGTGGTGCAAAGCTGCCGGAAGCTGACCGGGAGGACATGGAAGTGTTTTTGACGCGCATCACCCAACTCTTGCCGGTCTTGGGTTGTGACATTCTCACTCCGCTGGTGAAAGTCGAAACATCCAAACCAGCGAGTGCCTTGCTGACGTATCCAATCAAAGGATTGTCCGCCACAGGACAGCGAACACCGAATGGGTTTGTGGTTTTCAAAGACTCTGAAGCGACATTGGATATGAGGCCCTCAGCTCCGCCGTGGGTCATCCAGCAGAGAGAAAAGTATGTCAAAGACGGCACGCTCGCGAAGCTGGATGACAAATTCAGATTCACGAAAGATACAGAGTTTACGAGTCCGAGCGCTGCTGCTGCGCTTGTTTGCGGTGGGCATGTCAATGGTCTGACTGCTTGGCGCAATTCTGAAGGGAAAAACCTCAAACAGCTCGAAGGCGCAGCATAGCGTCACGATTTCACTCTCAGGATTTCCGTCTGACAGCGGATGATATGTGTAGTCTCGCGTTTCTTTCCGTTCGGCGCATGTGCCCAAGCCTCCGTGAGACTCACGTCCACGGTGGTGTGGACGACGCTCGCGGATGAGACGACGGCGCACGAGAGGAAAACGAATTTCGTCTTGTGAAAGATGCAATCGGTATTCGGCTCGCCATCTTTCATCCATCCGATCCGATCCATAGATCGCCCATCGGGATCAAGATCATTCTGTAAAATGATCGCGACCGAGAAGTTCACCCGGAATTCACGCAGCCAGAGCGTAATGATTTCGTTGTCCGCCCGACGCCAGGCCAAAGCCAGATGCGCTTCATCCAATTCAATGCCGACACAGCCGCGCTTGAGCCGGACGCAGGCGACGGCCGTGGTGCCGCCGCCGAGAAAGGGGTCGAGGACGAGGTCGCCTTCGTGAGTGGCCGCGAGCAGGCAGCGTTCGAGGAGGGCCACGGGTTTTTGCGTGGGATGTTTGCCGTGTTCCTTCTCGTCCCCGCCCGGCGCGGTCAGCGTCCAAATCGGGTCCAATTCTTTAACCGCAGATGAACGCAGATTGACGCAGATGTTTTCTGATTCGGACGCCGGTTCCGGTTTTAATCCGCGTTCATCTGCGTTCATCTGCGGTTGAAATTCTTCCTTTCTCCACACCGTTTTCATCTGTTTGCCGGTGACCTTGCGCATCTCGGCGTAGTTGAAGGTGTGTTTGCTTTTCTCGTTCTTCGCGGCCCAAAGCAGAGTCTCGGTGCTGTGGGTGAAGTAGCGGCAACTGAGGTTGGGCGGCGGATTGGGTTTTTCCCACGCGATGTCGTTGAGGATTTTGTAGCCGAGTTGTTGCAGCGCGTAGCCGATGGAAAAGATGACGTGGTGCGTGCCGCTAACCCAGAGGGTGCCGTTGGGTTTGAGGACTTTCTGGCAACGCTGGAGCCATTCGAGGTTGAATTCGTGATTGAGTTCCGATCCGCGGGATTTGTCCCAATCGCCCTTATCCACCTTGACCATCCGGCCGGCGTGGCAGGTGATGCCGCCGTTGGAGAGGAAATACGGCGGGTCGGCAAAGATGCAGTCGAAGCGGCCTTCGGGATATTTGGCGGCGATGGCATCCAACAGTTCCAGACAGTTACCGTGGTAAAGGCGGAGGAAGGGGGCGTCGGAGTGGAAAATTAAATTGGGAGGGACGGCGTGTCGCTGTCCCTGGATTTCACCTTCAATTTGGGACGGCGACACGCCGTCCCTCCCAAGAACGAGTTCGCCGTCCTCGCGCAACTCGAAGTGCGCGGGGGCGAGGGCGTGAGCGTGGGGGAAATCGGTTGGAGCGCGCACTTTAGTCCGCTTCGGCGTCGCTGCGCGCTCGCCCGGTGAAGCGGAATGAATTCCGCGCTCCGGCTTGGGCGGCGGAGATTGGTAGAGCGGCCTGAGTTTGCCCGCGTTCTTTTGCTTCGACACGAGCAGGATCAATGGATCAGATCAGCGGATCGGATCAAGGGTGAAGTTCTGACCGCTTTTTAGTGGAGGCTTCTGGCAACGAACTCTTCCGATTCGCAGATTCCGCTCCTGATGCCGGCCGGAAAAAAGAGTGGCCAGATGGGGTCCAATTCTTTAACCGCAGATGAACGCAGATTGACGCAGATGTTTTGTGATTCGGACGCCGGATCCGGTTTTAATCTGCGTTCATCTGCGTTTATCTGCGGTTCAAACCCGGCTTTTCTCCACCCGGTTTTCATCCGTGGTTCCAACCAACAGCAAGGTTGCCTTCCTGTGACCAGTGGCCTAGTTTGAGGCCAAGCAAGCTGGATTTCTGATGCGCACGGCCGTTGGCTGGTCGCCGGAGACGCCGTGAGTGGAGGCGGCCGGGGCGGCGACGCGGATCATCCAGCGGAAAGGGAACCATGTGGAACCTCAATTCGTATCAGCAATGGATCAGAACTCACAGCGACGTCCTCTTCGACCTGGTGCGCATTTACCTCGGCGTCGGGCTGATCCTCAAGGCGGTTTATTTCCTGTCGCACCGCGAGTATTTGCAGGACCTGCTCGGCCAGGCCGGGAACATGGTGATCGTGCCGGTGGCGGTGGCCCATTATGTCATTCCGGCGCACCTGGCGGGCGGATTGTTGCTGGCGGTGGGGCTGATGACGCGGTTGGCGGCGCTGGCCCAGATTCCGGTCCTGCTGGGCGCCATTTTTTACATTTACCTGCCGCGGATGGTTTCGATTGAACCGCGGCAGAACCTGGAGTTTTCCGCGTTGGTGTTGTTTTTACTGGTCCTGATTTTTGTTCAAGGCGCGGGGCGCTGCTCGGTGGACCATTACCTGGACCGCAAAACTTGACAGGTTCCTTGACCTGCCGGACAAAAGCATTACAATACGGCTGACCCGAAACAACCAGCCCATGGCGTCCGTTTTGAAAACATTCAAACGAGGAGCGATTATGAAAACACACCTGGCCGGCAGATTGTTAATCGCGGGAGCGCTGGCGGTCGCGCCGTTGGCACTGCACGCGCAGGCGCAACAGCCCAAATCCGGGGCCGTCTCTCCCGCCGCCCCGACAGCGACCGACACCAAAGGCAGTGATCCACTCAAACCGGCCGGCACCGCGGACGGACCGGACAGGACCGCCAGTCCGACCCAAGGCGCCCCGGCGACGTTGTCCGCCAACGTCGAGGAAATTTTGAAGATGGTGGCGGTGAACGTCTCGCCGGAGGTCATCAAGATGTATATTGAGAACGCGCCAATGGCCTGTCCTCCCACGGCCGCAGACATCATGGCGCTGAAGGAGCACGCCGTCACGGACGACATCACCACGGCTTTGGTAAAGCGGGGCGCCGAAGCCAGAATGCAAGCCCGTAAAACGGAAGCAGAGGCCGCAGCGACACGAGTTTCTCCGCCGCCACCCAACCCCAATCCTGCGGTCGCCGCTCACCCGGACCGCCAACCTGTGCACACGCTCGATCCTGAAAGTTACGATTACTTCAATTATTACTATTTGCAGCCAAGGACGCTCGCCTCCGTTTACCAGAGGCTCTCCCCTTACTATCCGCCGTCCTCTCGCGGCTATTACCGGCCCCCGCCCTACAGCCCGTACTTGCCGGCGGGGGTTCCTCCTCCTCGCCATAATGGCCTCCAGCCATCTCCCAGTCCAGGCGGGCAGCCGTTTGGCCCCCCGCGCTGAGAGCCTGTGGTCGGCGGCGCCCGTCCATTGCCGGCGGCGTCCCCTCAGCGACGGCCATCATACCAGGGCTGGCAGGCGGCCGGGTCCTTTAACGTGCGATGCGGATCGGATCCGAGCCGGCGCAAAAACCGCAAATGTTCCCGGCGCGAATAGAGATGGATTTTGCGCGCCGAGGTCAACAGCGGGCAACCGATAATGACCGTTCGTTTGCCCGACCGGCGGGCCAGTTGGCGCAGGCGCCGGCTGAATTCGATTTCCTCCGCCACGTAAAGATCCGGGCTGAAGCCGCGCAATTCCCGAAAGGCTCCGGCCTCGCAGAAAATAAATGAGCCGGCCGCCCAACCGGTCAGCCGGCTGAGCAGGTTCCAGCCCCGGGTCAGCAACCACGCTCCCCAATGGAATTCATCCAACCGGACCGTGCAGCCGCCGCCGATAAAAGTTCCGGCTTCAATTCGCCGCGCCACCGCGTCGAACAATCCAGCCGTCGGAAACGAATCGGCATCCACGAACATCAGCCAATCACCCGAGGCGGCCTCCGCGCCGCGGTTGCGCGCGCGGGCGATCTGGTTGACCGGCTCAAAGACCACCCTGGCCCCGGCGTCCGAGGCCAGTTGCGCCGTGCGGTCAGAGGAGTTGTTGTCGCAAACGATCAGTTCCGTGGCCCAGCCGCGTTGGGCAAAGCTTTTCGCCGCACTCTGGATGGCGCGCAGCGAACGGACGATCAACTTCTCCTCGTTGAACGCCGGGACGATCACCGAGATTTTGGTTGGCGCCATACCGCTTTTTACACCGCGCCGCGCGCAAACGCCAGCGCGGGAAGCACGTTCGAGAAAGCAGCGGCAAAAACCTGAAAAAGTAGCCGCCGACGTGAGGAGGCGGAGAGAGCAACCAAGATTACCATCCAGATCCGCCTCCTCACGTCGGCGGCGACAGCGCCCGAGCAGCTCTTTAACGGGCTGGCAAACCTCACTGGAGTTGACGGTGGTCCGTTTCTGCTCGATAACCGCTCCTACAGTCATGCGAATTGTCCTCATTTCTCTGACACTGGCCGGATCACTCCACGCCGCGGAAATCGCGATGCCGGTCCCCGCCGACCCGCGTCTGGACATCAAACTCTTCGCCGCCGAGCCGGACATCGTCACGCCCATCGGCATCGCCATTGACCCGCGGTCGCGCATTTTCGTCGTCGAGTCGCACACGCACCAGGTGCAAACGAACTACACCGGGCCGAAATCCGACCGCGTGAAACTTTTCACCGCCAAACCGGACGGCTCGCTCGACAAGTCCAGCATCTTCGCTGAGGGCTTCCGCCACGCGATGAACCTCGCCTTCTCGCCCGCCGGCCAGCTCTACCTCGTCCACCGCAACGGCGTCATCATCCTGCGCGACCCGAACGGCGACGGTGTTTGCGACGAGCAAAAAGAGATCGTCCGGATGGAGACCGCGGCCACCTATCCGCACAACGGACTGCACGGAATTGCTTTCGGACCGGACGGCTGGCTCTATCTGGGAACGGGCGAAAACTATGGCGAGCCTTACACGCTCCACGGCAGCGACGGCTCGCGGTGGCGCGGCACCGGCGGCGACGGCGCCAACGTGTTCCGCTGCCGGCCCGATGGCAGCCGGGTCGAATTGTTCGCGCGCGGCGCATGGAACTTGTTCTCCCTTTCGTTCGATCGCAACGGGAACTTGTTTGCCGTTGATAACGATCCTGATGGCCGGCCGCCCTGCCGGTTGTTGCACGTCGTTCAAGGCGGCAATTACGGCTATCAGTACCGCTTGGGTCGCCATGGGTTGCACCCCTTCCAGGCGTGGGATGGCGAGTTGCCCGGCACGCTGCCGATGGTTACGGGGACTGGCGAAGCGCCGTCGGGCATTTGGCGGCTGGAACGTGCCGCGCTGCCCGCCGGCTATCAGGACACGTTCCTCGTCACGTCGTGGGGCGACCATTTTCTCGAAATCTACCGCCCGCAGCCGCGCGGTGCGTCTTTCAGCGCAAAAACAGAAATCCTCGTGCGCGGCGATGAAGGGTTCCGGCCCGTCGCCATCGCCACCACACCGGAGGGCGTCCTCTACGTCACCGATTGGGTGGACCGTTCGTATCCGGTGCATGGCCAGGGACGCATCTGGCGAATCAGCGCCAGGCCCGGCGTAAAGACGGTGGCGCCCAAACTCCCACCCCCAACGCCCGCGCCCAACCCGGATCAGCGGCGGATGGGACGTTTGCTGAGCGCGAACTCGCCGCGCGAATTTCCCGATCTGCTGAAAGCGTTGACCGACCGCGATCCGTTCATCCGGAGCGCGGCCATTCACGCGCTGGCCAAACCGGCGTTCCGCGCGCAAGTGCTCCAGGCCACGACGCACAAGGACGCGCCAGTGCGACTGGGCGCGTTGCTCGCGCTGCGACGCGCGGCCGAGGATTGGGCGGGCGAACACGGCGCCATGTGGCGCGGCCCACCCAACCCCGAAGACGAAACGGTTCTCCGGCGTCTTGCCAGCGATCCCGACGAGGAGGTGCGCTTTCTGGTGCTCGCCTGGATCGCTGAGGCGGGCTTGACTTCGATTGCCGGTGAAATCGAAGTGGCGTTCCAAACCGGCGCGCCCTCGGCGAAACTGTTCAACGCCTACGTTGCCGCCGCGGAGATGCTGGCCGACCCGTCCGCCGCGCCCGACGGACGCCCGCGCTCACCCGCCGAATTCACGTCGTCTCGCGCGAAGGCGATCGAAAACATTCTGACCGACACCTCGAAACCAGCGGTGTTGCGCGCAATGTCGCTGGCGATGCTCAGCGACACTCAACGTGAGAAGCACCTCGATCGACTGAAGGCTTTTGCCCAAGGTGCCGAGCCGTCGCTCGCGCTCGAAGCCGTCCGCACGCTGGCGGATTCCACCAACGTTTCAGCTGCCGCCGTGCTCAAGCCGCTGGCGCTCGATGCGCGAAAGCCTGCTTCACTCCGCGCCGAGGCCATTCTCGCGCTGGCGCGCCAGGCCGCGCCGGAACTGAAGGAGTTGGACGGCCTGCTGAATGACCGCGCACCCGCGGTGCGTGCCGAGGCGGCGCGGGCGCTGCGCAGCGTGGCCGAGCGTTCCGCGGGCGCGCAACCGGCCAACCACGACGCCTGGCGCAAAGCGTTGCGCCAGACCGGTGACGCCGGGTCGGGTCGGTGGGTCTTTTTCTCGCCCGCAGTGAATTGTTCCAAGTGCCATCAAGTGCAGGGGCGCGGCGGCGCGGTCGGGCCGAATCTCTCGACCATCGCGCGCTCGTCGGACCGCGAGAAACTCATCGCCTCGATCCTCGAACCATCGCGAGAGATCGGGCCGCTCTACGAGCAACACGTGGTTGAAACCAAAAACGGCGAAACCATCTCCGGCGTGTGGGTGAACCTGCGGCCGGAGGAGTTGAGTCTCAACACGCCCGAGGCCGGGATCGTCGCAATCCCGAACAAGAACATCGTCTCGCACACGGTGACGAAACTCTCGCTGATGCCGGAGGGATTGGAGAACGCGCTGACGATCCAGGATTTTCGCGATCTGCTGGCGTTTTTGCTCTCGCTCAAATAGGGCGAGGCTCAAGGCTTCTCGCAGAGGTTGGCGAAGCGTTGCGCGCGGTGGCTGAACAGCGATTTGACGCGAGCCGTGTCGAACTTCGCCGCTTCAAAATGGCCCGGCTTGTTCCAGAGCAGGTACAACTCGACGGCGTTCGGCTCGCGACCGGTTTTTTCGCGGAACCGCTTGGTGCGGTCGCCGAGAATCTGCTGGGCCACCCACCAGGCCAGGTCGGGATCTTCGTATTCCTTGGACGCGGTGTATTCGTGCCAGACTCGGGGCATGATCTGGAAGCGGCTGACTTCGCCGGCGCTGCCGCGCATCCGGTCGGCGGCTGAGCGGTGCGGCTGGGTGGCGCCGGACTCAATCATGGCCAGCGATTCGCGAATGGGCAAAGCCTTGGCCTCCAATGCACCAAGGAGGAAGGCAACCGGGAAAATATAGTGACACCAACTCATACTCAGTCTGCCAACAGGCCAAAACCTGTTGGCTATATGCACACTTTATTCAAACTTCCCGATAAAGTCAACTAGGTCATTCAAAGCGCCAGGCAGTTGCAACCAAAGGAGCGCGGCTGTTCACGGCCGCGAGTGTCTGGGGCCGCTGAATGGATCTCGCAGCGGCCAGCGAACCCGCGCTGTGGACAGCCGCGCTCCCATGGCAATCTGCCTTTCCCCACGCCTCAGCGCGGGTGCTTCAAAAAGTAAAGAAAACCGTCCTCGGCGCCGGCCAGCAAATCGGGGACGCCCGTGTGCCCCCAATCCACCACCGTCGGGCAGGTGTCGTGGCCGGCCAGCTTCCGCGTATCAAGCGGCCCCATGTTTTTGAAAATGAATTCGCCGTCCTTCGTCGCCATGTTGCGGAAGAAATCAACGTTCAGCCCGTCGAGCAGGAGATCCAGTTTCCTGTCACCGTCCCAATCCACGAGCACAAACTTGCGGCGCCCGCTCTTGCCGGCGATGCCCTTGGACAAAAGCAGCGGCGTGACGCCTTCATCCTGAAACACTCTTCGCGCCGGGAGCAGTTTAAGTTTGCCGTTCTCCCGCCGGCGCTCGAAAAACGCGAGGCGGCCTTCGTGATCGAGCATCGCGAGATCGTTGAGGCCGTCCTGATTCAAGTCGGTGACGAACGGGCGCGTGCGCCATTGGGTGACGAGTGATTTGCCTTTGGGCGTCCACCAGGTCCAGGCAGGCTTGGGCGGCGCGCCGGGCCACTCGACTTCGATGGGTTGCGCGGCTTTGAGCTTCGGTGCGCGCCGGGTGCCGCTGTTTTCATACCAGACCACTTCGCCCCAAATCGAATTGAGCACGATGTCCGGCAGACCGTCGTGGTTCCAATCCCCGACGCTGAAGATGGTGTAGCCCCACTTGGCCTCGGCGGGGCCCTGGACGGAGCCGTTGGGGCCGGCCTGGATGCGGATCACCTGGCCATCGGCGAGGAGGCGCTGAGGCGCGGCCCATTTCGGCGGATTGCCGCCGTCGAGATTCTCCACGAAGTTCACGTAGCCCGCTGAATCGCCCACCAGCAAATCCTCATCGCCATCGCCGTCCCAATCGAAACTGAAGGGCGTGGCCAGCGCGCCGACTTTGACTTCATCGGCCTGTTGTTGGAAAAAAACCGGCGGCAAAAAGTCCGGCATCCCGTTGACCTGTTTGCCGGTGTTTTCGAGCAAAGCCACGCGGCCATCCTCCTGCGCGACGATCAGATCGAGGTCGCCGTCGTTGTCCCAATCGAACGCCACCGGGTTGATCATCTCCAGTTCCATGGTGAGCACTTTGCCGGCATGTTCTAGAAAACGACCCTTGGCGTAGCGCGGCGCCGTGCGCGTGCCGGTGTTTTCAAAATAAGTCAGCTTGTCAAGGAACTCGCCGCAGATCAGGTCCAGGTCGCCATCGCCATCGAAGTCGGCGAAATTCGGCGAGGGCTGCCCGAAAACATCAATCGGCTTGCCGTCGGCCTGCAACTGGACTGCTTCGGCGTACTTGGGTTGATTGGCGGTGCCGATGTTCTTCATGAAATAGATGAAACCGTGAATCGGTCCGTTGGTCCATTGGCCGGCGGTGTTGTAGGCGTTGTCCCAGCCGTACTCGCGCCAGTCGCTCGCGCCGACGATCAGGTCCACCAACCCGTCGCCGTCGTAATCCACAAACTTCCACTGGTTGTCGCGTCCCGTGTAGAAGGTCGCCTTGTACGGAATCGCCTTGCTCTTCTCCAGCGCGGTTTTCTTGAAGCCGGGATACTCCTTGCCTGGCGTCGTGACGCGGACCGATTTGCCGGCGTAGGAAATCTGCACATTTTTTTGCGCGCCGCCCAACCTCACGGCGGGCTTGAACACGGGAAATTTCACGTTACCACTGATATTCTCGAAAAAATAAAATCCGTTGTAGGGCGTGTCGGGGCAGGAAACGAGCAGGTCGTTGTCGCCGTCGCCGTCGAAATCCATCGGCAACGGCATGCCCCAGAGGCCGACGCCCAGGTCCACTACGAGGCCGGGGTGGTTGTATTTGAGCCGCTCCAGGCCGACGGCGCGGAGCGAAGGTGACTGGAAACAAATAAGATGGGCCGTAACCAGGCATAAAAACCCAAAAGGATAATTTCTCATTTGCTGTTTTCGTCTGCCCGGTTTCAGGGAAACAATCCACGCGTCTTCTTCGCCTCTTGCACGCGTTTGACCCCAAGGCTGAGCGCGGCCAGCCGCATCGAAAGTTTTTGTTTGCGGCTCAGGTGGAGCGTTTGCGCAAAGGCCACTTCCAGGATGCGGAACAGTTTGTCCACCACCTCGCTCTCCGTCCAGAAAAAGCTTTGCAAGTCCTGCACCCACTCGAAATAAGAAACCACCACGCCGCCCGCGTTGCACAGGATGTCCGGGATGAGAAAAATCTCCGGGCGCTGGTCGAGGATGCGGTCGGCTTCGGGCGTGACCGGGCCGTTGGCAGCCTCGGCAAGGATGCGGCACTGGATCTGGCCGGCGTTGGCTTCGGTGATCTGGCGCTCCAGCGCGGCGGGCACGAGCACATCACACGGGATGAGCAGGAGTTGCCTCGGGTCAATCGCATCCGCTTCGGGAAAACCCGCGACGGTGCGGTTTTTGGCGACATGTTGTTCGAGTTTCCAGAGGTCGAGACCGCGTTTGTTGCAAATCGCACCTTCCGCATCGCCGACGGCGATCACCTTCGCGCCGTATTTGGCCAGCGAGTACGCGGTGACGGAACCGACGTTGCCGAAACCCTGGATGACGGCGGTGCATTTGGTGACGTCCAGGCCGATGGTGTCCATCGCGCGGTTGACGAGATAACCGACGCCGCGCCCGGTGGCTTCGCGCCGGCCGACCGAACCGCCGATGCCGACGGGTTTGCCGGTGACGATGCTCGGCACCGAAAAGCCCATGTGCACCGAGTAGGTGTCCATCATCCAGGCCATGACCTGCTCGTTGGTGCCCAGATCGGGCGCCATGACATCAATTTGCGGGCCGATGAACGGAATCATTTCCTGCGTGTAACGCCGCGTGAGCCGTTCGAGTTCGGTGGAGGTCATCTTGCGGGGATTGCACGCGATGCCGCCCTTGGCGCCGCCGTAAGGCAGGCCGGTGAGCGCGCATTTCCAACTCATCCACATGGCCAGCGCCGCCACTTCGCCCAGCGTCACGTCGGGATGATAGCGCAGGCCGCCCTTGGTCGGGCCGAGCGTCAGGTGGTGCTGCACGCGGTAGCCGGTGAAGACTTCGATGGAACCATCTTCACGGTGGATCGGCAGCGCAACAATCATCGAGCGTTTCGGGTATTTGATGCGCGCGCGGTCGTTGAGTGGAATCTCCAAATGGTCGGCCACGAGATCAAACTGCTGGCAGGCCATGTGGAACGTGGGACTGTCGTAAATTTGCACGACGAAGAATTAACAAAGAGCGGACGCCCCCGCAACCTTTCGGTGGCAGGAAGTCCGTGATGCCGTTTGGAGTCCCGTCCCGCAAGGCGGGACGGTCGGCACGGGCGATGATGTTTCGCCCCCTGAAGGCGGAACTTCAAACGATGGCCGTGTCGAAATTTGCCTGTTTCCTGACGCGTGGTCGGTTAAGTTGCCCGCGTCATGGCCGAAAACCCTGAAACCCCGAAGCCATATTCGCGTCTCCTCTTGGTCATCCTGGCAGGATGTGCACTGGTCATCCTGTTTTGGTTTCTTCAATCTGGAAAGAAGGCCGACGCGCGCAAACCGTCGGCGGCGCGGGAGGTCGGAGGAAAGGACGCCGCGCAAAACGCCCGAAACATGCGTTCGCGGGGGATAAAGTCCGCCGGTGCTTCATCTACAAACGCAGCGGAGCAGCCCACCGCAGAGCAGATCGTAGCCGAAAAAGTCAGCCAGTTTGCGCACAATCGTCGCGACCTGGCTTACCGCATGGCGCAGAAGTTCAGCTGCGAAGTGACGTCGGAGATGGAGCAGTTTTTCCAAGCCATCGAAGCGGGTAGTTGGGCAGAGGCGGACGCACTATTTAAAAACATTCGGGGCAATCCCAAGTTCGACGGTGGCTATATCACCGAGTTCCCAGGCCCGTTGTGGCCTGTTATCCACGAGACATATTACGTCGCGAAAACGGCGCGCGACTGGCCGCCGCAGGCGCTGTTGGACTACGGCAATCTCATTCTGAATTCACTTGCGCCCGGGATGGTTTACGTCGGCGGGACTGATCCGGGCCGCTTCATACCCACGCTCCTCAACGAAACCACTGAGGGCGAGCGCCACATCGTTCTCACCCAAAACGCGCTCGCCGACCGACTTTACCTGGATTTCCTTGGCTCTCTCCATGGCGACCGCTTCGCCACGCTTACCCAGGACGACTCCCAGCGCGCCTTCCAAGATTACATCACCGACGCTCAGAGACGCCTGCAGCACGATCAACAATTCCCCGGCGAACCGAAACAAATCCGGCCTGGTGAAGATGTCCGCATCAGCGGCAACAGCGTCAATGTCTCCGGCCAGATTGCAGTCATGGTCATCAACGGCAATCTACTGCAAGCGATCATGGCCAGGAATCCGGACGCGCGGTTTGCGATGGAAGAATCTTTTCCGATGGAATGGTCGTACAGCGGCGCGACCCCAGCCGGCCCGATCATGCGCTTGAACTCCGGCGCGGACGCGCCAGCGATGACCCGCGAAGCGGCCCAGGAATCTCTCCAATACTGGCAGGACAGGACCGGACAGCTTTCCGCGACGCCGGGATCGCTGGATTCCAGCGATGTCCGCGATGCTTATTCCAAGCTCGCCGAGAGCCAGGCAAATCTGTTGGCCCACCAGAACTACACCGCCGAGGCGGAACAGATTTATTCATTGGCGCGCCAGCTTTCCCCCAACATGCTCGAACCGGTGGAGAAGTTGTCGGAACTGTTGAATCGAACAGGCCGCCAGTCGGAGGCGCTGCAGCTTTTGGACACTTTCCTCCAACAAAATCCGGAAAAGCAAAAAGACATCGAAACGATTCGCCAGCGGCTTATTCACCCGGCTTGGCCTTCCCCGAAATAGAACAGTACTCGACTGATGAGGAACAGTTGAACTCCGCGAGCGAGCGCAGTTTTGGAGCGCGGAATTTATTCCGCTCGGCGATCGTTTCTGTTAACTTCCCCAAAGATGTCCGACACACTGGTCATCAACGAAATCTACCTGAGCCTGCAAGGCGAAAGCACCTACGCCGGGCTGCCGTGCATCTTTGTCCGGCTCACGGCGTGCAACCTGCGCTGCTCGTATTGCGACACCGCCTACGCGTTCAAGGAGGGGAAAAAGATGTCGCTTGAAGAGATTCGCGCGGCCATACATGAACTTACAGCGCCGTTCATTTCCACTACCGTAGCAGCCGACGCAAGGAGGCTCACTTCTCTTTCGGTGAAATCAGAGCCTCCTCACGTCGGCTCCTACAAACTTCCGCTGGTGGAATTGACCGGCGGCGAGCCGCTGCTGCAACCCAACTCGCTGCCGCTGATGAAATTGCTCTGTGACGACGCCTTCACCGTGCTCCTGGAAACCAGCGGCGCGCTCGACCTCGCGCCGGTGGACCCGCGCGTGCGGCGCATCATGGATCTGAAATGCCCGGGCAGCGGTGAGTGCGAACGCAACCGCTGGGAAAACCTCGCGCACCTCAAAAACACCGACGAAATCAAGTTTGTCATCGGCACGGTGCAGGACTACGAATGGGCGAAGAAGCAGATTGCGGAACACCAGCTCGCCGGGGTGTGTCCCCTGCTCTTCTCCTGGGTCCACCCGCTCCAGCCGCACCAGCAGGACCCATCGTTGAAAAAAGTTCCCGCCGGTCAAACGCCCCTCTCGCGGCTCGAACTGGTCGAGCACATCATCGCCGACGCTTTGCCCGTGCGTTTTCAACTCCAGATGCACAAAGTCATCTGGCCACCGGATCAGCGTGGAGTTTAAGCAACCAATCACAGATGAGCACTGAAGAACAGGGACTGCGCCTCGTTTGGAGTTCCGCCTTCAGGCGGCTCCGGGGCAGCGGTAACAGGTCGGGCTGCGCAGACCGCCTGAAGGCTGAACTCCGAACGCTTCTGCGTTGAACGGAGTCCATTGGGGCAATACTCCATGACCACACGCCAAGTTCTCAACCTGCTGCGGAGCTACGAGTCGCGCAACGTGACGTTCATCGAGCCGGATGGTTCGTGGCCGATGGTCTGGGAGCGCGCCAGGGGCGTCCACGTCTGGGACGTCGAGGGGGAAAAATATCTCGACCTGACCGCTGCGTTCGGCGTCGCCGCGGCGGGCCACGCCAACCGGCGCGTCGTGCAAGCCGGGCAGCGGCAGATGGCGAAGCTTCCGCACGCGATGGGCGATGTGCATCCTCATGCGCTCAAGGCGCAACTGGCGCGCGAGTTGAGCCGGCTCACTTTTGAAAGATGGGTCGTGGCGGCGAAGGTCAGTTCGCGGGTGACTTCCACGCCCGCGCCAGGCACCCATCGTCTCACGGCGGCAACCACGGGAAAAACAATTTTTTGCAACTCCGGCTTTGAGGCGGTGGAGGCCGCTCTGAAGACCGCGCTGCTCGCCACCGGCAAGGCGGGCATAGTGGCGTTTGAAGGCGCCTATCACGGCACTGGCTACGGCGCGCTCAACACCACGCACCGCGCGCATTTTCGGGCGCCGTTCCGTTCCCAACTCGCCGAGTTTGGGCACTTCGTGCCGTTCCCCACGGACCCGGAGGGACGAGTTACACGAGTCCCTGATCTTTCAAGAAGGCGCGGAAAGTGGGACTCGGGTAACTCGTCCCTCCGGATGATCGAGCGCCGCATCCGTGAGCTTTTCCGTTGTGAGAAGATCGGCGCGATTCTGGCGGAACCGGTTCAAGGCCGCGGTGGCATCCACATTCCCCCGCCGCAGTTCTTGCCGCTGCTGCGCCGGCTGTGTGACGAGCACGGCGCGCTGCTCATCCTCGACGAAATTTACACCGGCTTCGGGCGCACCGGGAAATGGTTCGCCGCCGAGCACACCAGCACCGTGCCGGATTTGATTTGCCTTGGCAAAGCGTTGACCGGCGGGTTTCCGCTGTCCGCATGCGTGGGTCGCGCCGGCTTGATGGACGCCGCCTGGCCGGCCTCGACCGGCGAGGCGATCCACACCAGCACGTTTCTCGGCCACCCGGTCGGCTGCGCGATGGCGCTGGCGCAGATTACGGAAATTGAACGCCGCCGACTCGTGGAACGCAGCGGACACCTGGGCCTTCGTCTGCTCGAACGACTGAACGAACTCAAAACTAAAAACTTAAAACTCAAAACTTATGCACGCGGCCTCGGCCTGATGGTGGGACTGGAATTGCGCCGTGCCGACGGCGCGCCCGCGACAACAACGGCCATGCGCGTCCTCAAAACCATGTTGCGCCGCGGATTCATTTTGTTGCCGGAGGGCGAACACGCCAACGTCCTCAGTTTTACCCCGCCGCTGACGATCAGTGAGGCGCAACTCGCAGGTGCCGTCCAGGCACTGGATCAAATTCTCGGCGCAAGGGTTCGGTTCAGAATTCCACCTTCAAGCGGCAGGACGCGGCAGAAGTCGGACAGCATTGAGAAAACTGAAACGCAGCCGCCTGAAAGCTGGACTCCCCCCCATCGCTCCCGGCCATGAAATTTTCCGAAATGCGGGAACTGCTGGCGCAGCGGGGGATTCATCTCACCAAATCGCTCGGCCAGAATTTTCTGCACGACGGCAATCAGCTTCGGCGGATCGTTCGCGCTGCCGAGTTGGCCAAGGCGGACAAGGTGCTGGAGATTGGCCCCGGCCTGGGGCCATTGACCGAAATATTGCTGGCCGAAGCCGGCAAAGTCCTGGCGATTGAGAAAGACCGGCGGCTGGTGGAATTTTTGCGGGATCGGTTTGGTTTGGAGCGCCGGCTTCAGCCGGTTCGCACCGTAACCTGCGCGCAAACAAAGCCGCCTGAAGCAGGAACTCCAAACCTTGACTTGCTCCACGACGACGCTTTGGAATTTCTACGGCGAGAGCCGCGCGATTGGGCAGACTGGAAACTGGTGGCCAATCTGCCCTACTCCGTCGCCTCGCCGCTCCTGGTGGAACTGGCGCAAAACGAGCGCGGCCCACAGCGCATGGTCGTCACATTGCAGCTTGAGGTGGCGCAGCGCCTCGGCGCGCAGGCCGGCGACAGCCATTACGGTTTGCTCGCGCTGCTGGTGCAATTGCGCTACCGGTTTGGCGGTTTGTTCAAAATTCCCGCCACCTGTTTTTTCCCCGAGCCCGACGTTGACTCCGCCGGCGTGATTTTGGTTCGACGACCACAGCCGTTGCTGACCGTGGCGCAAAGCGAAGCCTTCGTGAAGATTGTCAAACGGGCCTTTTCCCAGCGCCGGAAGATGATGCTGAAACTGTTGAAAGAGGAGTGGCCCGCGGAAATATTGGACGGGGCGTTCCGGGAAGCGCGCCTTTTGCCGCAGGTCCGCGCCGAAGCTGTGGGCCTGGACCAATTTGTTCAACTGACCAAAACCCTGACGCATGAGTGAAGAAATCTTCGACGTGGTCAACGAGCGTGATGAAGTCATCGGGCAGCAGGTCCGCCGCGAAGTGCACCGCCTGGGGTTGAAGCATCGGGCGGTTCATGTGCTGGTGTTCAACGCGCGCGATGAAATCTTCCTGCAAAAGCGGTCGTTGAAAAAAGACCGGCAGCCCGGTTTGTGGGATTCGTCGGCTTCCGGCCATCTGGACCAGGGCGAGACGTATGATGCTTGTGCGGGGCGCGAGTTGCGGGAAGAACTGGGCTTGCAGCCGGTCAGACCGCCGGAACGATTGTTCAAACTCGCCGCTGGCGAAGAGACGGACCAGGAATTTGTCTGGGTGTATCGCTGCCGCTCCGAAGGGCCGTTCGCGTTGCATCCGGAGGAAATCGAGCGGGGCGAATGGTTCACGCCGCAAAGACTCTCGCAGGCGCTGGCGGAACGCCCGGAGGATTTCGCCGGCGCCCTGCGGTTGATCTGGCAACGGTTGAAGCGCGACGCGGCCGCGGGCGCTCCGGATAGCTGACCGGCTTTTCCGGAGCGCTCTTACGAAACCGCCTCCGGGACGGTCTCCAGTTTTCGCACCGAGCCATCCGCGCCCAGGCCGGCGATGAAGCCGTAGATTTCGCGCTCCACGCAGAAACGCACGTCCGCGCTCAGGGCGGGGTCGGCCAGCAGGCGGCGGCCGTTGCGCGAAAAGCGCATCCCGCCGCAGAGGTCCATTTGCAGCAGCGGATACAGGCGCCGCGCGATTTCCGCCGAATCGGCGATCTGCCCGGTGATGTAGAGCGGCCAGATGCGCTCGCATAACGCGCCGGCGGCCAGTGTGTCTTCCAGCGCGGCCTGATTTGCTGTGCCGCTGCAAACCAACAGCAGGTGCGGCGGGCTTTCGCGCCGGACCCAATTGGCGATGGGGCGCAGGTTTTGAAAGGAACCGATCAACACCGTTCGCGCGCCGGCACAGGCGCGCAAGGCCCGCGTGCCATTGGTGGTGGTCATGACGATGGTCCGGCCGCGCACCCTGTCCGCGGTGAATTCGCGCGGCGAGTTGCCGAGATCAAACTCGATTCCGCCGGCCAGGTCGGCGCGGATGCGCAGGCCCTCGCGTTCGCCGGCCAGCAGAACATCCGGCTGCTGTTGTTTGAGCGCCAGCGCTTCGGAAATTTCCGCGACGGGGATGATCGCCGCCGCGCCGTTGCCCAGCGCCGTCATCATGGTCGTGGTGGCCCGGAGGATGTCGAAAACGACGCAGGCCGTCTGGCTCAAGTCGCGCTGGCGGAGGGCGTCAAATTCCGCGGGCGAAAAAAGCAGTTCGAGTGTTCGGGTCATGCCGCAGGGTCAACGTTGGGAAGTCTTGCGCTTTTCATGCACGCGCATGTAGTGAAAGAGGTACTGCTGCGCGTAACCCGCCTGCGGGCCGAAATGCGTGGCGGCAAAGCGTTGCAGGCGCTTGAGCGCAACGCGGCGGCGGGGAAAATAGAGCCGCTGCAAGGCTTTCGTCACCCAGACATCCACCGGAAACGCCTCCGGGAAACCGCAGGCGAAGAGCAGCACGCAGTCGGCAATTTTGCGCCCCACTCCCGGCAGGCCGAGCAGTTGCTCCCGTGCCTCGTCCGCCGGCATCGCCGCCAGGCGGTCCAGTTTGACTGTGCCATTGGCAATCATGCGCGCCGATGCGAGGAGATTGGGGGCGCGAAAACCCATTTTGCAAGCTCGCAATTCGGCCTCAGTCGCGGCCGCGATCCGCTGTGGCGCGGGAAAAGCATAACACGGCTCGTGGCCCGCTGGCACGACGACCGGCTCGCCCAGACGTTCGCAGAGCAACGCCACGATCTGCCGGATTTGCACAATCTGTTTGGTCGAGGAAAGGATGAAGGAGGCCAGACATTCCCACGGATCCTGGCGCAGCAACCGCAGGCCGCGACACCCGGCCATTGCCGCGCGCATTGGCGCGTCATCCGGAAACGTGGCGAGCACCGCGTCTATATCCACGTCGGTTTGCAAATAGGCAGTCAACCAGCGCCAGTCCGCGACGGGCGCGACGGCCTGGGCATGGATGCCATCGGCGAGCGGACTCAAGCGCAGCCAGCGCGAACCGATCACGCCCTCCCAGCTTTCCCCGCGAAGTTCCCAGCGGAAAGCCTGGCCGGAAGCCAGCGTCGCGGCCAGGTCGTAATCGCGGACGGGCAGGAAAACTTCTGGAATAGCGGCCGCCATTTCAACGCAGGTTGCGGCACTCGAACAATTGGACGCGGCGGAAGACGCGGTCGCGATATTTGATTTCCCGCATTCCCAAGTCGGTGACCGATTCAAACTCGCGCAGCAATCGCTCAGGGGCCATTTGGGGCGAGTCGGCGGGCAGAACGAAAAGGGCGTTCTCCCCTTTGCGGTCCTGGTAGCCGGGCCAGAAGTAAAACTGGTTTTGCGGCGAGTCGGCCGATTGATAATAGACCAGCGGCCGCCGGCTCACCGCGGCCCGCGCTTCCGCCAGGTAAAAGGAGAGCAAACTGGTGACGCCGTAATGCCCGCCGATGATGAACACCGGCTTGCCTTCGGCGGCCAGCTTCTCGCGGGCCACGCCAACGACGCGCGCCATCTCCTGGCCGACGCGCACGCGGCGGGCGGGGTCCATGGCCGCGGGCATGGGCCGCCCGATGATTTTCGCGGCGAGATTGGTGTCGTGAAGCAGCACCACTGCGCTCAAGCCGATAAACAGACCCACGGCGAGCCAGGGCTTCAACCGGCGACGCATTTCCGGCCAGCGGGCCTCTACGTAAAGCACCATCAGCGTCAGCAACGGGAGCGCGGCGGGCGCGATCCAGTTCGGTTGCACGCGCGCACGCAGCGTGTAGAGCAGGTAAAACAAAAACAGCGGCGCGCCCATGCTGAACAGGTAAACCAACAGCGGGTTGCGCGGCGATTTTTTCCAGAACACAATGGCGGCCCAGACCATGGCCACGAAGAAGACCGGGTTTAACAGAAAAAATTCCGCGAGCAAAAAGTCCTGGAAGAAGTTGACTTTCGGTTTCCAGGCCTGGTCCAGCCCGCCGCGGCTGGCCAGGTGCGTGACGGTGATCCAGCCGTGCTGCTGGTTCCATATCCACACGGGCAGCGCACAGAGGCCGGTGAGGAGCAGCGCCAGATACGGACCGGGCCGGCGGAGTTGCGTTCGCGCCGGTTTCCACAGCGCAAAGAAAACCGCCCAGCAAAGGAGTTGAAACAGCGCGGTGTATTTGCTCAGGAAACCCAGACCCATCCAGAGGCCGGTCCACAACCAATGCCGCGTCGAGTCGCGTTGCACGGCGCGCCAGCCGCTGATCATCGCTGCCGTCCAAAACAAGACCGAAAGCGGGTCAATCGTCATCAGGATCGTCCCGACTGCCAGCAACGGCGTGGCCGTGACGACGAGCAGAAGCCAGAACGCGGCGCGCGCGCCGGCTTCGCGCGCCACGAAGCGCAGCATCGCCAGCGAGAGCACAGCGGCCATGACGGGTGAAAAGAAACGGACGCCGAACGCGGTGTCGCCCCAGAGCGCGGTGCCGAGGAATTGCGTCCAGGCGATGAGCGGCGGCTTGCTGAAATAAGAAAGGGCCAGGTGTTTTGACCAGAGCCACTGGTAGGCTTCGTCTTCGCTCAATTCGATTTTGCCGGAAGCCAGATAGCCCAGCCGTGCCAGCAGCAGGGCGCCGATGAGCAGGCAGCCGAGGCGCAACCAATGTTGGTCGGAAGTCGAGGGTTGCGGATCGGGAGGCGGAGCAGCGGACGCAGGGGGATATATTTTGAACGCGGCGTCCGGGTCGAGCCACGAGGGCACCCTGCTCCACCAAAGAGGAAACCATTTTTTTCCGAGCCGTTGCCAGAGAGCATGCGCCGACCAGACGACCCAGGCGGCGGAGCCGGCGCCCAGGGCCGCGCCCGCCAGCACGTCCGACGGATAATGGACGCCGTTGTAGATCCGGGAAAAAGCGACCAGGCAGGCGAGCGGGAGCATGAACCGAAGGCTGCGGCGGTAATAGACAAAACAAACCAGCGTGGCCGCAAACCAGTTGGCGGCATGGGAGGAAGGCAGGCTGCCGCTGCCGCCACGGCCCACCAGCACATGCGCCTCGGGGATTTCATTGAACGGGCGCGGCCGGGCAATCGCGTGCTTGAGGGAATTGCAAATCACGCCATCGCCCACCACCACGGCGAGCGCCAGCATGACCAGGCAAATGCGCCCGCGCGCCCCGCCCTTCCAGAGCAACCCCAGCGCCACGAGGGCCAGCGCGGGAACAAAAACCGGATTCCAACTGAAAAACGGCGCGATCGCGTCGAACGCCGGATGACTCAGGGACTGGTTGATGAAGCGGAACAGCGCGGCGTCCAGTGATTGTAACCAGGCCATTTTCGCTTTTGAAGCCGCGCGCGGCGCCTCCTTATCCGTTCAGTAAACCACCAGCGACTTGATCGGATAATCCTTCAACTTATCGCGTCCGCGCAGGAAGCTCAGTTCGATGAGAAAATGAATTTCCAGAATTTGGGCGCCGATCTTTTGCAGGAGATTCGCCGCGGCCGCCGCCGTGCCGCCGGTGGCCAGCAAATCGTCCACCAGCAGGACGCGCGCGCCGGGCTTCACGGCGTCAATGTGGATGGCCACGGTGTTCGAGCCGTATTCCAGATCGTAATTCTGCTCGTGCGTTTGATAGGGCAGTTTCCCCTTTTTGCGGACCGGTACGAAGCCCGCCCGCAACTGGTGCGCCACGGCGGCGGCGAAAATGAAGCCGCGCGCGTCAATGCCCACCACCGCGTCCACGGAACCGGGCCGGTAATTGGCGGCCAGCAGATCAATGCAGCCGGAAAACAGGCGGGCGTCGGCCAGCACGGGAGTGATGTCCTTGAACTGGATGCCCGCCTTGGGGAAATCCGGGATGTTCCGGATCGCGCGCTCAAGGTCGGCGCTGGTCACTATCTTGTCGCTCATGGGATGGAGGCCTGTCTGGAAGTTTAATTTTTGACCGCTTCGAGCTTCTCGATCATTTTGCGGAGCTTGTTCAGGGCGATGTTTTGGATCTGCCGCACCCGTTCGCGTGTGACGCCGAATTTCTGGCCGACTTCTTCGAGGGTTCTTTCCGTCCCGCCGTCCAGTCCGAAGCGGAAGCGGAGGATCGTCGCCTCGCGCGGGTCGAGGGTCTTGACCATCTCGCGCAGCATCCGGGTCACGGTCTTGTCTTCGAGCTGTTGATAGGGCGTGTGGGCGTTTTCATCCTGCACGATCTCGGAAAAATTGTTCGAGTCGTCGTCGCCCACGGGCGCATCGAGCGAAGCCGGGCGGATGGCGGCGGTGCGCAATTGGGCGATGCGGGCGGAGGAAACGCCCAGCTCCTCACCCAGTTCCTCGTCGGTGGGCTCGCGGCCGAACATTTCCTGGAGTTTCATGGCCGTGCGGCGCATCTTGGAAATTTTATCCACCAGGTGGACGGGCAGGCGGATGGTTTTAGACTGGTTGGCCAGCGCGCGTTTGATGGATTGCTTGATCCACCAGGCGCCGTAAGTGGAAAGCTTGCCGCCTTTGGCCGGGTCGAATCGTTCCACGGCCTTCATCAGGCCGATGTTCCCTTCGTTGATCAAATCGAGCAGCGGCAGGCCGTAGCCTTCGTAGTCATGGGCGATCTTGACGACCAGGCGCAAGTTGGCCTTGATCATTTGCTCGCGGGCTTTCTTGTCGCCCTGCTTGATGCGGGCGGCCAGTTCGATCTCCTCCTGCGGCGTGAGCAATTTCACCTGGCCGATTTCGCGCAGGTAAAGTTTGATGGCGGTGTCACCGTCGTAGGAACCGCGGTCGCGCGGCGACACCGCCGACCCGACCAGCGCATCGCGCGGGACGGCGCCCGGCTCGCTCAACACCACCGTCCTGGCCTTCGGATCGGCCTCCAGCGGCGGGCGGGCGGGCGTGGTATTCTTGCGAACCCCGCTGGCCTTCCGGGAATTCCGGGAAGGCGCCTTCCGGGTTCGCTTGGCCGATCGGTTCTTTGTACCCATAGCATCTATCTGGTCAACAATCCGCATTGACGGCAAACTCGGCAAGTAAATTAGATCTTTCACCACCAATGGACAACGGGTGCGGCATTGAAATTCAAACGGCCGCTGATTTCTTTGCAGCGTGGGTCGGTCGGAGGAGATTTTACTTCAGGAGTCCTTCGGCGCGTGGGGATGCGCCGGCCCGGCCACGTCAATCGGAGGTTGCCGCCCCGGACTTCGCCAACTGCCGCTGTTTGCGCATGACCAGCAGCATCGCGCAGCCGCCGATAAAACCAAACCCGGCCATGGCCGGAAACCAGGCCACCCAGCCAAATTTGTCCAGCAGCCTGCCGATGAGCGGCACCGCGATGCCCGAGCCGAAATATTGGAACGAATCAATGACGCCGGCGGCAAACCCGGCCATCTTGCGCCCGCCGATATCCATCGGCGCCGCAGTGCCCACGATCGAATGCGTGGAATTGGCCGTGAGCGAAATCATTACCAGGAAAAAGCAGCTCAGGAACACGCCGACAAAGTGCGAATGGCTCAAAACCGCCGCCGTCAGAATCACGGCGGTTTCCAAAAAATAAAGCGTCATGGCCACCGGCGAGCGGTGCCCCTTGAAAATCCGGTCCGAAATGAATCCCGAACCGAACGAGCCGAGCACCGCCACCAACGGCATCAGTAACAGCGTCCAGCTGACGGCGGGCATCTGCCGGTCCAGTTTCAGTTCATCCACGAAGTAGAGCACGGCTAGTTGATCGGACCCGTGCCGCACCGCGCCGGTGCAGGCATAGGCCATCGCATAAAACCAGATCAGCGGATGACGCACGACGGTTTGGAAGGATTCCCTGACGCTCGTTCGCACTTCCGGCCCGTCGGTGTGGGCGGCGCCGGTGTCCACGGCCGGGAACCCCGCCTCTTCGGGCGTCTCCTTCACCAGCAGAACCATCAAGATCGCCATGAAGGCGGCGATGAACGGCGGCACCCAGAACAGCCATTTCCAATGCAGCCGGGGGACCGTCCAGAAAAAAATGGTGAAACCGGACAACAGTGCCGGCCCCAGGTAGTTGATGGAAATTAACCCCAGTTGAATCATGAACCCATAAATGCCGGCGAACGTGCCGCGCTCGGTGCGGTCGAACCACGCGGCATTGATCTTGACCATGCCGGGCGCGCCGAAGGCCTGCGCGTAACCGTTGGCGATCCAGATGAAGGTAAACGTCGCGAAGCTGCCCACCGTGGAGGCCGCGCCAAAGGCGATATTGGCCAGAATCATCCCGACGGCGCCGGTGAACATCGCCCTTTTGCCGCCGATGCGGTCGGTGAACAGGCCGTTGGCCAGCAGGCCGATGCCGTAGGCCCACGACCAGCAGCCGAGGATCAGCGTGATCTGCGAGTAATCGTAACCGAAGTCCTTCTTCAGGTCCGGGGTCGCCATGCGAAAATTATACCGGCACATGTAAAAGGAGGCATACATCAACCCGAGCGTGATCCAATTCACCGCGCGGCGGGGGCGATAGCCGGGCGGATGGCTGGGGCGTCGGAAAATCGAAGCAGCGGCCGGGTTCATCAACGGGCCAGCGTTAACAGAGCCTCCCCGCAAAGTCAAAAAGTTCCCGTGGCGACACGCCTTCCGGGGTCGTGAACACAAAAGCGTGGGCGAACGCAATCGCCAACGCCAAACCGCTTTTGAATCGGCTGGTTAATCCCGGTCGTTGCCGCGGGCAATCAGGATTAAATGCAGCAATTGAAAAACGGAGGCCACCATGGCGGCCACATACGTCAACGCCGCCGCGTTCAGCACCTTGCTGACGCCGCGGCTCTCGTGGTTCTGCACCAGCCCGAGTTTGAGCAATTGTTCCTTCGCCCGCCGGCTGGCGTCAAATTCGACCGGCAAGGTGACCAATTGAAAGAGGGTGATCACCGCAAACACCCCAATGGCAAACGGGATGATTTGTTTCAGGAAACCCAGGCCAAGAAGGTATCCCACGCCGGTGATCCAGAACGCCGCCGTGCTGGCAAACTGCGTCGCTGGCACCAGCATCATGCGAAATTTCAACGGCGCATACGCCGCCTTGTGCTGCAAAGCGTGCCCCGCTTCGTGCGCGGCCACGCCGATGGCCGCCAGCGACCGTCCATGAAAATTCTCCGAGGAAAGGAACAGTGCTTTCTTCAGCGGATCGTAATGGTCCGTCAGATGCCCTTTCACTTCCGCAACCGGCATTGCGCTCAGGCCGGCCTGGTCCAAAATTTCCCGCGCGGCCTCGGCCCCGGAAAGCCCGGTCGCGGCTCCCACTTTCAGAAAGCGATTGTAAGCGCTCGAGAGCTTGATTTGGGCGTAGAAACCCAAAGCCAGCCCCGGAATCATCAGCCACCACCATTGATCAAAAATCATCATATTGTCAGTCTTTCCCAACCCGCCCAGTCCTCGCGTCGCGCCGAATTGCTTCCCGTTGCCCGGTGGCGCAACCGGTGACTGAACTGAATTTCAAATTTAGATTCCATGCCAGACAATTCGTTCAAGGTGTGCAGCGAAATCAATGTCACCCAAAAAAGCGGAGGCCGAGGGGGGGGGCAGCCACCTCCGGCAGAGCCGGAGGCTTGACCGAGTGGGAGCGGCTCAAAGCCGCATAGCCGCGATTCATGACGTGGGAGATCGCGCCGGGCTATTGCACTCTCAACTTTCTGGCCATGCTCGCAGCGTGCCGGCCTCCCTCGGCCCCATCAACCGGAAAATATGCGGTTCTGCGGGACTGACCCCTTTCCGTCACACTTCGAGGACTTTTTCGAATTTGGTCAGGTTGCGCGAGCCGTTGTGGGTCACCAGCACCACGTCTTCGAGCCGGACCCCGCCGATCTCCGGATAATAAAGCCCCGGCTCCACCGTCACCACGTGCCCGGCGCGCAAGATGTCCTCGGAAGTCGGGCTTAAGCGCGGGGCCTCGTGGATTTCCAGACCCAGTCCGTGGCCGGTGCCGTGGAAGAACCCCTGCATCCGCCCGTGCTGCCGTCCGGTCTTGAAGCCTTCGTGCTCAAAATATTCCTGCACCTTCTGATGGACTTCGGCTCCGCGCGCATTGTGGGTCACCTGATCGAAGCCGATGTTCTGGCCCTGGGCAACGGTGTGATAGAGCCTGCGGACCGCTTCGCTGGCGCGTCCCTTGACGACGGTGCGGGTGATGTCGCCGAAATAGCCGGTCTTCTCGGAGCGCGGGAAGATGTCAATGATGATCGGTTCGTGGGCGCGCAGCGGCCCGTGACCGCGCTCGTGCGGATCGCAGGCCTGCCGGCCACCGGCCACGATGGTATGATTGGCCAGGCCGCCGGCCTGGATGATGGCGATGTTGATCACGGCCTGGAGCTTTTCGGAGGTGAGCGGCACGTTGTGATACATCAGGCGCCGGTTGCGGCCGACCTTGGCATTCTTGAGCGCCTGGATGCCCTCGGCCAGGCCCACTTCGGCCATCATCAGCGCAGCGCTGATTTTTTTGACTTCCTCGGCGGATTTCCGCTCGCGTTCGGGGAAAAAGTTTCCTTCCCGGACCTGGACACGGACTTTGAGGTGCCGCAACTGTTTGGCCAGGCCGACGGGAAAATTGGCGGGCACCACCACTTTTTTGAGCCGTTTGTCGCGCAGAATGAATTTCACGACCTGCGGGAGGCCGACCGTTTTGAGGCCCTGACGCCGCAGCTTGCGCGTGTAGCGGCTTAAGGCCAGGACCCGGCAATGTGTGGCGTATTTTCGCGCCCGGTCAATTTCCAGGTCGTTCAGGACGATGTGCGGCTTGCCGCCCAGGCGCAGATAAATAAAGGGGTCCGGCACGAAGAGGCCCACCGCGTATAGCATGTTGGCGTCATGTTCACTGTCCGCCACCATCAATAACGTTTCGCGGTTCATGGTTCGTGCTCGCCGGAGAAATCGGACCAAGAGTGCAACACTGGCAGGCCACGACAAGAATTGTTTTCTGAATTATTTTGCGGCTCGACCCGAATATTTCGCACGCCGATTGGAACCGCGTCAGCTTGTAGCCGCCGACGTGAGGAGGCGAACCCTTGCAAACTCCCGCCGAATCCGCCTCCTCACGTCGGCGGCTACGAGGTTTGCGAAACATCCAGGCTAAACTCCGTATAATCGGAAGCCGGCGTCGCCCAATCCCGGCAGGATGTAGCCTTTCCCGTTCAACCGCCGGTCGATCGCCGCGGTGAACACCGCCAGGGCTGGATGCCGCGCGCGCAAATGCCGGATGCCCTCCGGGGCCGCCACCAGATTGACCATCCGCACCTGCCGGGCGCCTTGTTCGGTCAGCATCGCCATCGCCGCCACGGCGCTGCCGCCGGTGGCCAGCATCGGGTCGAGCAAAATCACTTCGCAATCGCGCAGGTCGTGCGCCAGGCTTTTGTGGTAACTGTGCGCCACCAGGGTTTTTTCCTCACGCGCCAGGCCGATGAATCCGACCCGCGCTCCGGGAACGAATTGCAGGACCGCATCGAGCATCCCCAACCCGGCCCGCAAGACCGGGACCAGCACCACGCCGCGCCGCAGCGTGACGCCGCGCGATTTTTCCAGGGGCGTATCCACCGGTGTCCTCTGGACGGCGAAGGAGCGCATGGCCTCGTAAACCAGGAAGACCCCCATCTGGCCGAGCAGTCGGCGGAACTCCTCGTGTCCGGTCCGCCGGTCGCGCAGGCGCGTCAGGCTGTGCTGCACCAGGGGGTGAGTGATGACGGTGACGCCCTTCACCTTAATGCAGGACGCTGGAGGAAATGAAATAGAGCCGGCCCACTTGCAGCTTCGGCAGGTCCACGCCCAGGTCCACTTTGATCGCCGGGGCTTCGGTTTTGCCGAATAACCGGAACAGTCCCGCCAGATTGATCGGTTGCTGATAGTGAACCAGATTGGCGTCTTTGATCTTGGCGAGCGCGCGGGCGCGCTTGACGGCCGCCTGGAAATTGCCCAATTCATCCACAAAACCCAGTTCCAGCGCCTGTTTGCCGGAAAAAATCCGGCCATCGGCGTATTCGATCCAGTCCGCCTTCAACTCGCGCCCGTTGCCGTTGTTTTTCCCGGCGGCTTCGGCGCGACCTTTGGCCACCACCGATTTGAATTTCTCGAAAGTCTCGTCAATGAGCGCCTGGATCATCTGGCGTTCCTCCGGCAACACTTCGCTCAGCTCCTTCTCGCCGCTCAGGATGTCCTTGAACTTGCCGCTTTTGAAGACTTCCGGGCGCACGCCCACCTTGTTGAGCAGGCCGCGATAATTGTAACTGTGCATGATGACCCCGATGCTGCCGGTGATCGTCAGGTCATTCGCCACAATCCACTGGCAGGGCGCCGAGACGTAATAACCGCCCGACGCCGCCAGGCCGCCCATGGACGCGACCACCGGTTTTTCCGATTTGTCCTGAAAATCCGCGATGAGCCGGTAAATTTCGTCCGAGGCCAGCACTTCACCGCCGGGCGAATCCACCTTGAGCACGACAGCCTTGACCGCGTCGTCGTCCGCCGCCGCCCGCAACTGGTCCTTGATGAACTCCACCATGTTTTGCCCGCTCCAATCCAGCGCCTGCCCCGTGATGATGCCTTCCACGTCAATGACGGCAATCTTGTGGGAGGAATGATTGTTTTCGATCACCGCTTCTTCCAGCCAGCGGCCGTCGAGGTGGGCGGTATGACTGGAGAAACCCAGGTGCATCAACCCCCTCCCAATCACGGCCACGAGCACGACCAGGGCCACGAGGAGAACAAGCGCAAAAATCTTCCAGCCGCGACCGGCCCGGGGCCGACGGGCGGGCGCCGGCGGAACGATCACCGGCGGCGGGTTGTTGTGAATCGGCGGAACAGTGTTATCCATGAAGGCGAAGTTAACGCATCGGCCCGAAGGCGGCAAGCGTGATTAAGCCGGTTGTCATGAACCGGCGCGACATGATTATGGTTGTGCGAGGGGAAGCTACAAATCCCAAGCTCCAAGCTCCAGAGAAACATCAAACACCAAGTCTCAAAGGGCGCCCGAAGCGTTGCTTGGTGTTTGAGATTTGTAGCTTCTCTGGTGCTTGGAGGTTGGAGCTTGGAGCTTCACCCATCCCCTGCTCAAAAGGCAGGATGCGCCCCGGTCGAGCGAATCACCACACCGCGTAACAGCCATCCTCATCCCAGAGCCGCGAGCCGCGGTAGGGTTGCATGTCGGAAATATTTTTCCACGTCACCGAGCCGTCGAGCAATCCCACGTGGCCGCCCACCGCGCCAATGGACTTGGAGGGAGCGCCGCTGGCATCTTCATTCGAGTAGTCGTCGCTTAGAATGGGGCCGCCGCGCCCGTGCGGAGCGAACGTTTTCCCATAGCCGGGCGACCAGTCATTGGCGTCGGTCACCAGGACAAGCATGGGATTGTCCGTGAGTTTCTGCGGGGATATCCAGTTCGTAAAACCCGGCACCGCTGGCCAGTCCGGGCCGTGTCCGCCCAGATAATTGTAGCCGATCACGTAGCCATACTCTTCGTAAAACCAGCCCCCCGGCTGGTTGAACGGCGCGCCCAGGTTGGGGCACTCGATGATCTTCGGGCTGCCGGCGTTTTGGATCAACACGTTGCGCGTGGCCGTGGAGATGACCGGGATGTGTTCGTCTTCCGGATCCGTGTTTTCCGACAAGCCGCTGGGCACGTCCTCCTCATGATCGCCGCCTTGCAGGTGCACCGCCAGGATGAACTGCCGGAGGTGGCTCTTGCAGGTGACGCGGCGCGCCTTTTCCTTCGCGCCGGACAAGGCGGCCAGCAGCAGCGAAGCGAGAATCGCAATGATCGCGATGACGACCAGCAGTTCGATCAGCGTGAAACCGCGCGGTGAAAACACCCGGCGCGCGCCTGGCGCTAGGCTCTGAGGGTGCAGCCACCTTTCCGTTTTCGAGTCCGGAAATGCCCGCGATTCATTTGTCTGGACTGTGGGCATAAGCCCGCCCTTCAAGCAATGCAGCAAATTCTATTCATCCAACCAATGCGTGAAGTATAGGCCGCAGGTGCTGCAATGGCAAACAAGGAAGTCAACGACAGGCGTGCATCACGCCGCCGGTTTTAATTCCCCCGCCAGTTGCTCGCCCAGCGCGGCGGCTTCACCGATGGCGCGCCGCCCTTCCGCCCGCCGGACGCCGTCTTCACGAAACGACACGGCCCGCAGCCGGATTTCCCCGCCCGCGATTTCCGCGTAAGCGGCCACCGGACTCTGGCAGCCGCCGCCCATGGCGTGGAGAAACGCGCGCTCGGCGGTCACGCATTGGTGGGTGTTGAAATGATTGAGCCGCTCGCACAACGTCGTGATCCGCTCGTCGTTCGCGCGGATTTCGATGCCCAATGCCCCCTGCCCCACGCACGGCAGCATGACTTCCGGCTCCAGCACGGTGGCGAGCAAGCCTTCCGGCACTGCGTCGCCGGCCAGATGGCCATCGGGGGTGAATTCGATATGCAAACGCTCCAACCCAGCCGCCGCCAGCACCAGGGCATCGAGTTCGGCCTGTGCGGCCAGCTTTTGCAGCCGCGTCACGACATTGCCGCGAATCTCCACCACGCGCAGATCGGGCCGGTGCGCTAGCAACTGCGCCCGGCGGCGGGTGCTGCTGGTGGCGATCACGCTGTCGGGTGGAAAATCCTTCAGTGTGAATCCGGCGTTGAACCCGCGCTTGGGCGGTTCCTCCGGCGTGGGGTTTCCGGTTGTTTCCCCCACTGCCTTTGCTTGAAGAAATATCGCGTCGCGGCAGAGGAGCGCGTCGCGCGCGTCGGCGCGTTTGCTCACCGCGCCCAGTTTCAAGCCTGCGGGCAGTTCGGTGGGCAGGTCTTTGAGGCTGTGAATGGCGAGGTCAGCGCGGTGTTTGAGCAGCGCCACTTCCAGTTCCTTGGTGAAAAGTCCCTTGGGCAGTTCGTGGCCTTCCTTGGCCAGCGACGCGGTTTGCAATTTGTCGCCAGTGGTCTTGATGATTTTCAACTCGAACCGGAGTTTCGGAAAAGCTTTGCGGCACTGCGCGAGCACGAGGCTGGCCTGGGCCAGGGCCAGGGCGCTGCCGCGGGTGGCCAATATGATTGGAGGAGCCATCGTGTTATGGGAAGTTCTTCACGCCACACGCCCCTCACTCGTGCCCAAAGGCTGGCCGCGAAACCGGCGGCGATCCAGCCGTGGGCCGCGCGGTGAGAAGCTCGCGGGCTTTTTCGTGAATCACCGCTTCGCAACGGGCGATTTCCTCTTTTCGTTGTCTGAGGTGATCGTCCGCGATGGCCTGCAGGTCATCAATGTTGTAGAGGTAAACGTTTTCCAGAAAATTGACCTCCGGCTCAATGTCGCGCGGCACAGCAATATCCACCAGCAGCAACGGCCGGTTTTGCCGCCGCTTCATCAACGGCCCCAGCCGGGCGCGGTCCAGGATGTAATGCGGCGCGGCGGTGCTGCTGATGACAATGTCAACCTCGTCGAACAGCCCGGCCCAATCCTCGAAGCGCACGGCGCGTCCGCCCAGTTCGGCCGCCAGCGCCACGGCCCGGTCGTGCGAACGGTTCGACACAATGATGCTGCGCGCGCCGCGGCTTAACAGGGCGCGCGCCGTCTTTTCGCTGGTGTCGCCGGCGCCGATCACCATGACGTGCCGGTCGGCGAGGGAATTGAAAATCTTCTCCGCCAGCTCCACGGCCACGGAACCGACCGACACGCTGCCGCGCTGGATGTTGGTTTCCGTGCGGAGGTGTTTGGCGACGTTGAAGGCTTTCTGGAAGGCCTTGTTGAGGCGGCTTCCCGTGTGGCCGCGCAGTAGCGCCAGTTCATAAGCTTTCTTGAGCTGGCCGAGGATTTCGGTTTCACCGAGCACCATCGAGTCCAGACCACTGGCGACTTTGAAGAGGTGTTCGAGGCTTTGCGGTTCGGCCAGCTCATACAATTCGTCGTTCAGCGGATCGCGGTATTCGGCGCAATTCGCCAGGAACTGGCGCAACTCGTCGAACGCCTGGCGCAGCTCAAGCGAGGTGGCGGCGTAGATTTCGACCCGGTTGCAGGTGGAAAGAATCACCGCCTCGTCCGCCAGATGGGAATCCCGCAACGCTTGCAGCGCCGCAGGAATCTTCGCCTCGGCGAAAGCGAACCGCTCCCGCACCGTGACCGGCGAGGTGTGATGGCTCAATCCCAGGACGACGATGGGCATGACGTTAGGACGGATGATGAATTCCCGACAACAGGTGAATGCCCCAAAAGGTGAGCATGACAAAGGCGAACCCGCCGACCGCGCCCCAGGCGAACCGGCGGCCGCGCTGGGCAAAATGCCAGCGCAGCACCAGCAACACCAGATAGAGCAGCCAGACGAAGACCGAATAAATCACCTCAGCGTCGCCGGTGACAAAAACGTCGCGCGTCTGTTTCAGGTAAATCGAGCTGGCCGCCAGGCCGGCGCTCAACAATACGAACCCGGCTGCCAGCAACCGGCCGATCACCAGTTCCAGCCGCTGGATCGGCGGCAGCCGCGACAAAACCGCGCGCAGTTTGTGAAACTTCAAATCGTGTTCCTGCATCAAGTACATCAGCCCTGCCACACAACTCAACCCGAACGCGCCGTAGGCCAGTAGAATGAGCGCCTTGTGCAAACTGGACCAGCCGCCAACGAATTCCGGCCGCGCCCCGTGCGGCGGGTCCAGCGCCGGCATCAACGCAAACACCCCGAGGCAGACCACCACTGGCGACGCGAACGCGCCCAGAAACCGGAGCCGCGGCCACAGACCGAGCACCAGGTAGCTGGCCACGATGGTCCAATCAATGAAGGTCATCGCTTCGTAGAGGTTGTTCATCGGGCAGCGGTCCAGGCTGAGGCCGCGTTGGATCATCGCAACGGTGTGCAACACGAAGCCGGCCAGCAACACGAGGTAATTGATTCGGTTATCCCGCCGGAAGCCCTGGCGAAGCAAAAAGACCGAATAAACCAGACTGGCTCCGTAAATGATCACGGCCAGCAAAAAAGTGTGTCGGTCGCTCAGCCAGTTCACAAAGTCAGGTTAATTCAGTCGCACAAGGCTGCAAGCCCACAGTTGCCGGGGCGGGACTCTGCGCCCACGCAGGCTGCGATATGTTCCCTTGATCCGTAGGAGCCGACGTAAGGAGGCTCTAACTTTCTCTATTTTTGAAATGAGCCTCCTTACATCGGCTCCTACCGAGTTCATGGAGATCACCGGGGTGAGGGCGAGCGGTTCGTGCATAATCGCAAATCGAACGGACTGGGGAAAGGCCCCACCGGTTCCTCCCAATGCTTTGATTTCGGAAGGGCTGTAAGCCGAATTTTGTCTGCCCCGTCCCGCAATGCGGGACCGGGGGAGAGAATCATTTGTCTGAGCAGCCGATACCCGAAACCGGCCCCGGGTGAGCGGGACGTGGAGCGGGCCGCTCCGCGGTTTCCTATTTGGCCTTGCACCCGATGGGGTTTGCCGTGCCCCCGCGCTTGCGCTTGGGGCGGTGCGCTCTTACCGCACCTTTTCACCCTTGCCCCGCCGTGTTGCCACGGCCGGGCGGTTTAAGTTTCTGTGGCACTGTCCGTCGAAACGTCTTCCAACGTTCCGCCCGCGTGTATCCCCGACCAAATCGGGGTTACGCGGCATCGCGCCCTGTGGAGTTCGGACTTTCCTCCTCCGGCAAAAATTGCCGGAAGCGATTCTCCACCCTTCCAAAACCAAAGCGAGGAGACATTAACCCCGTGAGGCCGGACACGCAAGCCGATTGGAAAGCGAATTCCGCCGAAGAAACCGCCACGGGGCGAAGGCATGGCGCGGCCACGTCAGGACCAAACGAACCTTAAACCTTGAACCCTGAACTTTGAACTTTGAACTTTGAAAGCCAGCACCGAACTGTGTGTTGTTCGAGGGTCAAAGTTCAAGGTTCAGGGTTCAAGGTTTTCCGGAAAATCTTCGCTGCCCGCGGAAAAGCTCACTCCGCCACGGCCAGGTCCATGTCCCGCGTGTAATAGAGGATGCGCCCGCAATTCGTGCATGCGACCAGATCCTCGGAGGCGCGGCAGGTGACGACGGTTTGCCGGCTCAACTGCATGTGGCAGCCGCCGCAGACGCCGTGCTGGATGCCCACGATCACGTTGCTCCCTTTTTGCTTGAGCAGGCGATCGTAACGGCCCAGCAGGCTTTCGTCCACGTTGGCCACCAGCTGTTCCCGCTCGGTTTCCAGGGCTGCCAGTTGCTGGCTGAGGTCTGCTTCCGCCTTGGTCAATTCGGCAATTTGCATCTCGGCGGCCGCCTTCAATTCCCGAGCCGTCCGGGTCGCTGCCACCGTCTCCCTTTGCGCGGCCTCGGCCTGCTCCATCAATTCAAGCTGCTCGTCGTCGAGTTTCACGATGGCGGCCTTGCAGGTTTCAATTTCATGCGCCAGCGCCCGGAACTCGTCGTTCTTCTTGGTCTGGTATTGCTGCAGGGAATATTTTTCGATCAGTTGCTTTTGGGCCTCGACTTCCAGTTCCAGCTTTTTGCGGTCGCTTTCAATTTGCAACCCCTTGTGCCGGACGGCCTCCTGGTTGGCCTGCGAGCCGGCCGCCTTGCTTTGGAGGGTTTGCCGCCGGGGCGCCAGGCTGTCCCGTTCGGACCGCAAGTGGAGGATTCTCCGGTCGCACTCCTGAAGCAGCAGCAGTTTTTCAATCATTTCGCGCATGTCGAGGTGGTTCGTCGTGTTAAACTGTTCTATTCATGCGCCGCGTCAGAGGTCTTGACGGATGGAGACAGCCGGCCTACATGGTTCTGCAGGCCGTCCCGCCGTGGCGGGATGACCCGGCGCAATGATTGATGTCGTCACGCAGAATGATGCTACTGGCCGCAGAATATCAAGTCAATGGCCGGCCACAAATAGTTTGATCCGGTTGTTTTTGAACATTTCGTTTCAGTTGGCATCGAATGAGTGTAATATCTTATATCTATGACAACCAAAACATTGAATTCCAAGCTTTCCCTGTTCGCTTTGGCGGGTCTTCTGACGTGGTGCCCGCCGCCAGCGCGCGCCAAAGACGCCTCCGCCAGCCTCGACATTGCCCGGCAATTGAACCAGGCCTTCATTGAAATTGCCGACAAGGTGTCCCCCGCCGTCGTGGTGGTCGAGGTGGTGACGCGCCAACCGAAACAATCCTTTTCCCTCGACGGACTCCCGCAGGAATTTCGCGATTATCTCGAAAAGCAGCGCCCGAACCGCCGGGAACGCACCCGGCGCACGCCGCAGCCGGAGTTTGATGCCGAGGGATCGGGCGTTGTGATTCGCGGGGACGGCTACATTCTGACCAATGGCCATGTGGTGGACGAAGCGGAAAAAATCAGGGTCCGTTTCAAGGATGGCAAGGAATACCCGGCCACCGTCCAGGGCGTGGACCCGCAATCGGACATCGCGGTGATTAAAATTGATGCCAAGGGCCTGACCCCGGCCAAGCTGGGCGACTCGGCCAAGACGCGTGTCGGAGAATTTGCAATCGCCATTGGCGCGCCCTTCAACCTGGATTACAGCGTCACGTTTGGGCACGTCAGCGGCAAGGGCCGCGTGGTCGCGGGCCTCGGTCTCATGGACCAGGACTTCATCCAGACCGACGCCAGCATCAATCCCGGCAACAGCGGCGGTCCGCTCGTCAACCTGGACGGCGAAGTCATCGGCATCAACTCGCTCATCCGCGGCATGAACACCGGCATCGGCTTCGCCATTCCCATCAACCTCGCCAGGAACGTGGCCGACCAATTGGTCGCCCACGGAAAATTCTCGCGTGCCTGGCTCGGCATCGAAAGCCAGGGCCTTCGCGAAGCGCCCGCATACCGCAAGCACGTGAAAGGAGTGGAAGAAGGCGTGTTCGTGATCGGCATCAAACTCGATGGTCCGGCGGCCAAATCCGAGTTGAAGCCCGCCGACGTCATTACCGCTGTGGAAGGCAAACCTGTGAAGACGTTGCAAGAATTGCGCAACGAAGTTCGCGCGCATCAAATCGGCCAGACCTTGGCCCTCGATGTCGTGCGCAATGGCAAGCCGATGAAAATCAAACTCAAAACCGGCGAGATGCCGGAGGACCTGACTCCGGTGGTGAATGACCGGAAAAAAGCAGGCGAGCCGGAGACCGCCAAAAACGTGGGCGTGACGGTGCAAAGCCTCACCTCCACACTGGCCGAAAAATTTGGTGTGGACGTGACCGAAGGCGTCATCGTGACGGCCGTCGAACAAGACAGTCCGGCCGCGGAAATAATCAAACCCGGAGACATCATCACTGAGGTCAACCACAAGAAGGTGATCAACCCGAAACAATTCCGTGACGCCCTCAAAGAAACGAGCCTCAAGGAAGGCGTATTGGTCAACCTGATCAGCGACGGCACCAGCCGGATTCAGATTCTCAAGGACAGCGGCGATTAGCCTCCCCGCCTCGTCCGCGAGCGTGCGCCCGTTGGCAGCAACCGGCGCATTTTTTGTGGTTGGAGTTCAAGCTTCAGCTTGGCGTTTGGAGTTCAAGCTTCAGCTTGCCCCATCAACCGGTTGTCTCCATTCCTGACAAGCTGAAGCTTGAACTCCAAACTTGCCTTGACGTTTGCCGGTTGCAGTTTGCCCCCCGCTCGGTTACTTAACCCCCATGCGCTTCATCAGCAGCATCATTGACAAACTGCAACGCCACCCCAAGCGGATCGTTTTCCCCGAGGGCCAGGAACCGCGCGTGCTCCAGGCCGCCCGCCAGTTTTTTTCCCTGCGCCTGGGCGTGCCGATCCTGCTGGGCGACCGCTCCCGGATCAAAGAAGTCGCCGCGAAATTGAACGTGTCGCTCGAAGGCGTCCGCATCATCAACCCCGCCGAAAGCGAGGAAATGGACAACTTCGCCAGACGCTTTGAATTGCTGCGCCGCTTGAAAGGCATCAAGGAACGCGAAGCCCGCGAAGCGATGCTCAAACCGAATTATTTCGGCGCGATGATGGTGGCCATGCACCAGGTGGATGCCTTCGTCTCCGGCACGAACGAAACCACCGGCAGCGTGCTGCGGCCCCTCTTCCAGATCATCAAGGTCGCCCCGCGCACCACCACCGCCTCCAGTTGCATGGTGATGGAAGTCGAGGACACCCGCTTCGGCGAACGCGGCGTCATGTTCATGGCCGATTGCGGCGTGATCCCGGAGCCGACCGTGGACCAGCTCTCGGACATCGCGGTCTCCACCGCGCGGCTCGCCCGCCAGCTCCTCGGCGTCCGGCCCCGCGTGGCGATGCTTTCCTACTCGACCAAGGGCAGCGCCACCCATCCGTCCATTGGCAAGGTCCAGGCCGCCACCGCCCAGGCGCAGCAAAAAGCGCAACAGCAAAATCTGGACGCGGATTTTGACGGCGAACTGCAGGTGGACGCCGCACTGGTCCCGGAGATCGCGGCCCGCAAACTGCCGGAGAGTGTCGTGGCCGGCCGCGCCAACGTGCTGATTTTTCCCGACCTCAACTCCGGCAACATCGCCAGCAAACTCATCCAGCACGTCGCCCGCGCCAACGCTTACGGCCAGATTCTGCTCGGCCTCGACCGCCCGGCGGCGGACGTTTCACGCGGCTCCAACGCGCACGACATCCTCGGCGTGGCTGCCATCGTCGGCGTGCAGTCCATTGACTACAACCTGCTCTATCCCCGGGGGGAACATCCGTTGCCGGGAAAATAATTTGCGATGAACTCGGTCACACCGCGCGTCTTCATCGCCGCCACGCGCCAGAACGACGGCAAAACCACCATCGCGCTCGGTTTGCTCGCCGCGCTCCAAAAACTTTATCCACGCATCGGCTACATCAAGCCCGTCGGCCAGCGCTTCGTGGAAATTGATGAGCAACCGATTGACGAGGACACCGTCCTCATGGACCGCGTGTTCCGTCTCAATTGCCCGCTCGTGGACATGAGCCCCATCGCGGTCGAGCCGGATTTCACCCGCAAATACCTTCAATCGGCCCATTACGATGCGCTGGTGAAAAAGATCGAAAAGGCCTTCGACCGCGTCGCCTGGGAAAAGGATTTTGTGCTTTGCGAAGGCTCCGGCCACGCGGGCGTGGGATCGGTGTTCGATTTGTCCAACGCCCGCGTGGCCGAAATCCTCGGCGCCAAGGTCATCATCGTCACCCGGGGCGGCATCGGCAAACCGATTGACGAGGTGGCGCTCAACCAGGCGCTCTTCGAGAAGGAAGGCGTGCAGATCATCGGCGTCATCCTCAACAAAGTCATGCTCGAGAAAGTGGATTACGTCGCCGAATTCGCCCGGCGCGGACTGAAACGGCGCGGGTTGGAACTGCTGGGCGTGGTCCCTATCCAACCGCTCCTGCCGCTGCCCACGATGGATTCGATCTGCGACGAGGTGCGCGGTGAACTGCTCAACCGCTCCAGCCAGATGCTGAACCGGGTGGACGAGGTGGTGGTGGGAGCGATGGGCGTGCAGAATGCCGTCCGGTTTTTCCAGCGCGGCGTGTTGATCCTCACACCCGGCGATCGCGAGGACATCATCCTCGCCGCGTCCGCCGCCCTCGCGAGCCAGCCCGACGCCGCCCTGGCCGGGATGGTGCTCACCGGCGGCCTGCGCCCCGGTCCGGCGGTTTTGAAGGTCATTGGCGAGCTGCCCTTCCCCGTCGTCCTGGCCCGGGACGACATTTACCAGGTGGCCTCCAGAGTCCACGATCTGACGGTCAAAACCCGGCCCAACGACACGGAAAAAATCTCGATCATCCAAAACATGGTCGCCGAGCACGTGGACGTGGGCAAGATTTTGAAAGCGATTTAGGCGAGTGTTAAGTTTTGAGTTTTGAGTGTTTAGTTACCAAAACGCTGGCCGGAGCCACTTGCCGACCTCGAACCACGGGTCGGTTTACTTCCCCTGGCCTGTTTTGACGATGGAGGTGAGGATGCGGACCAATTCCAGTGATTCATTGACCAATGGCGTGATGCGGGCAGTGCCGACCGTCTCCGAATCCCGCAGCAGTCTCAGCCAGTAGTTTGTTTCGCGGGCTTCTTTGGACGCGATGCCCATCTTCGCAACGAAATCCGCCCGGCTTAATCCAGCCTGTGCCTCCTCGACGTTCGCGCCAATACTCGTCCCCGCGCGAAATACCTGGCCCGCGAACTCAAATTCCCGTTGCTTGCGCAACCAGCGAACAAGAACCACGATCCGCAAGGCAAACTCATAACTTTTGTGCTTAACGATACTCTCTTTCATAGGTAATCCTTCTGACGGTTGATTGTTTGGCTGTAGTCGGCGGAAACGGTATCACCCGTCTGTGACCGCTTCTCCGCACAACTCAACACTAAAAACTTAAAACTTAAAACTGCGGATGTCTTTACCAATCAAACTCAACCCGGCATTGGACAGCATTCCCGTTTACCAACCCGGCCGGCCCATCGAGGAAGTCGCGCGCGAACTGGGACGGCCCGCCGCCGACTTCATCAAACTCGCTTCGAACGAAAATCCGCTCGGCCCTTCCCGCCTGGCCCTCGCCGCCATGCGCAAGGCTCTCGCGCAGGTGAACCTCTATCCGGACGGCAACGCCTTTTACCTGAAACACAAACTCGCGGCCAAACTCGGCGTCGAGCCGGCCCAGCTCATTCTCGGCAACGGCTCGAATGAAATCATCGAGTTCGTCGGCCACGCGTTGCTCGCGCCCGGCGCCGAAGTCGTCGTATCGCAATACTGCTTCGCGGTTTATCCCATCGTCACGCACCTGTTCGGCGCGAAACTCGTCACCGTGCCCGCCAGGGACTATGGCCACGACCTCGACGCAATGCTCGCCGCCATCACGCCGCAGACACGCGTGATGTTCGTCGCCAATCCGAACAACCCGACCGGCACCGTCGCGTCCCACGAGGCGTTGCGACGCTTTGTGGACTCGATTCCTCCGCACATCCTGCTCGCGCTGGATCAAGCCTATTATGAGTTCCAGGACGAACCGCTTGACCTCCTGCCTGAGGTTCGCGAGGGCCAGAGGCCGAACCTGCTTTTGATGCGCACCTTCTCGAAGATTTACGGATTGGCCGGGCTTCGCATCGGTTACGCCATCGGCCACCCGGAACTCGTCGCCGCGCTCGAAAAGACCCGGCAGCCGTTCAACATCAACGCGCTCGCCCAGGCCGCCGCGCTGGCTGCGCTCGACGACACCGCGCACGTGGAGAAAACGCGCCGCCTCAACGCGCGCGGAATGAGATTCTATGCGCGGGCGTTTCGCAAACTGAAACTGGAATTCATCCCGTCCGGCGCCAACTTCATTCTCGTCCGCGTCGGCGACGGCCAGCGCGTCTTCGAGGCGCTGCAAAAACAGGGCGTCATCGTCCGGCCCATGGCGGTTTATTCATTGCCGGAATGGATCCGCATCACCATCGGTACATCGAAGGAAAATGCGCGGTGCCTGTTGGATTTGAAAAGCGCTTTGGAACACACCCCGTAACGGGTTCACCTATTCGCAGGCAGTTAAAAAGGTAGCCGACGACGTCAGTCGGCGCAAAAAATCTCTTGGAATACTCAGGAAGCCAGCGCCGACTGATGTCGGCGGCTACAAGAGCACGAGGTTTTCAAAACCTGTTGGCCGGCACGTCATCCCCCGTGGAACGACGCTTTTGCCTCTCTGAATAAACTCCGCGAATCAATCCAGACCCTCAGCGACCACATATCCGTCGTCACGCGGTCTTACTTCACGGACAACGCGAGCGATTGAAAATTTGCGGAGACTTTGACTCGAACTGCATCAGGAGTCGCCCGAGCACACTTTCAAAAGTGTGAAGTTGCCCAACAGCTCGTTGAAAAACCCTTCAATTGTAGCCGACGACGTTAGTCGGCGCTGATTACCTGAGAGTTTCGAAGGCTTTTTGCGCCGACTAACGTCGGCGGCTACTTTGTTAACGGGCTGTTAAATGTCACGAAGGGGTCTCTCGCGAATCTCCTTGCAAAACTTGGAGCTATCTGACCAGAATCCCCCCAACTGTAACCCTTTCAATCCGGTTGGGATATATGAATGCCGACCTCCCAAGGCCCACTCCTGGACTGCTCATGAAAACTACCCTCCGCACCCTGCTTGCCGCTTTCACTCTGTCCGCCGCTGCCGCAACCGCCCACGCGCAGAATGGCCCGCTGCCAGGCCAGGTAAAGGCCCAGTCGCTCAGCCACCTGCCGCTGACCTTCATCGAGAATCGGGGGCAAATGCACGCGGACGTCGGATATTGCGTCAATGGCGACAATACCGTGTTCTATTTCACACCTCGCGGCGTCACCATCTCCCTTATCGAATCCCAGACCATTCTTACAACGCATCATCGCGGCAAGAAGGGTCTTGCGCGCGAGGAGGAATCACCACAAGGACGCCAGCGTTGGACGCTGAACCTGGATTTCGTTGGTGCGAATCCTCACGCCCGCCCCGTGGCTTTGCAGCAGAGGCCAGGAGTGGTGAGTTATTTCAAAGGACCGCGCGAGCAGTGGAAGACTGGGTTGAAGACTTATGGGAAGGTCCGCTATCCGAACCTCTGGCATGGGATTGACATGGAGTACTCCGGTGCGGTCAATCGGCTGAAGTACACCTTTGTACTGAAGCCAGGAGCTAACCCAGAGCAAATCCAATTCCGTTGTCATGGTGCGACAGGCGTGGCCACGAACGCGACGGGCCAGCTTGAGATCGCGACGCCGTTGGGAACGTTGCTGGATGACAGACCGACCGCTTACCAAGACATCAATGGTCAGCACGTTCCCGTCAGCATCGAGTATGCGCTGGACGCCTCTGGAAGCGGCGCTCAAACCAACCACTCGCTGGCCAAAGGATTTCACTTCAATGTCGGCGCGTACGATCGCACCCGGCCACTGATCATTGATCCGACCGTGTTTGTGGTATCGCTATTGGGTGGCGTTGGGCAGCGCGGACTGGGCATTGCCGTTGACGCGGCTGGCAGCGCATACGTGTGCGGCCAGGTTCTTGTTTTTGACGGGTATGACAGTTTTCCCGTGACAGTCGGCCCCGACCTCGTTCCCAATGGCCGCGACGACGCCTACATCGCAAAACTAAGTCCGGACGGCTCGACCCTTCTGTATCTCGGTTACATCGGAGGTACGAACCGAGACGGAGCGTTTGCAGTCCAAGTGGATCCGAATGGTAATGCTTACGTCTGCGGATTCGCGCAATCCAGCGAAACAAGTTTCCCGGTCGTTGGTGGCCCCGATCTCCATTTCCACGGCGGGACCGTGTTCGGTGGTTCTGATGCGTTCATTGCTAAAGTGGACCCTGCCGGGACGAATCTCGTTTACTGTGGTTACATCGGCGGTACCGGCGATGAGACGGCGGAGAATCTCGCTTTGGATGATTTCGGCAACGCTTACGTCACTGGTCCAACGACATCCGACGAGGCTAGTTTTCCCGTCGTCGTCGGCCCCGACCTCACCCACAATGGCCGATGGGACACCTACGTGGCGAAGGTAAGGGCGAACCCCACGAACGCCGTCGTCACGAACAATTTCGCGTACTGCGGTTACATAGGCGGCGCGGGAGACGACGCCGGCGCCTTCTACGAGGTGCGAAACGGAGTCACCAATCTCGTTGAGATCACCGCCGGCAGCATCGCAGTAGATGAAGCTGGTTTTGCGTATGTTTGCAGCTACACGGATTCAGGCGAAAACACTTTCCCGAACGGCAGCGGCTTTGCGTCACTTTCCATTCCAGGGCTGGACCAGACATTCAACGGTGGGGCGTACGACAGTTACGTGGCAAAAATAAAGGACGATGGCAGCGGCTTGGTTTATTGCACGTATTTGGGCGGCGCAGGCTTCGACGGCGGGACGGGTGTCGCCGTGGACCCGCAGGGCAACGCGTATGTTTGTGGCTTTACCGCCTCCAGCGAGGCCACGTTTCCCGTCATAGGCGGTCCCGACCTGCATCACCATCCGGGCGGCGACTTGAACGTTGATGCGTTTGTGGCAAAGCTCAACGCGCTTGGAACGGCGCTGGTATATTGTGGCTACATCGGCGGACCGTTGGATGACGCGGCGACCAACCTTCGTGTGGACACCAATGGTGTCGCCTACGTCGTGGGCCAGACCGAATCCGATCAAACCACTTTTCCTGTCGTGAATGGGCCGGATCTCACGTTCAACGGCATGCGCGACGCATTCATCGCAAAGGTGAAATCAAATCCGACCGACGCTGTCGTTACCAACAACTTTGAATACTGCGGCTATGTGGGTGGTGAGAGCATTGACGCTGGTTTCGACATCGCGTTCGACGGGTTTGGGAATGCGTACATTTGCGGCGACGCGTATGGAACCTTTGCCGCGTTCGTGGCGAAGATTTCACTAGGAGCTAGCGACTTTCCACCGAACGATGACTTCGATCACGCCACTGTCATCACCTCGCTCCCGTTCACCGCTCGTCAGAACAACCTCTTCGCCACGACAGCTCCAGATGATCCCAATGGCTGCTATGGCATATTTTGTTGGACACTAAGAAGCACACTCTGGTACTCGTTTACGCCGACGCGGGATATGTGGGTGGAGATCAATCAGACATTTGGGAAGTTCTGGATTTACACGGGCACTCGTGGCGCATTATCGGAGATTCCAGACGAACGCGCGAATGCTCATGAATGTCGATTCAAACTGAATGCAAAGGCTGGGGTTACCTATAACATTGTCGCCGGCATTTATTTCGGCATTTTCGGGCCTCAATCTTTGCCTGGCGATGGGGTGTTTTCAATTCGGGAGCTCCATCAACCGCCGAATGACGACTTCGACAATGCCACACGCGTCACCGCGCTCCCCTTTACAAACCAGGTGAATGTGACCGACGCAACAAGAGCGCTCGATGATCCTTCTCCCACGCGGACCTTTCCCAGCATGTTGGATTTCCCTGGAATCGGAACAGTGTGGTACGCATTTACCCCGCCCAGAGACATGCGTGTCGAAGTTCGCATGTCCGCCGACGACACTGCAGAATTTATCGAAGGCGACGCGCAACTTGCCATTTACACCGGCTCGCGCGGCGCATTGGCGGAGGTTCCTGTGAATTTTTTCGGATGTAATTTCGATTCGCTTACAGCAAGGCTCGATCTCCGCGCTGGGACAACGTATTACTTTTATGTCATTCCCTCCGATAGTCTTTTTTGCGATGCTGTGGGTAACTTGGGCTTTTCATTGGCGGAGATTACCGTGTCGGGTCCCCTCAACGACTATTTTGAAAATTCCACGATCGTTGGAGCACTGCCTTTTACGCACCGCCAGAGCACGATGCTCGCGGGAAGGACGACGGATGATCCTCCCCTTTGGGATTGTAATCTACCTTGGCCCACTCTTGAGGAAACAGTTTGGTATCAGTTCACTCCCGCCCGCGACATGCGCGTTGAACTCAATACGCTCGGCAGTGATTACGACACCGTCGTGGCCGTATTCACGGGCGCGCGCGGAGTGCTCGAGTCCAAATACGGCAGGTGCAACAACGATATTTGCGACCCCTATTTTTGGATGTATTGTCCAAATTGTTCCGGCACGAATCTGCAGTCCCGGATCAAGTTCGACGTCAAAGGTGGCGTAACGTATTACATCATGGTTGGGAGCTTGTGGTGCCCGGTCGGTGGAAATTTGGCGTTCAACCTGTTCGAGGTGCTTACGATTAATCTCGATCCGACCGCAATTCGTAACCCTGATGGCTCAGTAACCTTGAGCGGAACTTTCGTCAGCCCTATCGGATATACAGGCGGTCTGGACGCTGTCGTAACCCACCCATCTGGGTGTCAGCCAATCTTCCACACCAACTCTCACAACCCCGACAAAGTTACGTACCCATGTACTTATCTGTATACATTCGGCAACGGAATCAATTTTGAAGGCACTGGACAACCAACTGCCTGGAGACTGACGACCGTTGCGCCCCTTGGAAATGGCAACTTGGTTGGTGGAGGCTGGGCGGATGTTTGGTTTTGGCCCTATTTGTCAGCGCCAGATGAGTGCGGCTACTACGTTCCGGATGATCAGGATCGCCTCCTCGGCAAAGTGTTCATCCGCCCATTTCCCTCCCTCAAAGGCATCACACGACACGACAATGAAGTTACCCTCGCTTGGGACACCACTCCTGGTCAGCGCTACCGGGTTCAATACAAGGAAGATCTCAAGGACACGGAGTGGCGTGATTTGCCCGGCGTGGTGGTCGGTGACGGCGAAACAGCTTCCCACGTGGACGCAGTCGGCGGCCTCATCAAACGCTTCTACCGAGTGATCGAGGTGCGATAGCCGACTTCGCCCAGACGCAACTGATTGGCGCGCCTCGCAAAGTGGCACCACCCAAGGCCAATCAGCCGTAAGCGCCGTGTCCCCTGCGATCGGCGCGGCCTACTTGATCACAATCTGCGAAGGGTCTTCGACCACGATTTGCACCTTTCCCCGGTATTCAGTGATCAGCCCGGTCACGCAGACGGTTTTCCCCGAACACTCGGCTTCTGGAGGAGCTTTGAACTTGGCCCGATCCGGCCCCCAGATCACCACTTCGAAGCTCTGTTCCGGGTAGGGGCGATCAAAATCCAGAAACGTCGGTCTGCCCGACAGCGAGTCCACATATTTCGCGCCAGCCACCAACCCGCAAACGGTCGTCGTCTCTCCGATATGCTGCCGCGCCTGCCCGGTCGTGATGCGGCTCGAAGGCCGGCTCTGTGCGGCTGTTCGCGAGGCGTCCGATGAATCCGCCGAAATAGTGCTGGCTCCCTGCGACGTTCCCGAAAACAAAGAAGTCTGCTGTTGTGGACCCCTGATGCGATAGTATCGGGCCGGTGAATGGGTGGCCCCGCCAACGTCGGTATAGTTAGTGATTCCCGTGTCGGACAGGACAACCGACCCAACCGTCGAAAAGGCGTTCGTATAGTCACCGGCCGCGCCGCTCGAAACCTGGATCTCGTTGCTTCCCGGCGCCCCTTTCCAGACCAGCCTTATGCTGGCGGTTCCTCCCACGTTCGTCACCGTGATCGAGGTGATGATCAATTCGTGAACGTCCGGTCCGATGGCGAGAAAGCTCGGCCTGTTCAAGCCCGAACTGGCGAAGACCGATCCGACCCCATTCGTATCAAATTTCACAATCGAGTCGCTGCGGAGGTTCGCGACGTAGAGGCTTCCGCTACTGTCAAATGCCAACCCGTCAGGCCCGTCCAGGCCGGTGCTGGCGAAGATCGTTCCCACGCCGTTGCTGTCGAATCTCCATATCGAGTTGTCGTTGAAGTTTGCCGCGTAGAGATTCCCGCCTTTGTCGAAGGCAAGACCATCAGGGCCGGACAAGCCTGTGTTGGCGAAGAGCGTACCCAAGCCGTTGGTGCCGAATTTGTAAATCGTGCTGTTGCCAAAATTTGCCACGTAGAGATTGCCGCTGCCGTCGAAGGACAGGCCTTCAGGCCGGCTCAGGTCCGTGTTGGCGAAGATTGACCCGTTCCCATTCGAATCGAATTTCAGGATGGTGTTGCTGTAATAACACGACACGTAGAGGTTGCCACCGCTGTCGAAGGCCAGGCCGGTGGGCTGGATTAAATCCGTGTTGGTGATGAGTGTCCCCTGGCCGCTCGAATCGTATTTCTTGACCGCGCTGTTGTTCCAGCTTGCCACATGGAGAATTCCGCTGCCGTTGAAGGCAAGACCCAGATAGATGTCTGAGCCTGAGGAGGCGAAGGCCGTCCCCACGCCGTTGGAATCAAATTTTACGATCGTGTTGTTGGAAGTGCTCGCCACGTAGATGGTATCGGCATGGGCAAAAGCCGTGGTGAAGAGGAAACACAGGAGCCCGACCGCTCTGTAACAAGTTGCCTTGGTGGCTCCTTTTCCAAGCCGCGTAGTCGATACTTTCTTGCTCTCTAACGAGCAAGGTTCATTTGGGTTTGCGAGGCCCGCTCGCGAGCATTGGAGCGTGTTGGCAACAGAATCGCAGTTCATCACGGGATCACTGGCTTCCGTAAACTCGATCCTCAACGGCGTGGGCATGGGCGTTCATACGCCCGCGCGTGTTCCGTGTCAATGCTGAGGTGGAAGCGTGTTGGGGGCTGACGGTTGAGAGTTGAGAGTTGAGGGTCAGACGGTGGGGAGCGCGATCGTCCCGGTCGCACCCTCCAGCGTCTCGCCGAATGGACCGGGGTGGCAAGCAAGTGTCAAGCAAGTGTCAGCCCTCACTTTTTACACTCCAAAGAGCGCGGATTCGCTTGGGTTTGCGCAGCACGCTCCGTATTCCGCGTTCCGCATTCCGACGTCATTCGTTGCTCCTGTAAGCTCGATCCTCAACAACCGGGTGATGCGCGATTGGCGCGCCCGCGCGTGTTCCGTGTCAATGCTGAGGGTGGAGGGGGCGGTTGAGGGGTGGGAGTTGAGGGATGATGGCATCGTAGAGGACAGCATTCAACAGCATGGGGATTGACGGGAGGGTTTCGCGAGTAGAAGCGGTTTCACAAACCCAAACCCGGTGGGGCGAGACTCTGTCGAGCCAATTAAATCATGGCCCGACACGGCTCGACAGAGTCTCGCCCCACCTTATTAAACCGCCTCCAGTGCCGCGGGCGTAGTCGAGGACTTTGCAGGCGGCCCGCAGCATCTGTTAATTTAACAGTTGAATCCCGGGCCAAACTGACTACTTATTTTCCCGTTGATGCTGGATTGATTTGAACACGCTGTGAAACCAACCGACCTGCGGGGCATCCTGCAATACATCCCGCGCTTCCGCGAAAAAACCTTCATCATCAGCGTGGATGCCGCCGTGGTGACGGACGAGAACTTCGCCAACATCCTGCTGGATGTCGCCGTGCTCCGTTCGCTGAACATCCGCGTCGTGCTCGTCCACGGTGCCGCAGCGCAGATCAAGACGCTGGCTGAACAGCAAAACATCACGCCGTCCGACCTCGACGGCAGCGGCATCACCGACGCGGAAACGCTCAAGCTCGCACTGACCGCCGCCAACCGTCTCACGCACGAAATCCTTGAAGGGCTTTCCGCGAACGATCTGCGCGCCGCCTGCACCAACGCCATCATCGCCCATCCCCTGGGCATCCTCGGCGGGGTGGACCACCTGTTCACCGGCAAGGTCGAGCGCGTGGATGTCGAACTGCTCCAGACCTTGCTCAGCCAGGGCATCGTTCCCGTGGTGCCGCCCCTGGGCTTTGATGGCGACGGCCGGACTTACCGCGTCAATTCCGATGCCGTGGCCGTCGCCGTGGCCGAGGCGCTCAAGGCGGGAAAATTGATTTTCATCACCGCGGCCGACGGCCTCCTCTGCCAGGGCCGGCTCATCCGCCAGATGCTCGTCGCCGAACTCGAACAGATTCTGGCGAAGAACAAGGCCGACGTGTCGCCGGAATCCCTCTCCAAAGCCATCCACGCCGCAGCCGCCTGCCGGGGCGGCGTGCAGCGCGTTCACGTCATCAACGGCCGCGTGGATGAGGGGTTGCTGGCCGAGGTCTTTTCCAACGAAGGCATCGGCACGTTGATTTACGCCAACGAGTACCAGCAAATCCGCCCGGCGCTCAAGAAGGACGTGCGCGCCTTGCTCCGCCTGACCAAGAACTCCGTCGCCTCCGAGGAACTGGCCAAACGGCCGCGCGCTGCCATCGAGAAACACATCGGCGATTACTACCTGTTCGAGATTGATAAAAATCCCGTCGCGTGCGTGGCGCTGCACACTTATCCCGAACAGAAGCTGGGCGAACTGGCGTTCCTCTACGTCAGCCCGTCGCACGAAAACCAGGGCATCGGCCGCAAGCTCATCCAGTTCGTCGAGGCCAAGGCGCGCGAGCAGGGCCTCACCGGGTTGCTCACCCTCTCCACCCAGGCCTTCACTTATTTTCAATCCAAAGGCGGCTTCACGGAAGGCTCGCCCGATGACCTGCCCCCGGCGCGCCGTGAAAGATACGAGCAGAGCGGGCGTAACTCGAAGGTGCTGGTGAAAAAGCTCAAATAGCAAGCCCAGGAGCGCGGCTGTCCACAGCCGCGTGTTCACCAGCCGCTGGGGGGAGCAGGCACGCCGGGTCAGGAACTTGCGGCTGTGGACAGCCGCGCTCCTGGGCTGGTCGGAACGCTCCCGGGCAAATCCGCTCGAATAACCGGATTGCCGCAGCGTCCTTGTCCTTCAGATACCGATTGCAGAAATGCGGCGCATTCATTAGTCTCGCCGCTGAAAATAAAACTGACAGCGCGCCTGCTGCCATTGGCGCAACCCGCTGTTGAACCTTGATGGCTCGCTATGAAAAACAAAATTGACCGGATGAAGCCGCTGTTACTCGCAATCGCGTGGATCAGTTTCGGCTGTGCGGGGGCCATCGCCGCCGTTGATTTTGCCAAAGACATCGTCCCCATCTTCCAAAAATCCTGCGTCGAATGTCACGGGCCGGAGAAGCAGAAAGGCAAGCTCCGTCTCGATTCCAAGGAGGCCACCTTCAAGGGTGGCGAAGACGGCGCGGTCATCGTCCCGGGCCAGGCCGACAAGAGCGATCTCTACCGGCGCGTCTCCCTGCCCGCCGGCCACGACGACATCATGCCTAACAAGGGCGACCCGCTGACCAAAGCCCAGACCGATCTCATCCGCGACTGGATCAACGGCGGCGCGGTCTGGCCGGACGGGCTTGTCATCAAAGGCCCCGCCGGAGCGGCCCCTGCTCCCGTCGCGACGGCAATCACCACCTCACCCGGACCCAAACCGACCGCAGCCGAGGTGAAAGCCGTCGCGGAACTGGCCAAACTGGGTGTGGACGCGCGGGAAATCGCGGCGAATGTCAACTGGCGGCAGGCAAACTTCCGCGCCCTCGGCTCCAACGCCAACGCGCAGGCTTTCGTCCAGTTGAAATCCATCGCCAACCTCACCGACCTGAATCTGGCCGGCGTCAAACTCACCGACGCGGACCTTGCCAACCTTAAAGGCTTGACCAATCTCACCCGTCTGCACCTCGAACACACTGCGGTCACCGACGCCGGCCTGGCCCATCTCAAAGGGCTGGCAAACTTGACCTATTTGAATCTTTTCGACACCGCGATCACCGACGCCGGCCTCAAGCAGCTCAAAGGGTTAAAGAACCTCAGAAACCTTTATGTGTTCGAGAGCAAAGTCACCGACGCCGGCGTGGCCGGCCTCAAACAGGCGTTGCCGGACACGGTGATTGATCGCGGCTGGGACATCAAAGCGCTGGTCCAGGCGCAGGAAAAAAGCGAAGCCAAATCCACCGAAAAGAAGGACGAACCCGCCCCGGCGAAAAAGACCGAAAAGAAAAAGAAGGCCAAATAGCCCGTCCTCCAACACCCCGGTGCTCTTTCCATGAACCGACCTGGAAGCGCCGGCGTCCCGCCGGCCAAGTCACATGCGAAGAAGCCGGCGGGACGCCGGCGCTCCCAGGAGATGCGACGCGGTTCATGGTTGCAATGCGCGGTCGAAAAACCGTGGCAACTTTCCATGAACCGTTCGTGCCGCCGCAAGGTCTTGGAGTGCGCCAGTCCTCTGGCGCTTTGGAAGTCGTGGGTGGTCGAGAGCGCCAGAGGACTGGCGCACTCCAAGACGCTGGCGCGACAACGGAAGCGCAAATCGGTTCATGGCCCCAATGCGCGGTCACAAACCGTGGAAGCTACCCATGAACCGGGCGTTCGGTGTCCACCCTTTAGGGTGCTCAGCAATCGGGGACACGCTAAAGCGTGGACTCCAAACGCCAGACGGTTCATGGTCCCAATGCGCGGTCGCAAAACCGTGCAGGCTCCCCACGAAAAGGCCAACGCCTTGAACCTAATCTGCTGCTTGCCACAATCGCTCCCAGCTGTTTATCATTGCGGGAAACCAACGCTGCGTGCCGCGATGCCGCCCATCACGTTCACCAGCCGGACCATATCAGGACAAGCAAAGGAACATGACATGAACACAACGAAATGGATTCTCATTCTCGTGATGGCCGCGGCAGCCCTGAACGTGCTGACCGCCGCCGACGCCAAAAAGAAAAATGAAAAGAAGGCGGATTCCCACCCGGCAGCCGTCGGCTACACCGACACCCCGATGTTGCCCGGCGGCCAGTGGCACGTCCACGATCCCGACCGACCGCAGCCCCGCGTTGTGACGCCCTCCGCGGAAATCGGCAAGCCGCCGTCGGACGCCATCGTGCTGTTCGATGGCAAGGACCTCTCCAAGTGGCGCTACGCCAGCGGCGACGCCGCGGGCTGGAAGGTGGAGAACGGCTACGTGGAGTGCGCCGCGAAAACGGGCGACATCTTTACGAAGGACGAATTCGGTGACGTTCAGCTTCACATCGAGTTCGCCACGCCCAACCCGCCCAGCGGCGACAGCCAGGGCCGGGGCAACAGCGGCGTTTTCCTCATGGGCCTCTACGAATTTCAAGTGCTCGACAGTTTCAACAACCGCACTTACGCCGACGGCAGCGCCGCCTCGCTGTACGGCCAAATGCCGCCACTGGTCAACGCGTCGCGTGCGCCGGGCCAGTGGCAGGCTTACGACATCGTTTTCACCGCGCCGCGCTTCAAGGATGGGAAGCTGGAATCGCCCGCCCTCGTCACCGCCTTCCACAACGGCGTGCTGGTGCAAAACCGCTCCGCCTACCTCGGTCCGTCCGGCCACCGCAACCTGGCCAACTACGACAAGACAACCGTCACGACCGGCCCGCTGAAGTTGCAGGACCACGGAAATCCGATGCGCTTCCGAAACATCTGGGTGCGACCCTTGCGGACAGAAGACCGGAATTGATGCCAAATTGGAACGAGAACCGGCACAAGGTGCGCAGGAAATTCCCTTATCCCGGCCCTCCATGAATCCCGTAGGAGCCGACGCAAGGAGGCTCTGACTTTAAGGTTTCAAGAAAAAGCGAGCCTCCTTACGTCGGCTCTTACAGGGCTTAGCAATCCGTTAAAAAAGTAGCCGCCGACGTAAGTCGGCGCAAAAAGCCTTCGGAACTCTCAGGAAATCAGCGCCGACTTGCGTCGGCGGCTACAATTGAAAAGGTTTTCAACGGGCTGTTAGGGAGTGGCAACCGCTTTATCGACTTAATTGCCGCCCCGAAAATCTGCTTGTGCTTCGTCGGCACAAAGCGTAGGTAAAGCCTCCATGTCCAAAACTTATTCCTTCCCGTCCACCCCGGCGCTCCCCTCCCGCCGCCAATTTATCCGCTACACCGTCACCGCCGCCGGCGTGCTCGCCGTCGCCGGACCGGCGTTGGCCGCGCCGCGCCGCATCTCGCCGAATGAGAAACTGAACATCGGCATCATCGGCGCCGGCGGCAAAGGCGCCACCGACACGGCGGGCGTCGCGGGCGAAAACATCATCGCCCTCTGCGACGTGGACGCGAACACCCTCCACGCCGCCGCCGAGAAACATCCCGGCGCGAAGCTCTACCGCGATTACCGCAAGATGATCGAGGAAATGAAGGAGATTGACGCGGTGACGGTCAGCATCCCGGACCACCACCATGCGCCCGCCGCCATCCGTGCCATCAAATCGGGCAAACACGTTTACGTCCAAAAGCCGCTCACCCACACGATCTGGGAAGCGCGCCAGCTCACCGAGGCCGCGCGCAAATACAAGGTCGCCTCCCAAATGGGCAACCAAGGCCATTCCGGCGAAGGCAATCGCCAGGTCTGCGAGGTGATCTGGGCGGGTGCCATCGGCGACGTGCGCGAAGTGCATTGCTGGACCAACCGCCCGATCTGGCCCCAAGGCCTCGAACGCCCCCAAGGTTCCGACCCCGTGCCGGATTATCTCGACTGGGACGCCTGGCTTGGCCCGGCGCCTGTCCGGCCGTACAAGGGCAACCAACCGGACGAGGGTGAGGGCAAAGAGACGAACGACAAGAAAAAGAAAAAGGAAGCCAAGCGCCGCGCGTACTATCATCCGTTTTCCTGGCGCGGCTGGTGGGATTTCGGCTGCGGCGCGCTGGGCGACATGGGTTGCCACGTGATGGACGGCGCCGTCTGGGCGCTCAAACTGGGTCACGCGAGCAGCGTGGAAGTGGTTGCCTCCTCGCCGGTCAATTCCGAGCAGGCCCCGCAATGGTCCGTTATCCGATACCAGTTTCCCGCGCGCGGCAAGATGCCGCCGGTGACGCTGACGTGGCATGATGGCGGCAAACTGCCGGAGAAACCCGCCGAAATGGAGGCCGAGAAATTTGAGCAAAGCGGCACGTTGTTCATTGGCAGCAAAGGCAAGATGCTCGCCGGCACTTACGGCGAAGGGCCGCGCCTGCTGCCCGAGTCGCACATGAAGGATTTCCAGAAGCCGGCGCCGACCATCTCGCGCGTGCCGGAGAACAATCCCTACCTGGACTGGATCCGCGCCTGCAAGGGCGGTCCGCCCGCCTGCTCGAACTTCGACGTCGCCGGACCGTTCACCGAGATTGTGTTGCTCGGCAACCTTGCCCTGCGCCTCGGCAAGAAGCTCGAATGGGACGGGCCGAAGATGAAGGCGAAGAACGCGCCCGAAGCCGACCCATACATCCACAAGAAATATCGCAAAGGCTGGGAAGTCTAGCCCGGCTTGATCCGTCTGTCCGCAGCTCGGACGATTGAGGATCGACGAAGCAACCCCTCACTCTGACCCCACTTCCATTTAGTTAAGAAAACAAAAAATTTCCGGAGCAACCCCTCACCTTGATCCTCTCCCCTTCCAAAGGGGAGAGGGAAAACTCCTCGGCCGTCGGGCGCCAGACCAGTCAATAGGTTTTGCGCGGGGATTCCCTGCCCATGAACTCGCCCCTACCCATGAAGCTCGTTGGCCATGCAACTTGGCGGCATCCACGCGGGCTGGCGAAGGCGCGAAGCGTTTGGAGTGCGCCGGCCCCAGCCGGCGCTCTCCCAGTCCGCCACAGCGCCGACTCGCGTCGGCGCACTCTCCCGCCTTGCGGGACTGACGCGCGGGCCAAGGCTCCGTCCGGTTCAAGGGCCCACATCACGGACGCGCGTCCGTGGAATTTCTCTCCTCATTCGATGAGGGGAGAGGGTCAGGGTGAGGGGTGTTCCCAGGCATTTCATCGCTTAAAATAATGGCCACGCTGTGAACGTTCCGCCACACTTCGACTCATAAGCTCTTTCTGTTGCGGCGAGACTTGTGCGCTCGAAGTGAGTTCATTTCCCCGCGCTCCAGCCGCCATCAATCAGAAATGCCGTGCCCGTGATGAACGCCGCTTCATCGCTGGCAAGGTAGAGCGCCGCCGCCGCGATTTCATCCGGCCGGCCCATGCGACCGAGCGCCTGCGTGGCCGCCATTTCCTGATAGGCCTTTTGCGGATCGGGATATTCCTTGAGCCGTTGCGCGACGAACGGCGTCTCCACGCGCCCTGGGCAGATGCAATTGACGCGGACGCCGTCCTGCGCGTGGTCCAGCGCCATGCTCTTGGTCAGGCCGACGACGGCGAACTTGGTCGCGCAATAGGCCAGGCGGTCGCGCACGCCCACCACGCCACCGATGGACGCGAGGTTGAGGATCACGCCCGATTTGCGCTCCACCATGCCGGGCAAAAAAACCTTGCTGACGTTGAACACCCCGCGGACGTTGACCGCATACATGCGATCCAGATCAGCACCCGTGGTTTGCAACATCGTGCCGACGTGGCCGATGCCGGCGTTGTTGACGAGAATATCCAGTCGCTGCCAGCGGTTGCGCACCACCCCGGCCACTTTTTCGCACGCGGCTTCGTCGGTGACATCGAGCGGCAAAAATTCCACCTGACCGTTTTGCGCTTTAATTTTGGTGGTGGTCCCCTGCCCTGCTGTTTCGTCGCGGTCGGTCACAAAAACGAAGGCGCCGGCATGGGCGAAGGTTTCGGCAATCGCCGCGCCGATGCCGGAACCGGCCCCGGTCACCAGCGCGATTTTATTTTGCAGGCTGAACATGTGCGAAAGCGTAGCGAAGGACCGCGCGCGGGCAAGCTTCCGTTCGGAGTTCGAGTTCGGAGTTCAAGCTTCAGCTTGTCTGCCGTTCGGAGTTCAACCTTCAGCCGTAAGTTTTCAATTCAACCACGAATGGACACGAATGAACACGAATTCAGCAGTCGGGGAGACGGCTTGGGCCTTCCCGAGCCGAGTCACCGTTTGGTGAACCACTGCACCGAATCGGCAAGCCCACGCGAAGCCTGATTTTATTCGTGTCCATTCGTGTCCATTCGTGGTTTTCTGCTGAATTGTTGCGGCTTCAGCTTGTCTGGTCGCATTGGCCGTCACGGTGCGAAACACGCTGAAGCGTGAACTCCAAACTATTCCGGGCTGATGATCTCGGCCTTGACGGGCGAATAATTCGTTTTCTTTTCGGTCTTGCCGTCGCGGGAGACCACGACGCTCTGAAAGACGCATTTGATTCCCAGGCCGTCCTGGAGGACCGGCGAATGTTGCAGGTGATAATGAATGTGCGGTTCGGAGGAGTTGCCCGAGTTGCCGCAGCGCCCCAGCACTTGTCCGCGCTTGACCTGTTCGCCCACTTTCACCTCGAGGCTCCCGCGCTGGAAATGGGCGAGCACCGACACCTCGTTGTTGCGGTGTTGAATGATCACGCAGTTGCCGACGGCGGAAAAAGCATTCATCGAACCCGGTTCGTTGTCGCGCACACCGTCAATGGCCTCGATCACCGTGCCGTCTGCCGGGGCAAGCACTTCGCGGCCGAAGGCGTGGTAGTCTTCGTTTTTGTTGCTGAGGCCGCGCCGGGTGTTGCCGCGTTCGTCCACGCCGAGCAGGTCGAAGGCAAACCGCTGGTTGGGCACGTCGTGGTGTTGGTTCAATTCCGCCGTGTCGCCGCCCCAGGCGACCAGCCAGCGGCCGTTGAACGGCAGGGACAACTGGGTTTTGTGTTTGGCCGGCGCGGGCCGGGAAGAAACATGCGGGCGAAAAAACAACCCGCTGATTTGATCGCGTCCGTTGAGCGCAAGCGTCATGTCCGTCTGGCCCCGTTCAAAATGCGCCACGAAAATTGCCGACTCCGGCGTCAGGCGAGGCGGGTCGAAAGTCTGGAGCTTGCCCAGCTGGCGGGTGAGGCCGGTGAAAAACTCCGTGGCTTTGTCCAGCGGCAAAGCTCTGCTCATCGCTGGGTCGAACTGGGCCTCGAGGCCCGCGTAATCGCCGGCGTTAAGCAACTCCCGCAGGCGCTCGGCGGCCTTGACGAATCGCCCGGCATCCTGCGCCAAGGTCCCGGCAATCCAGGCCGCGAAAAACAATCCCAACGTCGCCACCACGATTTTTTTCCGCATGACCGCGTTTATACCCCTGCGCCGCAGAATGACGAGCCTTCTTTGCAGTGTTATCCCATGACATCGTGCCTGTCTGAGAAGATTTTTCAACCACGGATGGACACGGATGGGCACGGATGCAGATGAACCGGCATTTCCTAAACACTCTTATCCGTCCCGCTAAGCGGGATCCGTGTCCATCCGTGGTTGATTCGTTGTGGTTGCGGCTCGGCCGCGTTAAGACATGGAAACGTTGGACTTTTCCATGGCACACGCGCACCGCAGCTCTGGCAACGCGACTCCAGCGCGGCGAATTGCGGATGGCGAATGTCTTGTAACCTGCCAGATAAGCGTCCAATCTGACTGGCGCTCAATCAGAAAATCCCCTGAAAAGGCGCCGCTGTTTTTTGTCGTTGGCGCCGGGCATTGCCACCGGCGGTTTTTCAGACAGTCGTGATTAACGAAGTGACAAACCGCCGCCCTCAAGCCTGCCTGCCCATCCTGCTTGCGTCGCTGTTGATCGCGCCAGGCACGCTCCACTCCGCCACCGCTGCCGCGGATTTACAATTGCCCAAAATCTCCGGCGCCAGACCGCGCAACATCATTTTTATCCTCACCGATGATCAGCGGTACGACGCCCTGGGGTTCCTCGGCCATCCGTTTTTGGAAACGCCGAACATGGACTGGCTGGCGCGCGGCGGCGTTCATTGCCGGAACGCTTTTGTGACCACATCGCTTTGTTCGCCCAGCCGGGCCTCGATCCTTACCGGACTTTACGCGCACACGCACCGGGTCGTGGACAATTACAATCCCGTCGGCGCCGACCTGGTTTTCTTTCCGCAACACCTGCAAAGGGCTGGTTACGAAACCGCGTTCATCGGCAAATGGCACAGGGGCGGCGAGCGCGACGACCCGCAGCGCGGCTTCGATCACTGGGTCAGTTTCAATGGCCAGGGCAGCTATTGGGCCGATGGCCACGGCACCACGCGCGTCGTGCCGCAACCCAGCCGCGACGGATTCAACGTGGGCGGCCGGCGCGTTCCGCAGCGCGGCTACATCACCGATGAATTGACGGACTATGCGCTGGACTGGTTGAACGCGCCGCCACAGGTGCAGGGCAAAAGTTTTCTGGCACTGACCCGTGGTAAAAACATCCCGTGGCGCGATGCGCTGCTCTACGAATATTTCTGGGAACGCAATTATCCGCAGACGCCCACGATGCACGCGGTCCGCGGCGACCGCTACAAGTACATCCGCTGCCAGGGCATCTGGGACACCGACGAACTCTACGATCTGCAGGCCGACCCGGAGGAGACTCGCAACCTCATTCACGACCCGGTGCAGCAGGAGCGCGTGAAGGCGATGAACCAGCGGCTCTTTGATTCGCTCGCGCAGACTGGCGGTACGACGATGCCGTTGCTGCGCGACCTCAGCGAAACCTTTCCGTTGCGCAAGCCCGACGGCTCACAGCAGGCGGAGTTCCCCGGCGAATTCTTCGCGCCTCGATGAACTTTCCATTCCCAGGCCGTGTGAAGATCAGTATGATTCGAGTCATGTTTGCCACCCTGTTTCTGATCGCATCGCTGACGCTTGGGTCTGCCGCCACCAGCCATGCTGCCGGGCGCCCGCTGAATTTGCTCTTCATCACCGCCGATGACATGAACTTCGACTCGCCCGGCTGGATGGGCAGCAAGATAGGCGCGACCCCCACGCTCGACAGCTTCGCCGCCACGTGTCACCGCTTTATCAACAACCACGTCACCGCGCCGATCTGCCAGCCGTCGCGCGAGGCGATCATGACCGGGCGCGTGCCGCATCGCAGCGGCGGGTTGGGCTTCAACCCCATCAAACCCGGCACGCCCACGCTCACCAGCGTGCTGAAGGCCCAGGGTTACTTCAGTGCCGCGCTCAACAAGCACGAGCACATGAAGCCCGACGCGGAATTTCCCTGGGACATCAAACTCAGCGGGTCGGGCAAGAACCCGCCGTTGTTCCGCCAACAGATGGACGATCTGTTCCAGACCATCGCTGAGACGAAGAAGCCGTTCTTTATCAACGCGAACATCCAGGACCCGCACCGGCCCTTCCCGGGCAGCGGAGTAGGGGATGAAGAAGAGGGCGTCCAACCCGCGCCCAGGAAAAACAAGAAAGGCGGCAAGGCCAGGAAGGCCGCCACCGCCGGGGAACACCTCGCCCGCGTTTACAAGCCCGCGGAAGTCACCGTGCCCGATTATCTCGAAGACATTCCGCTCGTGCGCAAGGAGGTCGCGCAATACTACACCGCCGTCGCGCGCCTCGACGTGACCTTCAAGGGCATTCTGGAATCCCTCAAGGCCGCGGGCCACGCGGACGACACGCTCATTCTTTTCATGTCCGATCACGGCATGTCGTTTCCGTTCTCGAAGGCCACGGTCTATTTCAACGGCACGCATTCGCCGGTCATTTTCCGCTGGCCGGGCATGCCCGCCGTGGCGGTGCATGAGGAATTCGTCAGCAGCGTGGACATCATGCCGACCGTGCTCGAACTCCTGGGCGTGGCCAGGCCCGGCGGCATGGACGGGCGCTCGTGGCTGCCGTTGCTGAACGGCGGAAAGCAACCAGACCGGGATTACGTCATCACGCACGTCAACACCGTGAGCAGCGGCAAAAGTTTTCCGCAGCGTTGCATCCGGACGAAGGACTGGGCCTTGCTGTTTCACGCGTGGTCGGACGGCAGGACCAGTTTCCGCGTGGAGGCGATGAGCGGGCTTTCTTACAACGCGCTCGCCGAGGCGGCAAAGACCAACCCGCGCATCAAGTCGCGCGTGGACCAGTTCATCACCGGCACGCCCCTGTCCTTTTACAACGAGCGGACCGACCCCGAGGAGCGGGCCAATCTGATCAACGACCCGAATTACAAACCCGATATTCAGCGCCTGCAACAACTGCTGCTGGCCCACATGGAGAAAACGGACGATCCGCAACTGGCGCCGTTCAAGAAGGCTTGTGAAACTTTCGGGAAGCCGGCACCGTCTGGGAAGTAGTCCAACAATTCCGATCCTATGAAACGCCAACGCCAGCCGCCCTCGAAGACGCGCACGGCCTTGCTCACCATCGCCGCGACGTTCGTGGGCGGTTCTTTCTGCCGCAGCGAGCCGGCACCCACTCGACCGCAGGTTTCTCAAGAAACTTGTCCGCTTGAAATTTTCACCGCGCCGACGCGCGATGGCCGGCAGGCGACCGGCGTCTTGCGCAAGCCGCCCGGCAAAGGATCGTTTCCCGCCGTCATTTATCTGCACGGCGGATTGACGCCGTGGTCATTGAACCAGTTGAAGGCACAAGCCGCGGGGCAGACCCTCTCCCGTTTCCTGGCCGCCGGCTACGTGACGGTTACTCCCACCTTCCGCACGCGGGAGATTGATCCGCTGACAAAGGACGCCCTGGTGGATTGTCTCGCCGTCATCGAACATGTGAAGAAAATGCCGGAGGTGGACCCCGCAAGCGTCGTGCTCTGGGGCGACAGCGGCGGCGGCAGTCTCGTGCTGGAACTCGCCGGCGAAACGGCGCTCTGCGCGGTCACGGCGCAGGAGCCGGCCACCGTCCTGTTCACCGGCATGTACAGCCGGGAAAACCTGCACGCCGGCGAGAAGGTGAACATGCAAAACGGCCAGCCCATCATGCGCGACCCGCAGAAATATTTCACGCCGGAGTTGCAGAAACTGACCCGCGAAAAAATCCGCAGGATCAGTTGCCCCGTCTTCATCGCGCATGGCGACAAGCACATCATCAACAAGATCAACAATGAACTTTTCATCCCCGCGCTCAAAGAAGCGGGGAAGAATCCTGAAATCATCCTTTACCCCGGCGAAAACCACGGTTTTTCCAACCGGGGCACGCCGGCCATGACCAGGAAGTTTTTCGACGACTGCCACGCGTTTTTTCTGCGGCACCTGCCCACGAAACCCAGGCCGCTGGACCCCGCGCTGCTAAAGGACGTGCCGCTGGAACTCACTCTGATCAAGCAACAGGAAAATGAATAAACCACAACACAACCCGCCCCCTGACATGACAAAACAAAAAAACAAAACCCGCCTCCCGAAACTGACCGCCGGCCTCGCCACGCTTGCTCTGGCCGCGCTCGCGGTCTCGGCCTCCGCCGCCGACGCCCGCAAACCGAACATCCTCGTCCTCCTCGCCGACGACCTCGGCTACGGCGAGTTGAGCTGCCAGGGCTTCACGCCGCAGATTCCCACACCGAACATTGATTCCATTGCGAAGAACGGCACGCGCTTCACCAGCGGTTACGTCAGCGGACCGTATTGCAGCCCCACGCGCGCGGGCTTCATGACCGGGCGTTACCAACAGCGCTTCGGACACGAGTTTAATCCGGGTCCGGCAGAAGCCGCCCAGGAAGACTTCGGTCTCTCGCTCCAGGAGAAAACCATCGGCGACCGTCTGAAGGCCGCAGGCTATACGACCGGCTGGTTCGGTAAATCACACCTCGGCTACAAGCCGGAGTTCCACCCGCTCAAGCGCGGCTTCGACGAATACTTCGGCTTCCTCGGCGGCGCGCACGATTACCTCGACGCCGCGGCCGACAAAAACAACCCCATCCTTCGCGGGACCACGCCGGTCAACAACATTGACTACACCACGGAAGCCTTCGGCCGCGAGGCCGTCGCCTTCATCGAGAAACACAAGGCCGAACCGTGGTTCTGTTACCTGCCCTTCAACGCCGTCCACGCGCCGCTGGAATCCACCGCAAAATACCTCGGCCGCTTTCCGGGCGTCGAGGACAAGAAACGCCAGACCTTCTGCGCGATGCTTTCCGCGATGGACGACGCCATCGGCTCGGTGCTGGCGAAAATCCGCGAGCACAAGCTCGAAGAGAACACGCTCATCTTTTTCTTCAGCGACAACGGCGGCCCGACGCCTTCGACCACTTCGGGCAACGGCCCATTGCGTGGCTTCAAGGCGCAGACGTGGGAGGGAGGTATCCGCGTCGCCCACATGATGCAATGGAAAGGCCACATTCCTGCCGGCAAGGTGGATGACCGGCCCGTCATTCAACTCGACATCCATCCCACCGCGCTCGCGGCCGCCGGCGTGGACATCAGGCCGGAGTGGAAACTCGACGGCGTAAACCTCCTCCCTTACGTCACCGGTGAAAAATCCAGCGCGCCGCACAACGCGCTCTACTGGCGCTTCGGCCAGCAGGTAGCCATTCGCATGGGTGATTGGAAACTCGTGAAAGGCGCGGGCATGGAAGGCATCGGCGTCGAGGTTCGCGCCAAGGCCAGCATGGCCGGCGCGGAGCTTTACAACCTCAAATCCGACATCGGCGAGAAAAACAATCTCGCCGCGAAGGAACCGGAAAAAGTGAAGCAACTCGCCGCCGTCTGGGACAAGTGGAACGAGGACAACGTGGACGCCAAGTGGTTCCCCGACCGCGCCGGCGCGAAGAAAGGCCAGGGCAAGAAAAAGGCGGCGAAGCAGTAATCGCAGGTCGAAATGGCATGAAGGCCGCGCTCTGATTGGCCGGGGCCATCGGCTGCGGCCGAGGCCGCCCGCGCGCCAATGCGTAACTTGACCGCGACCTCGCACGTCTGCTCCGGCAAGCTCATCCAAACCATGCGCAACACTCGTCCACTCCTGCACGTCGCCGTCACGCTCGCCTTCCTCAATCTGAGCCCCATCGCCCGCGCCGCCGACACATCCGGGAACAACGACCGGCTCCAGCAGGGGCTTAAGAATTATCCCGAAGCCGACGCGAACAAGGACGGCATTCTTACCGAGGCCGAGGCGCGGGCTTACCTCAAGAAACTCAAGAACGCCAAAGCCAGCGTGAATCCGACCAGCGCCGGGAAAGCAGCCTCGGGCGGAGCGGAGCCGACATTGACCGACGTTCACTACGGCCCGCACGAGCGCAACGTGCTCGATTTCTGGAAGGCGAAACCGGACCAGCCGACGCCGGTCGTCGTCTTCATCCACGGCGGCGGGTTCGTGGCGGGCGACAAGTCCAAGGCGCGTGGCGACCGGCTTGTCCAGCAATGCCTGGACGCCGGCGTGTCGTTTGCGGCCATCAATTATCGCTACCGCACCTACACGCCGATCCAGGATGTATTGCGCGACTGCGCGCGGGCCATTCAGTTCATCCGCTCGAAGGCCGGCGAATGGAATGTGGACAAGTCGCGCCTCGCCTCCTACGGCGGCTCGGCAGGCGCGGGCACGTCGCTGTGGCTGGCGTTTCACGACGATCTCGCCGACCCGAAAAACGCCGACCCCATCCTGCGCGAATCTTCGCGGCTTTCGTGCGCGGGCGCGATGTCGTGCCAGTTCAGTTACGACGTTCTCGCGTGGCACGCCGTGCTCGGCGACGCGACGGAACGCTATCAGGAGGATCCCCAAAGCTGGCCCGGCTTCTACGGCCTTAAGACCGACGAGGAACTGCGCGGCCCGGTCGGACAAAAGTTGCGCGCGGATTGCGACATGCGCGGCCTGATTTCCAAGGACGACCCGCCGGTGTTTGTCAGCTCGTCCCGGGAAGGCGGCGAAATCGCCGACCGCGGCCACCTGCTCCACCATCCCAAACATGGCCAGGCCATTTATGACCGCTGCCGTGAAATCGGTGTCGGCGTCGTGGCGCAAATTCCCGCCCTCGACATCAAACCGGGCAAGGACGACCCGGCGGACTTGCAGGACTTTTTGTTCAAACACCTCAAGGTCGGCAGCGACACCGCGAAGTCCGCAGCGGCCAAACCGGCGCGGGAGAAATGAACGACGGCGGATGCCGAAGTCCGTGAAAAGCAGAATTTTGATGAACAACGACCAGGGAAACCCCAAGCCTCGGATTTCAGCCCGTCCGTCCGCTCGCCGCTGGTTATTCGGGCATTGGTCCTGGGGCATTTTTTTGACATGGGTCCTGGGGCATGGGGCACTCGCTTCCGCTGCCGAACGCCTCGTCCCGCTCAACACTCTGAGCAACGGCACGTATCACAGCTTCGTCGGCGGACTTTACGCCGGCGGAAAAAACGAGCCTTGGGGCGCGCACGCCGATGCGCTCCGCCGCGTGAGCGCACAGGTGCAGCCGCTCGATCGCGATGGCAAGCCTTCGCCCAATGGCGAAATCGTCCTCGCTGGCATCGGCGCGTCCGTGTGCCGCCAGATTTTCAACGTGCTCGAACGCGAGGGGGCGCAAACGCCCGGCCTTAACCCCGCCGTCGTCTTCGTCAACTGCGCCCTCGGCGGCCAGGACGTGAACAAGATCGCCGACCCGGCCGGCCGTTATTGGCAGGAAGCCGTGAAAACACTCGCCGCGCGCGGTGTCTCTCCGGCCCAGGTGCAGGTGGTCTGGTATCAGAGCGACGAGTTGCGCGATTCGCGCGACGATTTCCCCGGCCGCCCGCAGCGGCTCAAAGACAGCTTCACCGGGCAGATGCGTTTGTTGAAACAACATTTCCCCAACGTCCGCCTCTGCTACCACAGCGCGCGCCACACCACGTCGTTCATGCCGAATGACGAAGGCAAAATCAAACACGCCGAGCCGCGTCCCTATCACGTTGGCTGGGCTGTGAAGTGGCTTATCGAGGACCAATCCGCCGGCAAAGACAACCTGCGCTTCGAGGGCGACGACGCCGTCGCCCCGCTCGTCGCCTGGGCCACGTATTTCTGGACCGATGGTGACCAACCGCGCCACGACGGCTACCACTGGACGCACACGGACAACGTCAAGGACGGCGTGCATCTCACCGAGTCCGCACAGAAGCGCGTGGCGAAGGATCTCACCGATTTCTGGAGCCGCGACACTTTCGCGAAAGCCTGGTTCGCCAGCAACGCAGCAGTGCCGCAACCCAAGCCAGAGGCGCTGGCACCAGGTGGGGCGAGACTCCGTCGAGCCGTTGCAACGTCCGATCCCCAAGACTCGACGGAGTCTCGCTCCACCACCGGTCCGGTCAAACCGTCATCGAACTCTCGCAAAGACGCCGGCCTGGACGAACCTGCCTGGATTGTAAACGGGAACAACAAAATGCCGAAGCTCGAACGCCTCCTTGCCACGACGGAAAATGTCCGGGTCGTCGTGCTCGGCCTCGACGGCGAACAAATCGCCGAAATCAAGGACGTGTTCCATCAACACACTGACTTGAACAAAGTCGTCGGCAGCGGCCAGTTTCGCCTCGAGTTCTACGACAAGGACGGCAAGCCGATCAAAAAGACGATGGAAGTGGGCGAAATATTGAGGCTGAAGTGAACACTTGCCGACAGCCAACAAACTGACCGACTGCCATGAAAACACAACTCCCCAAGCTCCGGTGGTTGCTCGCCGTTGGCCTGTTCCTCGTCGCCGTCAGCCCCGTGCCCGCCGCGCAGCGCGAGATTTCTCCCGACCAACTCGACAAGCTTCTCAAGCGCTTCCCGGAGGCCGACGCCGACAAGGATGGCAAACTGACGATCGAAGAAGCACACGCCCACATGCGCAAGATGAAGGCCGCGCCGGCGGTCGCCGCGCCAGCCGCCGACGCCGCGAAGACGGACGTGCCGCCTTCCGCCCGAAAGGCCGCGCGCAAGGCCAAAACCGCCGCCAACCTGCCCGCGCCCGGCTTCAAGGACGTCAGCTACGGCCTCCACCCCAACAACAAACTCGACCTCTGGCTCGCGAAATCGGACAAACCGACACCGCTGGTCGTGTTCATTCATGGCGGGGGTTTTGTCGGCGGCGACAAGAGTTCTGTGAGCGAAATTGCCCTAAAACGATGTCTTGACGCGGGCGTTTCCTTCGCCGCCATCAACTACCGCTTCCGCACCGAGGCGTCCATCAACGTCGTGCTCCGCGATTGCGCGCGCACCATTCAGTTCCTCCGCTCAAAGGCCACGGAGTGGAACCTCGACAAGTCGCGCGTCGCTGCGTTCGGCGGCTCGGCCGGCGCCGGCGCCTCGCTCTGGCTGGCGTTTCACGACGATCTGGCCGATCCGAAGAGCGACGACCCCGTGCTGCGCGAGTCCACGCGCCTCGCCGCCGCCGCGTCGAGCGCGGGCCAGGCCACCTACGACATCCTCAAATGGCGCGACGTGCTGGGCGCCGACGAAGCGATGCGTTTTTATCCGCAATCCACCTGGCCCGCATTCTACGGGCTGAAGACGCTCGACGATTTGCAGACCGAGCAAGGCAAACAACTCCGCGCCGACGTGGACATGCTGGGCTTGATCACGAAGGATGACCCGCCCGTGTTCCTCGGCGCGAGCGACCGCCACGACGCGCTCGCCAACAAAGGCGACACAAACCACAGCCCGAAACATTCCGAAGCGATCAAGAAACGTTGCGACGAAGTTGGCGTCCCGGCGGCTTTGAAAATCGGCGCCGCGGTGCGCGATGCCGCGGGCGAAGGGTCACCGGTCGAATTTCTCTTGCAACACCTGGGCGTCAAACCGGCGCCAGGAAAATAAAGCCTGGCCAAAGCCCCCTCCCCATGAACCGTTCGAAGCCCCGCAAGGTTTTGGACTGCGCCAGTCCTCTGGCGCTGTGAGTAGGGGCAGCGGTCCAGCCAAAGCGCCAGAGGACTGGCGCAGTCCAAGACGCTGGCGCGACAACGGAAGCGCTAACCGGTTCATGGCCCCGATGCACGTCCAAAGTTGGAGGTCGAAGCTCCCCATGAACCGGCCGTTGGAGTTCCAGCTTTGGCTTGTCCGGGCGCACGCTGAAGCGCGGACTCCAAACTCCTGCCGCTTCACACTTTCACGTCGAGCTTCGCCAGGTTGTCAACAGTTGCTTCGAGACCGGTCAACTCCCTCGCCTTGCCCGTCTCCGGTTCGCTGACCTTCACGGTGTATTTGCCTGGAGCAAAAACGTGCGGCCGGAATTTTCCTCCTGCCAGGCGCAGCGCGTAAACGAGTTCGCCGCTGCTTTCTTCGAACACCTGCACGACGGGGTCCTTGATGCCCGAAATGTTCAGCGTCGGCAGGTAAGCGGCGGGTTTGTGCGCGTAGTTGTCCAGCACATTCACCGTCACCGGCCACCCGGGAAATTGCGTGCCCGGCCGGGTCGGGTCAGCCAGGAAGGGCCAGCATTCGATGATGACTCTGCGGTGACGCTTGTCGAAACGCACCACGCCAAGACCCGACGCCTTGTCGTCCATCGACTGCATCACGTCCGCCTGGCGCGGCTCTTTCGTGCCGTTCTTCACCGCGAGCACGGTGAGCGGGTGCCCGAAGTGGTCGAGAAAATCACCGGTCAATTCCACCTTGCCGCGCTGCTTCGTGCGCCGGGTCTTCTCCGGCTCCCACCAGCGCGCGTAGCCGACGTTCACCGCCGGGCCGGCGAACGCCACCGGCCCGTCGCGATGCTCCTCGATGCCGTACTGCACCACCGCCGGGAGATGCTGATCGCCGGCGAGATGAACAGCAAACGCTTTGCGGATGATTTTGAGCGCCTCGTTGCGCGGCGTCTGCGGCCAGCCGTTGGCGTCGTAGTCGGCCATCAGGATTTCATGGTTGCCACCGTGCGTGGTCGCCATCGCGGTGAAGATCGTTTGCGAAATGACCGCCTTCATCTCCGCGCCCCGCCAGTCGGCAACCCATTCGCGGAGGAATTTCATCTGCCCTTCGCCGAGCAACTGCACTCCTGAAACATCGGCGGTCCGGGGATCGTAGTTCGGGTCCACGACGTGATCACCGCGGTCGCCGGTGGGCGGCACCTTGCCTTCGGGGCCTGACTTGTATTGGCGATCGGCGAGGATGGCGAAGCTCACGCGGCCATAGGTCATGGGGCCGTAGTAATTGGTCGTCCCGCGCTTGCACGGCTTCGCGTCATAAGGATCCGGATGGTGCGCGGCCTGCGTGCGGTGGACGACGTTGACCCACTCGACGGGCATGTCGTAGCCACCGGCTTCCTGTGTCGTCTTGCGGCCGTCTCCCCCTTCGCCCCAGAGGTTGCCCTGATAAACGTCGTGATCGTCGGGCAGCGAAAGACTCGGCCGGTCGCGCGTCAACTCGCGCCACGTCCAGCCGTGCGCGTACCACTTGCGCAGATAATCGAGTATCGCCTTGTCGGGCGGCGTGCGCGTGATGCCGTAACCCGCCGTGGACTCGTAAAACTGGTCGCCGACGAATGCAAGCAGGTCGGGGTTCAACTTCGCCATGTTCGCCACGTAGGGCGCGTTGGGGAACGCCTGGTGAGTGTTACACGAAACGTCCGCCACGCTCAGCACCGCCTGGTCCACCGGGTCGCGGCGAATCGTGCCCGACCAGTAATGTTCCTCATTCCGTCCGTCGCTGAATTTCTGCGTGTAAGCCAGCCGGTAGGGCGCGTCCTTTTTGTCGTCCCATTTTTCAACGCGAAATGTCGCCGTGCGCGCGTCAGGATGAATCTTCTCCTCGTCGAGGGTCGTCCACGCGCCGCCTTTGCGGAATTGCAGGCGGACGGTTTGCGCCTCTTTTTCGCCCACAGGTGGCATCTGCGCGGTCAACTTCATCACGCCGCCGTTCAAGGTGTATTGCGAAAAGAGGATCGGCCCGAAAGCGTGATCGCCGTGTGCCCCGACCTTGCTCCCGCTGACGCGCCAGTCGGCGAACCAGAATTGGCCGGCGCCGGGGTTGGGGCCGTTTTGCGCCTTCGTCTTGGCTTTCGCTTTGGCCTTGCCGGCACCGCCGCCCGCAGCCGCCGCGCCGAAGTTCGCCACCAGGACAATGTTGCCGGCGAGCTGGCTGGCTGGGACGTTTTCGTGCGCAACCTCGCCGAGCAATTTTCCACCCGCATCGTGTGCCGCGAGCACGACCTTTTTACCGTTGCCGGCCGGCCCGACGGTGAGGCGCAGTTCAATCTCGCTTCCGCTCACATCAATTTCCCCCGCCCTGGCGGAACTCAAATCGCCAATGAACAAGCCGCCCTCGGCCGTGATGCCCGCCTCGAGGCCCTTGCCGTAGAAAAGGCTGTTGCGATATTCGCGCAGCGGGCCGATGACGCCGATGCGAAAGCCGGCGGAACCTTTCCCCTTGCCGAACGCGCCGTCCATGGGACCCAAGCGCACGCTCATCTGCAGGTCGCCGGCCTCCTCGCCGAGCTGGCCGGTGAGCAGGTGAACGTTGCGGTCGGGTGCGGCGTTGACACACTCCAGGCGCCCACCGGCCACGCGCCAGTCCTGCATCGGGTTGGCCCAATATTCCGGCCCAAGCCAGACGCGGTCGAAACATTTGTCCCATTGGCTGCGAAACCCGGAGGACGACGCGGCGGCGCGCGCGGTGAGCATGGGCGCCAGCCGGCTCGCGACGACCGTGCCGGCCGCAAGCGAAGCGGAACGGGCGATGAATTTGCGACGATTGAGTTTATTTCCTGGCTTCATACTCCGGTAACTTTAGGTCATTGCGCGTTCAGGAAAAGTTTTTTCGCACGCTCTCCGAAATACTGGAAGTGGTTTCATCAGCCCAAACGAGGTGGGGCGAGACTCCGTCGAGCCGTTGCTGGGAATGAGACGCGGACTCGGCTCGACGGAGTCTCGCCCCACCTTATGAATCCACTTCTAGCTTGGCCGGTTGGCGGCCCGGGTCTATAAGCAACAATGCGAATGCGACCGGCGTTTTGGCGAATCTCTGTGGCTTTGTTGCTCGCCCGCGGCCTTTTGCCGGCCGTGACCGGCGCTGTTACCGCCGCACCCAAACCGAACATTGTTCTCATCGTGGCGGATGATCTCGGCTATGGCGAACTGGGCTGCCAGGGCAATCCGCAGATCCCCACGCCGAACATTGATGCGCTGGCGCGGAGCGGCATCCGTTTCACCAGTGGCTACGTCACGGGGCCGGTTTGCACACCGTCGCGCGCGGGGCTGTTGACGGGCCGCTACCAGACCCGCTTCGGCCACGAGTTGAACGCCACGGGCAAGATGAACCTCAATCCCAACGTGGGCCTGCCGCTCAATGAATCGACGCTCGCGGATCATCTCAAAGCCGCCGGCTACATCACGGGCGCCATCGGCAAATGGCATCTGGGCGCGACGCCGAAGTTTCATCCACAACAACGTGGTTTCGACGAATTTTTCGGCTTCCTGCACGAAGGACACTTTTACGTTCCGCCGCCGTCGCGCGGGGTCACTTCGTTTCTGCGCACCAACCAGTTGCCCGCCGAATTCGGCGGACGCAAAACGGAGGGCGATGTCATTTGGTCCACTCATCTGCACAGCAACGAGCCGCCCTACGACGACGCCAATCCCATCCTGTTCGGCACACAGCCTGTGATCGAGAGCGAATACCTGACGGACGCCTTCAGTCGCGAGGCGGTGGCGTTCATCGAACGGCATCGGGCGCAGCCATTTTTTCTTTACCTCGCCTACAACGCGCCGCACAGCCCGATGCAGAGCGCGGAGAAATATCTGCGGCGCTTCAGCCACATCGAAGACATTCACCGGCGCGTCTTCGCTGGGATGCTTTCGGCGCTGGACGACGGCGTGGGGAAGGTGCTGGAAAAAATTCGCGCGGCCGGGCTGGATGAAAACACGCTGGTTATTTTTCTCAGCGACAACGGAGGGCCGACGGCGGAACTGACTTCCAGCAACCGTCCGCTCAACGGCGGCAAAGGCCAGCTCCTGGAAGGCGGCATTCGCATCCCGTTCATCATCCGGTGGAAAGGCCACCTGCCCACGGGCAAGACTTACGACCCTCCGGTCATCTCGCTGGATATTTTTCCCACGGTACTGGCAGTGGCCGGAGTGAAGTTTGGAGTCCCGCCTTCAGGCGGTCCGGGGCCGGCTAAAGCCGGGACTCCGAACCCCGATGGTGTGAACCTGCTCCCTTACTTGAGCGGTGAAAAGATGCAAGTCCCTCATGAGACGTTGTTCTGGCGCTTCGGCCCGCAAGGGGCGCTGCGGCGGGGCAATTGGAAGCTCTACCAGCGCGGGTCCGGCCCGCCACAACTCTTTGATCTGGCCGCCGATCTGGGTGAACAAAATAATCTGGCTGACCAGAAGCCCGATGTGTTAAAAGAATTGCTCGCCGCCTGGAAAGAGTTGGACGCGCAAATGGTCAAGCCCCTTTGGGGCACCGGCGGCGCGGCCAGAAAACAGAAAGAAAAATGATTATGCTGAAAAACATGTTCCTCGGAACCCTGCTGGCGCTCAGCGTGGTTCACTCCGCCGCGGCGGCCGAACGCAAACCCAACGTCCTGTTCATCGCCATTGACGACCTGCGCGACTGGGTCGGCTACCTGGGCCACAATCCGCAGACGAAAACGCCCAACATTGACCGGCTCGCGAAGATGGGCATGGCCTTCACGCACAGCTATTGCGCGGCGCCGGTGTGCAACCCCTCGCGCGCCGCGCTGATGTCCGGCCTGCGCCCCTTCACCAGCGGCGTTTACGAGAACAACAACGACTGGCGCACGGCCATCTCCGAAGACCTGCCGCTCACGACCACGTTCCGCAAAGCAGGCTACTTCGTTTGTGGCGCGGGAAAAATTTACCACGAATCCTACCGGCGGCGCAGCGAGTGGGACGATTATCTGGAAAACGAAGGCGGCCTGCCGAAAGTGCCCGCCGGACAAAGCGACGGCGTGGGCGGCATCAAGTTTGCGCCGCTGGACTGCAAGGACGAAGACCTCAACGACTACAAGATCGCCGATTACGGCATCGCGCAGTTGCAAAAGAAGCAGGACAAGCCGTTCTTTCTCGCCGTCGGCCTGCACAAGCCGCACATGCCCTGGAACGTGCCGCGCAAATATTATGACATGTTCCCCGCCGACAAGATCGTCCTGCCGCCGTATCTGGAGAACGACCTCGAGGACATCCCGCCCGCCGGTGTGCGCATGGCGCACGCGGAAACCGATCACATTCCCATGCTCAAGTCGGGCCGCTGGAAGGAAGCCATCCAAGGCTACCTCGCCGCCATCGCCTATACCGACATGAATATCGGCCGGCTGCTCGATGCGTTCGACAAGTCCGCGTACAAGAACAACACCATTATTTGCTTCTGGTGCGACCACGGCTGGCATCTGGGCGAGAAGCATCACTGGCGCAAGTTCGCCCTGTGGGAAGAATCCACGCGCGCCCCGCTCCTCTGGGTCGTGCCCGGCCTCACCAAGCCCGGCAGCGTCTGCGACCGCACGGTGGATTTCATGACGATCTATCCGACGCTCACCGATCTGTGCGGCATTCCGACGCCGAAACACGTCGAGGGCACGAGCATCAAATCGCTGCTCGCCAACCCGAAGGCCGCCTGGGACAAGCCGGGCATGACGACATACAAGTTCATGAACCACGCCGTGCGCACCGAGGGCTGGCGTTACATCCGTTACGCCAACGGCGACGAAGAATTCTACAACGAAACGGCCGATCCCAACGAGTGGACCAACCTTGCCAAAGACCTGAAGTACGCCGCGAACAAGGCCGAACTGGCGAAGTTAATCCCCACGAAGGACGCGCCCGATATTGGCAACGCGCGCACGGGCGGCGATGGCGGCGCGAAGAAAATCAAAAAACAGAACAAAGCAAAAAAGAACGCGCCGTAGCCAGTCCTTCCCTCCGGAGCCATGGCTTCGATTTTGTGAGAACCTTGCTGATTCTCCTTGTGGCGCTGGCTTCGTGGGCGGATGCGCCCGGCGCCGCCGCCCGCCCGCCGAACGTCCTTTTCATCGTCTCGGACGATTTGAACACGCGCCTCCACTGCTATGGGGACCCGATGGTGAAATGCCCGAATGTGGACCGGCTGGCGGCGCGCGGCGTGCGTTTTGAACGCGCCTATTGCCAGTTCCCGCTCTGCAACCCCTCGCGCTCCTCGTTCATGACCGGGCTGCGGCCTGACACGACGAAAGTGTATCAGAACCGCACCCACCTCCGCGAAGCCGTGCCGGATGCGCAGACGTTGCCGCAGACATTTCAGCAGGCCGGCTACTTCGTCGCGCGCGTCGGCAAGATTTTTCATTACGGCGTGCCGTTCCAAATCGGCACCGACGGCCTCGACGACCCGCCCTCGTGGCAGCAGCGCGTCAACCCGAAGGGCCGCGAGAAGGACGAGGAGGCCGGCGTCATCAACCTCACGCCCGCGCTCACGAACATCGGCGGCGCACTCACGTGGTATCGCACCGGGGGCGATGGCCGCGACCACACCGACGGCAAAATTGCCGACGAAGTCATCAGACTGCTCGAACTCAACAAGGAAAAACCGCTCTTCATCGCGTGCGGATTTTTCCGTCCGCATGTGCCGTGTGTGGCAAGCGACAATTTCTTCGACCTCTATCAGCCGGAGAAGATCAAGTTGCCCGTCGAACCGGACCATCTGGGCAACGTGCCGCCCATTGCGATGGTGGTGAAGCCGCCGCACTACGGCATCGCCGAGAACGAGCAGCGGCAGATGATTCGCGCCTACTTCGCGAGCATCAGTCTCATGGACGCGCAATTGGGCCGCGTGCTGGACGCGCTCGACCGGCTCGGCCTTGTGGACAACACCATCATCACGTTTTGCGGCGACCACGGCTGGTTGCTGGGCGAGCACGGCCAGTGGCAGAAGATGAGCCTGTTCGAGCAATCTGCGCGTGTGCCGCTCATCATCGCCGCGCCGAAAGCCAAAGGCAATGGCAAGGCCTCGCCGCGCACGGTCGAACTGGTGGACCTGCATGCCACCCTCGCCGACCTTTGCGGGCTTAAACCGCCACCGAATCTGGAAGGCACGAGCCTGCGTCCCCTGCTCGAAAACCCCTCGGCCAAATGGGACAAACCGGCTTACACGCAAGTCACGCGCGGCGTCGCCGTCGGCACGCTGGATCAGGACGTGAAAGGCCAGCGCGCTGTCATGGGCCGCAGCGTCCGCACCGAGCGCTGGCGTTACACCGAGTGGGATGAAGGCCGGCAAGGTGTCGAGCTTTACGACCACGACCACGACCCGCAGGAGTACCGCAACCTTGCCAACGACCCGAAATACTCGAGCCAGATGGCTGGATTAAAAAAACTTCTCCACCGCTGACCTTGCGGCATGACGCGCTGTCTGAAAAACTTATTCCCGATCTTCTGCGGCCTGCGCGTCCCGCTGATTGCAGCGGCTGCCTTTGCCATCCCGGCCGCGCTTCCCGCGGCCGATGCCCAGTTCCTCACCTACTTCGGCACCTACAACAATGCGAAGAGCAAGGGGATTTACGTCAGCCGGCTTGATCCCGCCACCGGCAGGTTGTCGGCGCCCGAACTGGCGGCGGAAGCGCAACGGGCCAGTTTTCTTGCCGTCCACCCGAACCGCCGCTGGCTCTATGCCGTCGGCGAACTCCAGGAACTTGGCGGCAAGAAAAGCGGGGCCGTCAATGCCTTCACGATCAACCCTGCCAGCGGCCAGCTCACCTTGCTCAATCAACAATCCTCCGGCGGCCCGGGGCCGGCGCATCTCTCCGTCGACCAGACCGGCCGGTGTGTCCTGGTGGCGAACTACGCGGGTGGCAGCGTGGCGACTTTGCCGATTCAGGCGGACGGGAAATTGGGTGAAGTCAGCTCGTTCATTCAACACACCGGCTCCAGCGTGAATCCGCAGCGCCAAAATGAACCGCACGCCCACTCGATCAACGTCTCGTCCGATAACCGCTTCGCTTTCGTCGCGGACCTCGGATTGGATCGGGTGTTCGTTTATCGCCTCGATGCGGACACGGGCAAGCTCAGCCCCAATGACCCGCCTTTTACGAACGTTGCACCCGGTTCCGGCCCGCGTCATTTCGCGTTTCATCCGTCGGGCCGCTACGCCTACGTGATCAACGAAATGGCCTGCACGATGACCGCCTTTGCATACGACGCGAAGCGCGGCGCACTCAAAGAGGTGCAGACACTTTCCACGCTGCCCGCCGAGGAAACGGTGAAGCCGAATTACAGCACCGCCGAAGTCCAGGTGCATCCGGGCGGCAAATTCCTCTACGGCTCGAATCGCGGCCACAACACCATCGTGGTCTTCGCTCTCGACGAAACCACGGGCAAGCTCACCCGCGTGGAAAACGTGCCGACGCAGGGCAGGACGCCGCGCAACTTCGGCATTGACCCGGGCGGCCGGTTCCTGCTCGCGGCCAACCAGGGAAGCGACACGGTCGCCGTCTTCCGCATTGACGCCCGGAGCGGCCGGTTGACGCCCACCGGCCAGATCGTCGAAGTCGGCGCGCCGGTGTGTGTGAAGTTTGTGCCGTGACGGAATGGGAGCCTGGACGCACTGGAGCAAACGGCTGTGGGAACAACGATCGGCCGATAGAGGCGCATGAAGTTGAAGAAACCAGGAACCCCTTTTACGCCATGAGCCGCGGACCATCGCTTGGGCAGACTCACCATCAGACCAGCGGACCCGGCTGCGGGAACCGGGTTTGTCCGATTGATGGAGTGGAGGGATTGGAGGATAGATCGAGTGCGGCGAACCTGGGGGCCAAACCCACCGGGCCAGGTCCGAGCGAGCCGCTGCGCTCCCGGGTTGGCCTTGGTGACGATGATGACGCCCATGCGTTTTGGATATATCGGACTGTTGCTTCGCCCAGGACGAGGGGCGGCATGCCCAGTGCCAGGTTGTTTGAACCATACCGTCCCAGATCAACGCGGTCTTGTTCGGGGGTGCCCGGCTGAAGAATATTTACGAAGCCTTGAAACAAATCCCCGCTGCCGCTGTGCTCGACGTTCGAGAGACCGCAGGCGTGCACCAACTCGTGCACCAATATCACCAGGCGGACTCCCGGGCCAACTAGCCGCCGTCGTGGTTCAGGGACGAATGGTTCCGCAGGCACATAAATGAAGGATTTTACCATTCGTTGACCCCCCGGGCTGAAGACTTTGCGGATCAGCCCGTGCAAAGAGTGGCCATCGAATGAGGTGGGCTGCTGCAGGCCATCGTAAGGGGTGGAAATCACGCCGCTGGCTGCGCTGATCATGACATCGGCGCCGCCCAAACCCTGTGTCGCCGGCGGTTGTTCAGAGGAAACCAAGGCGATTCCCAGTCCATGCGCGCCGGACAAGGCGTTGAATTCCGACAGTGCCTGATCGAACAGCCCGCGCCAGGCCCGGCACTGCATGGATTCGTGAGCGTGAACCCGTAGTTGCCAGCGCTGCCTGACCTCTTCAATCCAGGGAGTGATCATGTTTCTCAACGGCTTTGTCTTCGAGGAAGATACCCAGAATCACTTTGCGGGCAATCGTTATTGATAGGAAGTTGTTTTCCCGACTTTACGTGGGTAGCGGAGAGTTGGTTCTCGTCGCAGTCATCCGGGCACGCCGTGCCTGACCGTTTCCGGCGTCAAGCATCGTGAAGGGGACACTCGCTGGTATCCAATACTTCCGTGCGTGACACTGCTGCCTCGCTTTGAAGTCTTGCCGCATAGCCGGTGCAGTTTATCGCAACGCCTTCAACAGCCGCCTCGGATGGACCGGATGCGCCGGCAGCAAATCCGCTTCGTTGAACGCCAGCAGGAGTGCGCTCTCGTCAATTTCCAGAAGGTGCTTGTCTGAAGTGGCCAGCATTGGGATCGAGGCCAGCGACGTTTCGGCGAGGATGAGGCCGTCGTTGAATTCTTCCGCCGGCAGCAACCCTTGATGTTGCAGGCGGCGGGAGAATTGTTCCGCAATCGCCAAACGGACTTCGGGCAAATCAAATGCCGTGATCTGCCACATGGTGACCTGGTCGGATGCCTTCTGCGCCAACTTTCGCTCACTGGGACTTCCATAAGTCAGCAGGTATTCCAATTCGAGCAAGACCGTCGGAGCAAGCATCAGGTCGTAGCCGCGCCTTTGGAATTCCTCCCGAAATTCGTGGGCGAAGTCCTGCGGCTTGGCGAGGTCGAGCAGGACGTTAGTGTCCAGCGACAGTTGCCGCTTTGGGCTGGCCGCCATAAATCCTCACCATTGCCCGTCGGAAAAGTTCCCGGCGCTGTTCGGGCGTCAGATTGCCCGCCATCCGCCGGGCTTTGGCGGCAATCCGGCTGCCCTCGGTCTCGGTCGGGTAGTCGAGCTTTTTCCGCTTGCGCGCTGGCCGTTTCATGGCGCTGGAAAACTATCCTATCCGCACTCTGGATGCAAGGGAAACACCCGCCATGGCAGCAAACGATTGCGGTTGAGCGGAAAAGGGTTCTGGTTTCTAAAACTTCCGCACTGGACGGTGCTGCCTGGCATTGGGTCTTGCCGCGTGACCCACAAACTTCGCATCGAATACCCCGGCGCGACCTGTCACGTGACTCTGAGATGGATCAGCCAGCGGCTGCATAAGAGAGCTTGGACGCACTTGAACAAACAAGGAACCGATCTCTTTATTTCACAATCAGTCTATCGATTGCTTGCGTTTTCCACACGCCGTGGCTTTGAAACGAAAGCGAAATCTCGATCTCTCTTTTTTCGCGATTGTTTTTAAATTGAGGAAACACAGCCAGTTCAATTTGTTTCGTGTCCTCGGTGGAACTCAATTTTAAATCCGGGTAACCGTCGCCGTTTGAGTCGGCATAAAGCGCATCACCGATATCTTCAAAATCACCGTCACCGTTCGCATCTATTGCCAAAAGCTGGTGAGAAAACGCATCTATTATTTCGATTCGGCATGGTTCGCTCGTCTGCACCCGGAAATTTGCCAGCGTTTTCCCTACGTCGCGGAAGTAAATATCGTGGAAGAGGGAGATTGCGTAAAAAGGGTTATCGTCCGCCAGACTGGCGTTTATCACGGCCAGCTCGCGTTCGTCTTGGCCGAAGGCAAAAATCCCACAGTACGGCGCGTTGATCTCCTTCTCCGTAATGAATGGTAACAAGATGATTTGTAATTTGAAACGCCGGATAGCATTCAACACTCAAAAGAATCTGCTGCGCGGGTGGTAACTGGATTTCTTTACGAACACTGTGACCCGACGCATCGGGAATCACTTTCAATACGAGTCCGTCATTGCTCGTTTTCCATTCGAAGCGTAACGCGTCGTTTTCGACTCCCAGCAAACCCCGCACGAGTTCTGCGGATGGATTCGAAAGTGTAAAATGGCCTCGAGCAATTTCATTGGTGCGAACCCGCGTCGTGACCTGAACAGGCTGAATATCCAACCCCAGCGGCAGAGGCTCCTCCAATGTTACAGGCTTTAGAGAAGGTGAAGGTACCAGCGCAACCTTCGAGGCTGTTTTCCAACTCTCATATTCGCGCATTTGATAAGACGACAAGTTGGAGTGTTTGATAAATGCTTCGGCCCGGGCGGAAGCGCGGGCCAAATTGGAAAGTGAGTCTGCGTTTTTCAAATAGTTTAGCCGCGCCAGATGCAAACGAAGCCATGTTGGCTCGGCCATTTCCGTCGCATTCAGCCTGGCAAAATCGTCGATCCGGAACCACGTCAGCTTCAGTTCTTCAAAACGCTGATTGCGCAATTGGAGTTCCGCCAATCCCAGAAGCATGTGCAGCGCGCGAAAGTGCAACCCCAAATTTTCGCAAAGGGCATAACCTTGCTCCCAAACTTGGAGGGCCTTTTTGTATTGGCCCTGACGCCCCAGCAGACCGGCGTAAATCTCGTATAAGCCCTGCTCGCTATACTTTTTTCCCAAAGTCCGATAAATCTGCAACGCTTCCTTTGCCTCGGCTTCGACATTGGCCAATTCTCCCGTGGCGAGTTCGACACGTGCTTTGTTTTCGAGGGCCGCAGCAATTTGAGGCTGATAATTTTTAGCACGTGCCAACTCGACAATTCTGTCCAACAACTTTAGGGCTTCATCGTGACGGCCGGACTGATCGAGCAGGCACGCTTTGATCAGGCTTCCTTTGAACCAAGCTTTTTGATGTGGCGGGTTCTCAAGCCTCGCCAGGTTTGTTTCCACAAGACTCCAGACATCGCCTGTCACGCCGTCGCGCTCCGCAAGGTTATTGGCGAATTCAATCGTGTGAAGATAAGCACCGGCAAGATACCGAAAATCAGATGGCAGAGACTCAACTTTCTTCCTCAATTCTATCGCTTCGGCATAATGCTCGAAAAAGGCCAGGTGAGAAGCCCATTGAGACCAGGCCGCGCGCATTAGTTCGAAACGGTCACTTCGCTGGCTGTTTTCCGCTTGCCCCCCGATCTTCCGGTAGATTTGACATGCCTCGGGACACTCGTCTTGATGCCTGAAAGGATTCGCCTTCTGCAGGGCAAACTCACCGAAGACTTCGACGCAATCAACGCAATTGGCCTTGTCCGCTGCGGCGATTTCATCAGATCGCTCCTCCATAATGTTTTGAATCGAAAAGCGCGATTGAGCGACCAGTCCCATTTTCCCCTGCGACTCGTGGGCCGAGGCGATGCTGTCCAACAGGCAGAGTTCGGCCCGCGTGTAATTCGTAAAATGCTCAGAGCCTTTTACCCGGACAAGATTCAGGGCGCGCTGATAATGTTCGAGCGCGTGATCCAACTCGCCCCATTGTTCGTGAATGCCTCCCATGCTCCATTCGGCGGCCCATGCCCGATCGGGCTCTTCCTTCGCCCGACGTTGATAACCCGCGTAAGCTTCCTTGAGTTTCCCTTCCAGGCGGAGTCGAGCCGTCTCGTCGGTCCCACGAAGATCTGCCTCGGTCAGAATTTTATTGGTCGTTATCCGTTGTGAAAACGACCCCTTACTTAAAAACAATAGTAGCAGAAGCGTGGCGATACTCCAAGTCGGGATTTTGAACTTGTCTGCACGCATCATGGGTTCAGGCTTTTTACCTACGTGGCAATTATGATCCTTCCTTCCCCTTCTTGCCTTGCGCGGTGATCTTCTGCTCCATTTCCGCCGGCATTTCCTGGTAGTGGTTGAATTCTTCGGTGTGAATGCCCCGCCCGCCGGTCAATGACCGCAGGATCGTGGCGTAATGATACAGTTCCATCGCCGGCACCTGCGCCTTGACGACCTGGACGCCGCCGTCGGTATCCATGCCCTGGATTTTTCCCCGGCGGCTGGAAAGGTCGCCAATCACCTTGCCCATGAACTCGTCGGGAATCTTGATCTCAACGTTGAAGATCGGTTCCAACAGACACGGCCGGGCGTTCATGAACGCTTCCTTGAAGGCGAAGTAGCCCGCAATCTGAAACGCAATATCCTTGGAGTCCACCGGGTGCATCTTGCCGTCGTAGAAATCTACCTTCACGTCCACCACGCGATACCCCGCCACGATGCCCTCCGCGCAGGCGTTCTTGACGCCTTTTTCCACCGATGGCACAAACACCCGGTCCACGTTCTGGCCGGAGAGCGACTCGGTGAATTCGATGCCCGTGTCGCGCTGCCGCGGCTCGATGCGCATCCAGACCTCCGCGAACTGCCCGGCGCCGCCGGTCTGTTTTTTGTGCCGGTATTTGGATTCGGCCCTGGCCTTGATGGTTTCGCGGAAGGGAATTTTCGGCTGCACCAATTCGATCTCGACCTTGTAGCGGCGCCGCAAGCGGTCGCACACGACCTCCAGATGCAGCTCGCCCTGGGCCGAGATGACGGTCTGATGCAATTCGGAATCCACGTGGTAAAGAAAGGTCGGGTCTTCTTCGTGCAAGGCCGACAGACCCTGCGCGATTTTGTCTTCCTCGCCCTTGGAGTTGAGTTTCAAGGCGGCGTGAACATTGGGCTTGGGATAAACCACCTTGGGCAGCGTCACGATCTGGCGCGGACTGCACAGCGTGTTGCCGGTGTGCGTGTCCTTCAATTTCACCACCGCGCCGATGTCGCCCGCGTGCAGGCTGGTGACGCTGGTGCGCTGCTTGCCATTGAGGATGTAAATCTGCCCGACTTTTTCCGTGGCCCGCCGGTCGCTGTTGTAAAGTTCCATGCCTGATTTGACCGAGCCCGAGTAGAGGCGGAAAAAGGACAGCTCGCCAAACTGCGCCTCGCTCATGGTTTTGAAGACATACAGCACCGGCTCCGGACTGGTGAGGGCGACCTGCGCCCCGGCGCCATTGGCGTCCAGCGCGGCGACCTTTTCGCGGTCCACCGGCGAGGAGCCGTACTTGGCGATGAAATCCATGAGCCTCGCGACGCCGATGTTGGTTTCTGCGGCGGTGCAAAACAGCGGAATGAACGCCTGCTTTTGCACGGCGCTGTGAATGCCCGCCCGCATCTCCTCCTCGGACAAGTTCCCTTGGTCAAAAAACTTTTCCAGCAGCGAATCATCCGATTCGGCGACATATTCGATCAATTGTTTGTGAAGCTGGTTGACCTTCTCGGCCCACTCTCCGGTGGCGGGCGCTTCCTGGAATTTGCCGCTGGCATCCGTCTGGTAGGTGACGATCTCGTTGCGCAACACGTCGAGCACCTGGTTGAAACCGGGGCCGGGATTGACGGGCAGATTGAGCGGGAACACGCGCTCGCCAAACCGCTCCTTGCACTGCGCCAGGACTTTGTCGAAATCGGTCTGATCCTTGTCCAGCGCGTTGATCACGATCATTTTGGGGATGCCGTAGCGCGTCGCGTAATTCCACACCTGCTCGGTCCCGACGGACACGCCGTGACTGGCGTGGACCACCACGAGCGCAAAATCCCCGACGCGCAACGCGCCCAAACCCTCGCTGATGAAATCCAGGTAGCCGGGCGTGTCAATGATGTTGAATTTTTTTTCCATCCACCCGGTGTGCAAAAGCGAGGCGTGGACGGAAATCTGGCGTTTCTGTTCGCTGACGTGATAATCCGAGACGGTGGTGCCGTTGACGATGTTGCCGAGGCGGTTGATCTCGCCGCCGCAAACGAGCATGGCTTCGCTGAGCATCGTTTTGCCGCTGGTCGCGTGGCCCACAATCGCGAAGTTACGGATGTCGCCGGGTTGGTGTTCCTTGGCCATGTGAAAAACCTGGAGGTGGAGTTGTTTTGCCTGGTGGAATTATTTTTATTGCGCGAACATTAAATGGCCGGCTGCCATCCGCCAAGTCAGAATGCAAGCCATGGTGAAAACGGGCGGAGGCTAGGCTTTCGCCGCAAAACATGCGAGCAGTAATTCAACGGGTGTCGGAAGCGCGGGTCGCCATCGCCGGGGCCGTCCAGGGCGCCATCCCGCAAGGGCTGGTGGTGCTGCTGGCCATCGAATCGGCGGACACGGCCGGGGACGTGGAATGGTTGAGCGGCAAGATCGTCCGCCTGCGCATCTTCAATGATGAAAACGGCGTGATGAACCGTTCCCTCCAGGAAATTCAGGGCCAACTCCTGCTCATCAGCCAGTTCACGCTTTTCGCCAGCACGAAAAAGGGGAACCGCCCGTCTTACAGCCGGGCGGCGCCGCCGGAAGTCGCCATTCCACTTTATCAAGCGGTCATCCGCCAGCTCACGGCGGAACTGGGCCGGCCCATCCAAACCGGTGAATTCGGCGCGGACATGAAAGTCACGCTGACGAACGACGGTCCCGTGACGATCCTCATGGATTCCAGAAACCGCGAGTAGCCCGCTCGTTCCTCAACGCCCGGTCAGCGCCTCTTCAACTGACGCCGGGAAAATTTCCCCCACGTCGCCTTCGACGCGGAGCGTGACTTCGCCAAAGCCGTCGTGATCGGTCGGCCCCCGGTTGACGATCACGTACGGCACACCGTTCCGGGCGGCCAGGAGCGGAATTTCCGCCGCGGGATAGACCGAGAGCGTCGAGCCGAGTGCCACCACCAAGTCCGCCTCGCGCGCCGCCGCTTCCGCCCGCTGCAATTCTTCGGCGCGAAGATTTTGTCCAAAGCTGATCGTGGCCGGCTTGAGAAGGCCGCCGCATCCGCAGCGCGGCGGCCGGCGCGTCCGCCGGAAGTAATCGAAATGCGGCTCCGGATCGGAACGCTGCTGACAGGACTGGCACTCGACCAGACTGTTGGTCCCGTGTAACTCCACCAAGCACCCCGGCGAAGTCCCGGCACGGGCGTGTAGACCGTCAATGTTTTGGGTGACCACCATCCACAACCGACCCACGCGTTCGAGACGGACGATCGCGTCGTGGGTCGGGTTCGGGCGGGCGTCGCGAAAAGCGGCCCAGCCTTCGAGTTTGTAATCCCAATGGTCAACGCGTGCCGCTTCCGAGGTCATGAAATTCTGATAGTAAACCGGTTGACGCCGTTTCCAGACGCCGTCCGGTCCGCGAAAGTCAGGAATCCCACTGCCGGTGGACACCCCCGCGCCAGTGAAGACCAGAACCTTCGTCCCGCTGCGCAAGAATCGGCTCAACTGTTGGATTGGCGAAGCCGCTGTAGTCACGTTGCTATCTTTGCTGCTCGGAAGTCGAACGCAAAGCATTAGTGCTGTAACAATCAAATTCCGTAACATGGTAGGGCGCGTCACTCCGTGCGCGCCGTTCAGAAGACTGCTTGCAGGGTGCGGCGCGCACGGAGTGACGCGCCCTACCCGGTACTAGGGTCACCCGCGTCCGTCACAACAACGCGGCCGATTCCGTATCCAGCAACAAGGTTGCGTGCGCCTGCCGCCGCAAAATGGATGCCGGGCAGGCTGTGGTGATCGGCCCGCGCAAGGCCTCTTTCACCGGCTGCGCTTTGCGTTGCTCCGGGCAAAGACAGATCATTTTCCTGGCCGAACAGAGCGCCGGAATCGTGAGCGTGAAGGCGTAGGGCGGAACCGCTTCGATGTTGGGGAAGTGGCCTTGGCTGGCTTGTTGCCGCTTGCACGCGTCGTCCAGCTTCACCAGCTTCACCAGGTGCGGGTCGTGGAAATCGGCCACCGACGGGTCGTTGAACGCGAGGTGGCCGTTCTCCCCGATGCCCAGGCAGCAGAGGTCAATCTCCTGGGCACGCAGCAGTGCGGCGTAACGGGCGCACTCGTCCAGCGGCAGCAGCGTGTCGCCGTGAAGATAATGAAAGACGCGCGGCTGGACGCGGCACTCCACGCGCTCGCTCAGGTAGCGGCGGAAACTGGCCGGGTGCCCGGCGTCAATACCGAGGTATTCGTCCATGTGAAAAAGCGTCACGTGCGACCAATCCACCCCGCCCAGCTCGATCAAAGCGTCGAGAAAACTCAGTTGCGAGTTGCCGGTGGCCAGGATCGCCGCCGCCGCGCCTCGCGCCGACAAGGCGGACCGTAACTGTTGCTGCGCCTCGCGCGCGGCCTCCGTGAAGAGGTCGGTCACGTTGGCGTAAACACGAACGGGCAGGGAGTCCACGGTGAAGGTTTTAATCGGCACAGCGATCAACTCAATCTTTTGTGAAATTGCGTTCTGCTTTGTCACGCGTCCTGTGGGATGACAGGCTACGTATCTGTAACGGCCAATGCAAGCCGCGGTTCCGACCGGTGCCGTGGACGGGCGCATCTCAATTTCTTGCACGTGCTGTCTGCATTTCCCCGACCAGTCCCGCAGGGACGACCGACAATAGCCCAGTGCTTCGCCCGGATATTTCACGCGCCGATTGAAATCGCGTCAGCCAGTAGCCGCCGACGTGAGGAGGCGGACCATTGCAATCCCCCGCCGAATCCGCCTCCTCACGTCGGCGGCTACGACCAATCAACTCGTTCCAAGCCAAGCCGCCAATTCTTCAGCGACGCGATCCACCGGGAGGCCGGTCAAGCCTTCGGGGTCACGAAGGATTCGCATGTTCGGACCCGGCGGACGCCAGATGGTTTCATTCGATTCGCCCCACAGCAACAGACCGCGCAGTCCCAGCGCCGATGCCAGATGGGAAATCCCCGAATCGTGGCCCACGTAACTGCTGCACCGGCTCAATCGCGCGGCCAGTTCCACCAGCGGCAGCCCTTGCAACACCTCGACCCGCCCGGCCGGCAGTTGCGACTCGAACTGCGCCAGGCGCTCCCCTTCCGCCTCGCCGCCGACAAGCACCAGATTGAGTCTGGTTTGGTTCGCCAGATGTTGCAGCAGGCCCGCCCATTTTTCCGCCGGCCAGTTTTTCTTTGCGCTGCCGCTGCCCGGATGCAACGCCAACGAAGGGCGGGCGTTCCGCCAGCCCTCCGAAACGGTTGACGATCGTTTCGCTGGCAGCCCATCGTCGGGAATGACCGAGGCGCCCGACTTCGCGGAAGGGCGGAACGCCTTCGCCAAATCGAGCCGCGGCACCGGGTCGGCGTTGAAAATGGCGAGCCGTTCCAACGGGCGTAGAAACACTTCCGCGGCGTGCAGGTTCAACTTTTCATCGGGCCGATGCGGGCCGGCAATGAATTGTGCGCGCGTGAACCGTTTCACGTTGGTCTGAAAAATCCCATCCGGATCATAGAGATAGGAAAGGATCACCGCAAAACTCCCGAAGTATTCCGCCAGTTCAGCCGCCGGCTCAACGCCCGGCGCAAAGAAGCCCGCAAATCCCCGATGCTCAACCGCGCGGACCCGGTCCACCAAGCCGCCCGCCAGCGCCAGTCCGGCGATGTGCGGATAGCCCAGCACCTCCAGGTGCGCCGCGGGGAAATGCTCTCGCAGCGCGGCGAGCACCGGCAGCGTCAGGATCAAATCCCCGATCGCTCCGCCGCGAATGACCAGGATTTTGCCTTTGGACAGATTGTTCACGGCAGTTGAACAGCAAGGACGCCAAGGCGCGCGACCGCTTTGGCTTCGTCGCAGTGTAATAGCCCAACTTGCTCGCGGCCTGCGAGGATTTTTCCAGCGGCACAGGAGCGCGGCGTTCACGCCGCTTCACCGTGCGAAATATCCTGGGCGTTGGACTTTTCCCACGGTGCCAAGCTGTCGAGCGATGAAGCGGCGTGAACGCCGCGCTCCTTCGGTTGCGGCCGCGCCGCGCCTTCGCGCCTTTGTTGTTAAAACACCGTCAGTCCAAGGATCGTCACAAACAAACCGAACGCCAGCCGCACGCTGCTGCCGATCCGGACACGCCGTTCATTCGCCGTGGCCCAGTGCAACAGGTCGCGCAAGCGCCACGGCGAAACCGTGAACCAAATCCCGGCCACGACCAGAACATAAGCCCACGTCACGATGACGAGCCGCCATTCCGTGTCCGCCCAGCGCGCGGTGTCCACCATCAGCTTGGCCAGCAGCAGAAACAGCACCGCCAGCCCCCGCACCGCCAGGAAATCGCTGACGAACACGCACGTCCCCAATGCGATCAGGCCGAACGCGACGAACATGGCCGGCTTGTAGCCCGCGAAGTCGGCGATGGATTCCTCGTTCAAATACTGGAAAAACCAGACCGTGGCCAGGGCGATGAGCGCGTAGCCACACGGCAGTGAACGCGGAAATTTACGCACGGCCGCGCCGAATTCTTTTGGCTTCAGCAATCCGTACATTTGCGGCAGAGCAAACCCCAGCCCCAACACAACCGACAAGGTGGATAGTTTCATTGATGAGTTCGTCACTATGCGGTTGATCCCGAAGCAGTCAGTCCAGATTGAGGACCGCCGGGTCCCCGTAAAGCGTGAACGCTCCGGCACGGACAATCCGCACGTCGAGAAGTTGTCCGCGATGGCGTTCGCTTCCTTCAATCACCACGATCTTGTTGCAACGCGTGCGCCCCTCCAGTCGCGCCGGATTTTTGCGGCTCGGTCCTTCCACCAGAATCTGCACCCGCCTTCCGACGTAACCTATGAATTTGCGCGCGCCAATTTCGTTGATGACCTTCAGCACCGTGGCGTGGCGTTGCCCGATGATTTCCTGCGGCACCTGGTCGGGCATCGCCGCCGCCGGGGTGTCCTTGCGAGGCGAATACTTGAAAACATACGCGTTGTCGAACTCCACCTCCCGCGCCAGGGAAAGCGTCTGCTCAAAGTCCGCCCCGGTTTCGCCCGGAAAGCCGACAATGATGTCGGTGGTCACGCCCATGCCTGGCTGCGCGCGCCGCAGTTTTTGGACGAGGCTCACAAAGCGTTCGCGCGTGTAGCCGCGATGCATCCGCTTCAGCACCTGGTCGCTGCCGCTTTGCACCGGCAGATGCGCGCTCTCGACAAGTTTCGGCAGCCGCCCGTAAGCCTCCACCAGATCGTCGCCGTAACCCTTGGGATGCGGTGAGGTGAAACGAATCCGCTCCAGGCCGTCAATCGCATGCACCGCTTCGAGCAACTGCACGAAGGCGCTCTTCCCGTTCTTGCCTGGATGAAGCCCCTCACCCGGCTCCGCCACCCTCCCCCCATCGGATGGGGAGAGGGCAGGGTGAGGGGTGCGGCGCTTGCCATAACTGGTCACGATTTGTCCCAGCAAAGTGATTTCCTTGACGCCGCGCGCCACCAACTCGCGGCCTTCCGCCACGATGTCGTCCATGCTGCGGCTCCGCTCTGCGCCGCGCGTGTAGGGCACGATGCAAAACGTGCAGTATTGATTGCACCCTTGCATGATGCTGACGAACGCTGTGACGGATTTGGCCGACGCGCTGCCGTTGAGCAGGTGCTCCTTGATCGTCGCCTCGCTCCCCTGCTCTGCCGCGACGTCCACAACCTTGTCGCGCCTGCCGGAAAGGATTTCATCCAGATGGTCCGCCGTGCGATGGAATTTCTGCGTGCCGACGACCAGGTCCACGTCTGGCAATTGATCAATGAGTTCGCGGCCGCGGCTTTGCGCCATGCAGCCCAGGAAGCCCAGCACGACGTTGGGGCGGTTCCGGCGCACTTCGGCGGCGAGGTTCTCCATTTTGTGGAGCGCCTTCTGCTCGGCTGCGTCACGCACGCTGCACGTGTTGAGCAATATCACGTCCGCGGTCGCCTCCGCCGGCGACAGTGTGTAGCCCTTGGCGACGAGCTGGGCGGCGACCGCTTCGCTGTCGCGCTCGTTCATCTGGCAACCGTAGGTTTTGATATAAACGCTCGGCATGTGCGAGAGGGGGTGAAACTACGGCATCCGCCCCGAGTTGAAAAGCAGAAGATTTTAGAGAGGAAGATTGCCCGACGGCGGCCGTTCTGGTAAATCGCACGTCATGCAATCCCCCGATCCCCGGAAATTGGACATACACAGCGAGGCATTCCTGCACTCGCTCATGCGCAAACAACTCAAACTCTCCATCACCTGTGCGCTCACGTTTCTCCTCGCGCTGCTCGGCCTGCCGTTACTGAACTATTTCGCGCCCGAACTGATGGCCACGCGCGTCTTCGGCTTCACGCTCACCTGGTTCATCCTGGGCGTGCTGTTTTTTCCGTTTGTCTGGATCATCTCCTACACGTTCATCCGGCGGTCGATTGCCCTGGAGGAAGAGGAAGTCAGGGAAGTTCAACAAAGCGAAAGTGAGAAGGTGGGAAAGTGAGGAAGTGAGAGGAAAAGTTATGAGTGCAAAATCAAAAATCGTTCATCATTGGCAACTGGATGTTTTCCAACTCTCGCGGGAGGGAGCGCAGAGGTTCTTCCAACTTTCGAAGCACTTCCCCAAGGAGGAAACGTACTCGCTCGCAGATCAGGGCCGCCGTGCGTCGCGCGCCGTCGGCGCGATGATTGCCGAAGCGTGGCGCCGCCGGAAGTACGAAGCCGCTTTCGTGAACAAACTCAACGAGGCCGAAGGCGAAGCTGCCGAAACGCCAGTCTGGGTCATGCACGCCGTGGACTGCGAGTACCTGACCAGATCCGCAGGGCGCGAACTGCATCGCCTCTACGACCGCATTCTCGGCAAACTCGTCAACATGGGCAACCGCCCCGAGGTCTGGTTGCTCAAGAAAACTTTGAACGAGTGAAACCTAATCGAAGGAAACCGAAAGTGAGCAGGTGGGAAAGTGAGCAGGTGAGAATCAACTTACGCGCGCACGGCTTTCCATCCCACTTTCCCACTTTCCCACCTGCCCACTTTCAAATCCAAAAACAATGACTCCGATGTTCGCCACCATAGACCCGTGGATATTGGCCTTCAGCGCCGTCACCGTCCTCGCCACGATCTGGATGGGCTTCTGGTCGGCGCGCCGCAGCAAGACCGCGCACGACTTCTTCGTCGCCGGCCGCTCCGTCTCCGTGGGTTGGAATGCGAGCGCGATTTCCGGTGAATATTTGAGCGCCGCGTCGTTCATGGGCGTGGCGGGCATGGTGATGTCGAGCGGCTACGATGCGCTGTGGTACCCGGCGTGTTACGCGTGCGGCTATTTGTTCCTGCTGCTGTTCATCGCGGGACCGTTGCGGCGGTTCGGGGCCTACACGATTCCCGACTTCGCCGAGGGGCGGTTCGACTCGCCGGTGTTCCGCAAGATCGCCGTCGTGTTTGTGCTGTTCATCGGGTTTTTCTACACGATGCCGCAGATGAAGGGCGCGGGGACGACGCTGGCTTACATTTTCCCCGGCCTTCCGTATTGGGCGGGCGTGGTGCTGGTGGGCGCGGTCATCACGCTCAACGTCGCGCTGGGCGGCATGAAAGGCATCACGCTGGTGCAGGCGTTTCAGTATTGGGCCAAGATGTTCGCCATCTCCGTCCCCGTCTTCGTGCTCATGGCGGTGTATGGGCATTATGGGAAACAACTCGGGACGAATGGGAACATTCAACATTCAACATTCAACGTCGAACATCGAATGACGGCGACGAACGATGTCGGCAACTTGGATGTTGAGAGTTCAAAGTTGAATGTTCGTCGTTCCCCACTTCCTGAAAAAGCTCCGAAGGATGAAACCTGGCTTTCCCCCTTCGGCCCGCTCACGACCAAAGCCGCCAAAGCCGCGATACTGCCAATCACTGACAGCGAAATAGAGAGCCGTTTAGCGGCGAAAGGTTTTGTCAAAGATTGGTATCCACCTTCGGCCCAAGCTACAGTTATTGGAAAAGTCTTGGATATTTGGAGCAAAGTTGGTCCAAATCGTGTGACGTATTCGTTTTCGGCTGGAGTAGTCAAAGTGCCCGGCTTCTTCAACTTTTGGTTGAGCAACCGACTGCCCGACAGTTCTGGTGTCACTGTTTTTGTGTCAGCAGAATTGGTTGACAAGGCTATTCCGTCTCCCAGCTCGTCAAGTTTTTCGGCCCTGGGGTTCAAGACTGAGTTGATCGAATACCTCGGCACAAACGGGATAACATGTCTCTTCCGAGATGGCGGTCGGCAGATAGTAGTATTCACAACTGGCAATGCTCCCAACCTGAGGGCTAGCTTGGGAGACAACTCAATCCGCAATTACTCCCTCCTCTACACTTACTCGCTCATCATCGCGCTGGTCTGCGGCACGGCGGGGTTGCCGCACATCCTCGTGCGCTTCTACACCAACCCCGACGGCGTCGCCGCCAAGCGCACCACCATGTGGGTGATGATTCTTATAGGCATCTTTTACGTCTTCCCGCCTGTGTTCGGCGTGATGGGGCGCAACTTGATGCCGCAACTCTACGAAGGCGTCGGCGCGAAAGGGACGGACAAGGTGGTGCTGGAGTTGCCGCGGATTCTGAATCAGGGGAGCGCGACCGTCCCGGTCGCTCTGTCAGGCGTCTCGCCTG
>CAZIFU010000059.1:0-18755 GCA_964539075.1 uncultured Verrucomicrobiota bacterium | reverse complement strand
TTGCGCCCCGCCACTCCGACCACAGCCAGACATCGCTGAAATGATTCGCGTAATACGGGTCTTTGGTGAGGTAGGCGGCAATGAGACGTTCGAACTTGTCGTCGAGGTCGCGATTATTTCGTGCTTCTTCGCGGAAGTATTCGAAAATATCGTGGATGGTTTGTTTCATTCCTGCGATGTGCGCGAGTGTGCGTGGGAAAATTGCCAGCGTCAATTTCCGCTTCGCTTCGTTCCGACGCAATCTGCCGTTAAACCTTCACGCCTTCCGGCATTTCAACAGCGTGTGGTAAAGGCCCACTTGGTCACGGTCTTCAACCACCTTGAGGCCGCTTTCGGCCAGACAGCACAGCAAATCGGATGAGTGATACATCTGGCTGTTGCCATTGGCGATGCAGGCGAAGTAAAGCGAGGTCTGTTGCAGGCAGAACGCGGCGGCTTCGTTCGGCTGGCGATCCCAAAACAGTTCGAGAATATACAACGTGCTGCCGGCATTCATGGCCTGCGCCGCGCGCCGCAGGATGGAGACGATTTCCTTTTCCGAAAAACAATCGAGGAACTGGCTCATCCAAATCGCGTCGTGACCTCCGGGCAACGGTTTTGATTCATCCAGCAGATCGGTTGCAAAAAAATCCACGCGGCCTGCCAGATTGTTTTTGCGGACGGTTTCGCGCGCGAATTCCAGTTGCTGCGGCAGGTCGGCAATCGTGATATTCACGTCGGCATCAAATTTGGCGCACGCGACCGCCCATTTGCCGGTGTTGCCGCCGACGTCGAGCAGGCGTTTAGGTTTGTCCGCAAACACCAATGGCAGAGCGGCGGGAAACGCCGCGTCGGAATAATAATGGTCAAACGCCAGCCAGCTATCGCGCGCCTTCGGCGGCAACGAGGACAGGCCTTCGTAAAAAGTTTTCCAGTCGCCGAGCGTTTTGAGGCCGCTGGGTTTGCCTTCCGCAAGCGCCTTGTCCAAATCGAACATCCCGCGATAACAGATTTCGTGGACGACATCCATGTTCACGCGCGTCATGGTGTCGCGGAACATGAAATAGCCCAATCTGGTCAGAGTATAACGACCGTCATTTAGACAGAACAACCCGATGCCCAAACCGGATTCCAGCAGGACTTTGATTCCGTAGCGCGGCAAATTGATTTTGGAGACGACCTCATTCAAAGTCATTCCGGTCGCACGACTTTGTTGAATCAATTCCAGTATCCCGGCATCGCGCAGAATCCGGCACGCCTGAAACATCACGGGGGCGAACGCGATCCGTTGCGCTTCCACTTTCGCCTCATAAGCAGTCTGGGGGTCGTCCTTGAAAAAATTCATGCGGCCGCGCGTTGTTTTTTCCCCCGGACGATTTTGGACAACACCGGCAACGCCCGTTCCGCTTGGGCGACGTAGGGATTGGACGTGTCCCAGACGTAACCTGCCAGCACGGAGCAAATCTGCCGCATGATATCGGGGTTGGCCTGCGCGGCAAAAATGATGTCGTGAAGCGTCTCGTCATACCAGGCGGTGACGTAAGCGCGGAAGGCATTGATGCCCTGCATGACGTGGTCGGCGTATTCGGTCTGCCAGTCCACCGTTTCGCCGCGCAGATGGCGTGTTATCACCTTGGCGGCGCGGTTGGCCGACGCCAGCGCGAGGGTCACGCCGGAACTGAAAATCGGGTCAAGAAATTCCGTTGCGTTGCCGGCCAGCGCAAAATGCGGGCCGTAAAGTTGTTTGATCGCGCACGCGTAACCGCTGATGCGTTGCGGCGGAAAGACGAATTGCATCCGGCCAAGACGCGCCGCCACGTTCGGGTCGGTCATTAGGATGTTGCGGAGTTGCGCGTCCGGTTCGCCGGAATAATGCTGGAAGAATTCGGGCGTGGCCACGACGCCTACGCTGGTCTTGCCGTTGGAAAATGGAATGATCCAAACCCACGCGCCTGCGGGGTGGATGCACGCCCAGATCTTGCCTTCCTCACGGCCCGAGGGGCGCTGGTCGCCGGTGACATGGGTGAACAAAGCTTCACGCGTCGGAAAGCTCGTCGGCTTTTCCAAATCCAACAACCTCGGCAGCACGCGGCCGTACCCGCTGCAATCCAGCACAAATTTCGCCGTCACTTTCCGCTCGCTACCGTCGGGTTGCATAAGAGTCACCGTGGCGTTTGGAGTCCCGCCTTCAGGCGGCGCCCCGCCCGAACCGCCTGAAGGCGGAACTCCGAACGCGGGATTGAAGTCCACCGCCGTCACGCCGTGACCGTAAAGGATTTCCACGCCGCGCGCGGCGACGGTGTCGGCCAGCGTCTTGTCGAAATCGGCGCGCGGAACTTGAAAAGTATATTTCCAGCCGGCGGTGAATTGGTCGGAAAAATCGAAGTCGCAGGTTTCGTTGCCCCGCCGAAAAACCGCTCCGCATTTGTGGATGAATCCCTGCGCTTCGACCGCCTCGAGCAGGCCGGCTTCCTTGAGCAAATCCATGCAATGCGGCAGCAAACTTTCGCCAATGACGAACCGGGGGAAGGTTTGTTTCTCCACGACGAGCAACCGGAAGCCTTGTTGCTGCAACAGGGCGGCGGCGGTCGAGCCGGCCGGCCCGGCACCGATGATCAAAACGTCCACGTCAGTTTTCATCAGTTCCCCTCCTGGGAGGGGGCAGGGGTGGGTTCTGGACGCAGGCAATGCTGCTGCGCGTCTTCGGTTTGCAGCAAGGCGGTCACGCGTTGAATGTCTTCGTTCAATGGACGGTCGTTCTCAAGTTTCGGGGAAACGCCACGCACCAATTCGTAAAGTTTGCGGTAATCGCCGCCCAAAACTTTTTCGCAACCACGAGCGTCCGCCGCCTGCGCCAGCGCGATGGCTTCAATGGCCAGAATTTTCCATAGCAACGGCAGCGCAGTGCGCGTCATTTTCGCGGCAATGCAACCCATGCTGACGACGTCCTGGTTGTTGGCGTTGGTCGAGATGGTCTGGATGGACGCCGCCGTGCCGAGCAAGCGCGCTTCGGCCGCAAGCGACGTGGCGAGCAGTTGCGCGCCGGCCAAACCGGAATTCAAACCGGGCGCGCCGCCGGCCAGCATCGGCGGCAGGCCGCGACTATAACGCCAGTTGACGAGCCGCTCGATCTGGCGTTCGGCCAGCAACGCCATTTTGATGAGGCCGATGCGGTGGTAATCGCTGACCATCGCAATCTGTTGTCCGTAAAAATTGCCGCCATGAATCACCATTCCGCTGTCGGGAAAAATCAACGGGTTGTCCGTGCTGGCGTTGAGCTCGCGCGTGACGACTTCTTCGACGTGCCAGTGCGCTTCCTGAAATGCGCCGAGGATCTGCGGCGCGCAACGCAACGAATACGGGTCTTGGATTTCCGCCCCGCCATCCACCGGTTTGGGCTGTGAACCCCACTGATGTTCGTCAATGCGTCTCGCGAAGTCGGGATGCGTCCCGAGCGATTCACTGATGCGCTGCGCGACGAGCGACTGGCCGCGAAAGCCGCGCGCCGTGTGGATTTGCCGGCACAACACTTCCGGCTCGCCGTCGAGGACTTGAAACAGACAGGCCGTGAGCAATTCCAGCCAATGCAATTGTTTTTGCGCTTCGTGCGCGGACAATGCGGCCAGTGCCGTCATCACGGAAGTGCCGTTGACGAGTGCAAGACCTTCCTTGCATTGCAGCACAACGGGCGTGAGTCCAACGCGCTTCAAAGCCGCAGTCGCGGGGAGACGTTCACCTTTCAAGTGGGCGTAACCGGAGCCGACGAGCAGCCCGGCCATGTGCGCCAGCGGCACAAGATCACCGCTCGCACCGACGGAACCCTCGCTGGGAATTTCCGGCAAAATGCCCCGATTCAAAGCCGCGAGCAGCAGGTCAATCAGTTCTTCCCGAATGCCCGAGTAGCCGCGGGCCAGCGCATTGGCACGGGCCAGCATGATGGCGCGCGTTTCCACCGCCGAAAACAGCGGGCCTTGTCCGACGGACAGATGATGGAGCAGATGGATCTGGTGCTGGGCGAGTTGTTCCGGTGCGATGCGGTAGCCGCTCAACGGGCCAAAGCCGGTGTTGATGCCGTAGATGGCGCGGGGTTCGGCGGCGAGGGATTCGACGAACTGCCGGCTGCGCTGCATTTGCGGTCGCGCCGCGTCGTCCAGTGCGCAGGGTGAATGTAGAACCGCGACCCGCCAAAGTTCTTCCGTGGTAAAGTTGTGCCCGTTGAGCGTGATCATTCAATAGGTCGCGGTGCGAGGTTGCAAAATTCACCGTCTGCACGCAAGCGCGCAGCCGAATCCGTAAATCAGCCGGCAAATAGTTTGCGCAAACTCAATGCCGCGCGCGGCTCCTGCGCGAAATGCCTGTATTACTTCAACGCCTTCTTGGCGAGAAAAGCTCCAAGCTCCTTGCCGGTTTTGGCGTAGCCTTCTTGCAGGCGGTAGCCAACGTCGAAATCGTAACCCATGGCGTCGCGGCCCGGCGCTTTGAGGATGGTGATCACCGCCAGTTGTTTGCTGCGATCTTTGGTTTCGTAAAACCCGGCCTCAGTGCTAATCACGGCGGGCGCGCGCATGACGGCCGCATTCCAGCCCGGCTCCAGATTGATCGTTTTCAAAACCAAAGTAAACCTGGCCTCAGGATTCTTCCCGGGTTTCAGGTCAATTTTTCTTTCCGAGAATTGTTTGTTGAGCAGCTCTTCAAACTTGGGTTCAAACCGGGTCTCCCGGTTGGATTTCCAGGCTTGGAGCCATTTATCGCCCTTCCCGGCTTCCTTGCTGTTGTATTCGGCAATGTTCTTTTCGATGTAAGCCTGTTCGGTGATCTTGCCCACGGTCAAACCGTCATAGTTGTACTCAACATTGAGCGCGGTCTGGCCTTTTAAGAATTCCAGCGAGCCGGATTTGAGCTCGATCTTTTGCGCCAACAAAGGCGAAACGGACAAAAATACCATCCCAGCGAGGAACAAGTGTGTTTTAAGCTTTTTCATAACTGGTTTTGTTTTTCTAGTCTTAACAAGTTTTTACACAAGCGAAAAGGCCACTGGCGTCGCCATTAGTCAAACAAAACTTTCCGGGCGGCAAACTCTCGTGCTGAAATTGTGACCGTTTGCCGTTTGGCGCGGAGCGCGGTTTCTGCAACAAACCGCTTGCGGAAGCCAGCGTCCCCCTGTTTGCTTTCGCGCGCCCGGCCAATTCGTCCTCGTAATCGAAAAATTGAGGACGAGAAAGCCGGGACTCCAAACAGCGTGGCTGAAAAATCAATCCTCATCATCGGCGCGGGAATCGCAGGACTTTCCGCCGGTTGCTACGGCCGGATGAACGGCTATCGCACGCTCATCGTAGAGCATCACAGCGAACCCGGCGGCGTGGCGACGGCGTGGCCGAACAACGGGTATCTCATTGATGGTGGCATCCATTATTTGATGGGGCACAAGCCCGGTCAGGCGTGCTACGAGATTTACCGGCAGCTCGGCATTTTCAAAAACCGCCGCTACCCCGACCTCGATACGTTTGTCCGTTTCACAGATGAAATCACCGGACGGCAGATCAGCTTCACCCACGACCTCGACCAACTCGGACGCGATTTGAAAAATCTCGCGCCGGCGGACGCGAAGATCATTGACGGGTTCATCGCCGGCGCGAAGGCGATGCGCCGGGCGGATTTGTTCGGGCTGATGGTGACGCCGTCGGAGTTGATGGGAATGTTCGGCCCGCTCAAACAACTTTGGGGCATGCGCCGGGTGTTGCGATATTTCGGGCCGGAATTTAATCAGTCGATGGAGCAATACGCGCGCGCCGTGCAGAACGAAGAGTTGCGACGCCTGTTGGAGAATCTTTTTCTGCCGGAAGTGCCCGTGTGGTTCGTGTTGTTGCTCCTCGGATTGCTGGCAAACAAACAGCTGGGCTTGCTGGCAGGAAGCTGTGCGGACTTCGTCGCGAGCATGGCGGAACGCTACGCGAGTCTGGGCGGCGAGGTGAAATACAGTTCCACCGTGAAGGAAATTCTGGTGGAGAACGACCGCGCCGTGGGGGTGCGTCTGGCGGATGGCGGCGAACTTCGCGCGGACGTGGTCATCGGCGCGGGAGACAGTCGCAGCACGATTTTTGATCTGCTGGGCGGACGTTACGTGGACAAAAACATCAAGGAACGTTTCGAGAATTGGAAACTGCTGCCTCCCGTCGTCACGTTGAGTTTCGGGGTGACGCGGGAATTCCCCGGCGAACCGCCGTTGAATTTTCTCTTTCTGAAAAAACCGCTGGTGATCGGCAACGTGACGATTCCCGGATTTCCCGTGCGCCTTTTCAATTACGGCACCAAGTTTTCGCCGCCCGGCAGGACGGTCATTCAGGCGCTGGTGCATACCGACTGGGATTACTGGAACGAACTGCAAAAGGATCCTCCGCGCTATGCCGCCGAGAAAATGCGTGTGGCCGCCGATGTCCTGTCGCGGCTTGAATCCCAATATCCAGGCATCACCTCGCAGGTGGAGGTGGCGGACATCGCCACGCCGCTCACCACCTGGCGCTACACGTTGAACCACCAGGGAGCTTTCATGGGCTGGCTGCCGACCCCAAAAACGATGCGGACGCAGGTGAAGAAAACCCTGCCCGGCCTGAAAAACTTTTACATGGCCGGACAATGGGTGGCACCGGGTGGAGGCGTCCCGCCCTGCCTCTACTCGGGACGGCAGGTGATCCAGATTCTGTGCAGTCGCGACAGAAAACAGTTCACTACGAGTAAACTGTAGTGGAAGGGAGCACCAACCTCCTGATCGGATCGTCTTTGGCAGACCCATGCCGGCCTCCGTCGGAGAACGATTGAATTTGATCGACATACAATCCGGCGTCATCGGCCCTTAACCCTCCCATCCGACCAACTGGCACGCGGTTAGCTGGTTCGGTGTGATGCGAACAACCGACCATTCTCAAATCGACCTATTCGTGGAACTTTACTATCTGCCGCTGTTCCGTTTCGCCGCCCTCCTTTGCAACAACCCGGCTAACGCGCTAATCCTCACCCAACGCACGTTCCGGCTGGCGCATGACCGGAGCCGCAGTTTGCCGGTTCCAACCAATGTCCGCGCGTGGCTGTTCACGATTTTATTTTCAAAATTCCTCGAAGATCGCCCGCGAATCCGCCACGCCTAAACGGGTCCGCCGGTTTTCGGCCCGGCGTATTTCTTGGAGCCTGTTTGGAAACCGGCTTTGCCGGCCGTGCCAGCCCCGGACGGAGTGCGCCCGTCCCCGGGCGCAGCCACGTTGGCAGGCCGATGGGCGTGGGCTTTCTGAGCGCGCCCAGTAAACCCACCCTGCTGCGCCCGAGGACGGGCGCACTCCGACGAGGACTTTCCAAACAGGCTCTTAAAAAAAGCGGCGCATCCCGGTCTGCCGGATGCGCCGATGCAAAAGCGACACCCGGCGGGATTATTTCTCCTTCAAAATGGCGATCGCATCCGCCGCGTCTTTTTGAACCGCAAGGTCCGAATATTCCAACAACGGCTTGAGGGTGGGAATCAGACTCTTGTCACCCAGAACCGCAAGGGTGCGGCAGGCGTCGCGAATGACATTCTTGTCCGGGTTCTTCAGCAACGGTGTGATCTCCGGGATGGTGCTCTGCGCCTTCAAACCGCGCAACGCCTTCAGACCGTCTATGATTTCATACTTGTCCGTGCCTTTAAGCAGCGCGGTGATGTTTTTCAGATCCGTCTCGCTTACCGGGGCATTCATCACCCCCAACACCCGGGCGGCTTTGCGAACGACAGGCTTGCGGCTGTCGGCCAGCAACGGCTTGATGGCCGCCTGACATTTCGGGCTCGTGGGATACAGTTTCTCCATTTCTAGCAGGGCACTGATGACCTCTTTCTCCTTGGCGGATCCCGACTGCGCGATCAGATCATCTTCCGATTTCACCTTCGTGGGAGCGGCCAGCAAGGAGGTGGTGGTAAAGGTGACGGCTCCCAACGCCAGCACGACAATAAAACCCCGTTTGGTCATGTTTTTCATAAGTTATTTCTCAATGGTTTGGGCTGACGCAGTTGGCCTCACGTTAGGGTGAGGCTTGTTGGAGGTTCCAACGAAAATCCGGCCTCGTTTCCAACCCCAGCCTGCGGTTGCAGTCTGGCGAAGTGCGATTTGTTGTCAACTGGATTTACCGACCCGCGTCCGCTTTGCGCCGAATGGCTACTTGACTCGACCTCGCGGCAAAATAAACTGTAATTTCTGATTGAGGCTGAAGAAACCTCTGTTTCTGCAGCCAGCCTGAAACCATGATCTCGAACTCGAATCATTAAATGAAAACAAGTTCCGTTGCCAAACTCCTCGCCCTCGTCGCCCTCACTTGCGCTGCGACCAGCGTCTTCGCCGCCAACCTCTACCCCGTCGTCGTCAACAACCGCTGGGGTTTCGTGGATCAGGCTGGCACCCTCATCGTCAACTCCCAGTTCGAGCGCGCGGACGCGTTCGTGGCGGGTCTCGCCGCCGTTCGATTGGGGCGCACCTGGGGCAACGTTGATGCCAACGGCAAGCTGGCCATCAACCCGCAATTTCACGACGTGGATTTTTTTGCCGAGGACCTTGCTCGCGTGAAAATCGCGGGCCACTGGGGCTTCATTGACAAGAGCGGCAAGTGTGTGATCAACCCGCAACTCGACGAAGCGGCTTCCTTCACTGACGGCCTGGCGCGGGTGAAAGTCGCCCGCCGTACCGGTTACGTGGATTCGGCCGGCAAATACGTCTGGAATCCGACTAACTGAATGTTGCCAGTGATTGTCGTGGCGCGTCATGCCTCTGTTTCGTGAGCAATGAACAGGAAAATTGCATTGGTCACGGGTGCAAGCCGGGGCATTGGCCGGGCAGTGGCGGAGGCGCTGGCGGCGAGTGGTTGTCACGTCCTGATCAACTACCGCAGCCGCCAACCGGAGGCGGAGGAAACTCTGGCGTTGCTTCAGCGCGCCGGCGGCAGCGGCGAGTTGTGCCCGTTCGACGTCGCCGAGGCGCCCGCGAGCGGGCAGGCGGTCGCAAAAATTCTCCAGGCGCACAAGCACATTGATATTCTCGTCAACAACGCAGGCATCCGCCACGACTCCCTCATGGTTTTCATGCAGCCGGATCAGTGGGCGCAGGTTATCGCCACGAACCTCAACAGTTTTTTCAACGTCACCCAGCCCGTCGCCAAACAGATGGCGCTCAACCGCTGGGGCCGCATCGTGACCATCGCCTCCACCGCCGGGCAAACCGGCGTCGCCGGCCAGGCCAATTACTCCGCGGCCAAAGCCGGCGTCATCGGCGCGTCCAAATCCCTCGCCCGCGAACTCGCCAAACGCGGCGTCACCGTCAACGTCCTCGCCCCCGGCTTCATCGAGACTGACATGACCGCCGAACTGTCGCGGGAGCAATGGCTCGCGCAAATCCCGGCGGGCCGCTTCGGCAAGCCCGAAGAAGTCGCAGCGGCGGCGGTGTTCCTCTGTTCCGATGCCGCCGCCTACATCACCGGCGCGGTTTTGAACATCAATGGTGGAGTCTATACGTGACATGAAGCCCCAAGCTCCAAGCTCCAACATCCAGAGAAGCTCCAAACTTCAAGCTTCAAACAAACACAGCCGCGCGATCCAAAGTCTTGGTGCTTGGTGGTTGGTTATTCTCTGGAGCTTGGAGCTTGGATGTTGGAGCTTTTCTCCCCGATAAAATGGCGACCTCCGACACAACCGAGCATTGGTCCGGCACCGGCAAACTGCGCGGCGGACAATCCGGCATCTGGTTTTTTATCACTGCGCTGCGCGTGCTTGGTTTGCGCCTTACTTACGTCTTGACCGTGCCGCCCGCGATTTATTTCTCGTTCGCCTCGCCCGACGTGGCGGCGACAATGGATTACCACCGGCGCATCTTTGGCCCGCAACCGTGGTGGAAACGTCGCTGGCTCGTGTTCAAACATTTTCTCTCGTTCGGACGAGCGCTGATTGATCGCACCGCTGTTCTCGCGGGCGACACAAAACAATTTTCCTATTCGTTCGACGGCGAACATCATGTGCGCCGCGTCCTGACCGAAGGGCACGGCGTGCTGTTGCTCACCGCACACTTTGGCAACTGGGAGGCCGCCGGCCAATTGCTCACCCGCTTGGACGTGCCCATCAACGTCGCGGGTTTTGACAACGAAACTGCCGGGATTCGCTCTGTGCTCAAGCAATCCTCCAAAGCGAAATTCCGTCTCCTGCCGTTGACCGGCTCGCCAACCGACGCCATCCCGCTCGTGGCCGCGTTGCGGCGCGGTGAAGTTGTGGCCATGCTCGGCGACCGCCCTTACGGCAGTCCGTCAACGCGGGTTCCATTCCTCGGCGGCGAAGCGTCGTTTCCCATCGGCGCGTATGTGCTGGCGGCCATTGCGGGCGCACCGCTCGTGCATGTGTTCAGCCTGCGCGAACCTGGCGGGCATTATCGCTTCCTGGGATTTCCGCCGGAGCGTCCGCAAATGCCGCCGCACGATCAACGCGACGCCTACTTGCGCGACTGCGCCGTGCGTTTTGCTGACCACTTGGAAACGATTGTCAAACTTGATCCGCTGCAATGGTATAATTTTTTTCCGTTCTGGGACCAGCCCGAATCGCGAACGAACCGGAGCGCGGACAGCCTTGTCCGCGCGAACCCAGAGGCAGGGACGGCACTCGCAGACAAGGCGGTCCACGCTCCGCTGCAACGCGACGCCATGCCAGGCCGGGATTAAACCATGTCCAGCGCCATCGAAACCCTTGTTCCCCATCGCGCCCCGATGCGCTTCATTGACGCGCTGACCGACTGCACGGACACGACCGCCCGTGCGACCGCCTGTTTCAGCGCCAGCCATTTCGCCGTGGCCGACGGCGCAGTGCTGGAAACCGCGTTGGTTGAATGTGTCGCACAAACCGTCGCAGCGGCTCTGGGGCAACGCGCAAAAAATCGCGGCCAAGCCGGAGGCGCGGCCAACATCGGCATGTTGGTTGCCGTCACCAATTTCCAAATCCAATCACGCCCACCGGCGGAAAAACAATTACACATCGAAATCCGCGACCTAAAACGTCTCGGCCCGATGCTCATGATTTCCGGCAACATCTCCTGCGAAGGCCAGGTAATCGCCTCCGGGGAATTAACGCTGTATGCGTGATAGCGCGTCTGAAAAGAAAACGGACGGCGGACGTGCCGGGTTCGGAGTTCCGCCTTCAGGCGGTTCGGGCACGGGGCCGCCTGAAGGCGGAACTCCAAACATAGCCATTGCCGGTTGCGGCGCGACGACCGCCGTGGGTTGCGGTGTGGACGCGCTGCGATCCGCATTACGCGCCAACGCCAGCGGTCTGCGCGCTTGCGCGCGATTCGATTCGCCGCGTTACCAGTCGAACGTGGTCGGCGCGGCATTGCAAAACGACACTGACGATCCTGCCTGCCAGCTTGCCACCGAAGCGTTGCGCGAAGCCCGCGAGCAGGCGCGCGAGATTCTCGCGCCGATTCCCGCCGCGCGCCTCGGCCTGGTGCTCTCGACCACAAAGGCCAACATCGAAGCGCTCGAACGTCTCGCCGAGCATCGCCCCTGTTCGGACGCGGCCCGCCGGCATCTGCAGGGAAATTGTCTCGCCGCCGACCTCGCCGCTGCGCACGGCGCGAACGGCCCGGTGCAATGTGTGTCCCTTGCGTGCGTGTCCGGACTCGTGGCAATTCAGCAGGGGGCGAAATTGATTCAGCGCGGCGCGGCGGATGCCGTGCTTGTGGTTGGCGTGGATCATTTGTCCGCTTTCGTCGTGGCCGGTTTCACCGCGTTGAAAGCGATTGACCCAGACGGCTGCCGCCCGTTCGACCGCGATCGCTGCGGGTTGAGTCCGGGCGAAGCCGGCGCGGCCATCGTGCTCGTGCGCGCCGACCGCGCGCCACATTCCGCCATCACCATTCACGGCTGGGGCGGCAGCAACGACGCGAATCATCTCACCGGCCCGTCGCGCGACGGATCGGGCCTGGCCCTGGCCATCCGCCGCGCGTTGGACGCGGCGGGACTGCAACCGCAGGACATTGAGTATGTGAACGCGCACGGCACCGGCACGCCTTACAACGACGTGATGGAATCTCTGGCCTTGCGCACCGTGTTTGGCGGGCAATGTCCACCCGTGAGCGGCGCGAAAGGAATGTTGGGCCACACCCTCGGCGCAGCCGGCGTGGTCGAAACCATTTTGTGCGTCCTGGCGATGCAGGAGCGCTTGTTGCCTGGCACGCCGCGATTGAGTACGGCAGCGGAAGGAACACCAGCGAGTCTTGTGAAAGAGCCGCGCTCGGTCGTGCGGTTGAATCATGTTCTGAAACTCAACACCGGTTTCGGCGGCGTCAACAGCGCACTGATTTTGCGAAACGCATGAAGCTCCAAGCTCCAACATCCAAGCTCCAGAGAAACTTCAAGCACCAAGCTCCAAGACCGGACGGCGGACGCAGGTTTGAAGTTTGGGATTTGGTGCTTCTCTGGATGTTGGAGCTTGGAGCTTGGAGCTTTTTTCATCCCCGTCATGGATAAAATTTTCATTGCGGCGGCCAGCCTTGTGACCGAAGCCCATGTGCGCGTGGCGCGGTTGGGCACGCGCTTTGGCCGGCTCGATTTGGCGAGCCAGTTGGCGTTGCTCGCGGTGGAATCACTCGGCATCAATTTTGACTCACAGCCGCGCGACCGCATCGGCATTTGCCTGGCGGCCCGGGCGGGATCGCTGGCCACCGACCTCGATTTTTGGCGCGGGCGCGACATCGTGGGCGGGCCGAGTCCGACCTTGTTTGCTTACACGCTGCCCAGTGCGGCGATCGGCGAGATTGCGATTCGCCACCGGCTGACGGGGCCGAACTTGTGCGTGGTCGGCGAGGACGTCATACTATCCGAAGCCCGCGGGTTGATTCAGCGCGGCGAAGCGGAAGCGTGCCTGTGCATTTCTTGCAACGTCGTCACGCCGGCGATTGCGGAGATGATTCAGTTGCCGCCCGCCGCCCGCGCCAGCGCGCTTTTTCTCCAGCGCGGCGGCGACGGATTGCGCGAGTTGGGGGAAAATGACCGTGACATCGAGGCATTGTGCAGGGTATTGTGCGCCCAAGATTTCGCGAGCTAAATTTGTATGGAGTCGTTAGCCAATGAACTGAAAGTCCGCATCATCGAGTCGTTGCGGTTGGAGGGCATCACCCCCGGGCAGATTGACGATGATGCTCCGCTGTTCGGCTCGGGACTGGACCTGGACTCGCTTGATGCGTTGGAACTGGTCGCGATGCTGGAAAATAGTTACGGCATCGTGATCAAAGACCTCGAAGAAGGCCGCCCAGCGTTCCAGTCCGTCCGCGCGCTGGCCAACTTCATTCAAGCCAAACGAACTTCCTAGTGGCCGCGCGTTCCCCAGTCATCACCGGTCTCGGCATCGTCGCCGCGACCGGCTGTGGCGTCGGCGCAACCTGGAACGCCATCCGCGGCGGTCAAAGCGGACTTAAGCCGCTCACGCTTTTTGCGTCCCCGCGTTACAGCCAGACTCTCGCCGGCGAAGCGCCCGGCGACCTTACTGCGCTTGGCGCGCCAGCACACGGTTCGCGCAGCGACCAGCTCGGCTGGCTGGCCGCGCGCGAAGCCCTCGGCTCTGCCGAAATTGATTTCAAAACTTGCGCCGGGCGCGCTGGCGTGGTGCTCGGCTGTTCGGTCGGTGGCTCATTCGACAGCGAACGATTTCTCACCACCCTCATCAAACGCGGGAAAATGCGCGCGCGGCCCACGCGCTTTCACGAATGTGTTTCCGTCGTGGATTTGATCGCGGATGAATTCGGATTGTTCGGCCCAAGCATGGCGATTGCGACCGCGTGTTCGTCCGGCGCGCTGGCCATCGCCACGGCGGCGGAAATGATTCAAGCTGGCGAAGCGGACGTGATGTTGGCGGGCGGCGCGGATTCGTTGTCGCGCATGACGTGGGTTGGCTTTCACTCGTTGCTGCTCGTGGACGCGGCGGGCTGCCGGCCGTTTGACGCGGGCCGCGCCGGAACGAGCATGGGCGAAGGCGCGGGCGTGCTCGTGCTCGAAGCCGAGGATTTTGCGCGACGGCGTGGGGTAAAAGTTTTGGCGCGCTTGGGCGGCTGGGGCGCAAGTTGCGACGCGCATCACGCCACCGCGCCGCATCCGGAAGGCGCGGGCGCGGTCGCCGCGATGCGGGCCGCGTTGCGCCGCGCGGGTCTGGAAGCGTCCGCCATCAATTATGTCAACGCCCACGGCACGGGCACGCGCGACAACGATCTCGCGGAATCGAAAGCGCTGAAAACGGTTTTCGGCGACCGGGTGCCGCCGGTATCCAGCACGAAAAGATTTTTTGGGCACGCGCTGGCCGCCAGCGGTGCGATTGAAGCGGTCGTGTGCGTCGAAGCCTTGCGGCGTCAGGAGATTCCCCCCAACCCCGGCTTCACCACGTTTGATCCGGCCATCGGCCTCGAACCCGTCACCAAGTTGCGGAGCGCGTCGCTGATGCATGTGATGAGCAACTCGTTCGGCTTCGGCGGCAACAACGCGGTGCTGATTTTTTCCCATCCGGAAACGCCGGCGCTCACGCGCCCACCGCGACCGAGTCCAGCCGCGATCACGGGCATCGGCCTGGTCGGGCCGGGCGCAGTCAGCGTCCGCGAAATCGAACCGCCGCTCCCGCCGGGAACGGTGACGGCGCACAGTTGTGGCACGCTCACCGACGCCGCGCTGCTCACGCCCAACCAACGCCGCCGGTTGTGTCGCATGGTGCAGATGGCGCTCATCGCCGCGCGGCGCAGTCATGCGCCCGATTCGTCGCAGCGACTTGCGGTGGCGATGGGCACGGGCCTGGGTTGTCTCGAAGAAGGCGCCGTGTTTATTGAGAATTTTATTTCCAATGACGAGCGGGCGCCGATGCCGTCGCGGTTTGCCGGCTCGGTCCACAACGCCGCCGCCGCGCAGGTCGCCATTGATCTTGGCGCGCAGGCCATGAATTCCGCGCCGACGGCGGGGGAGATTTCTTTTGAGTGTGCGCTATGGCAGGGCCTGCATCAACTGGCGACCGACGAAGCCGACGTTGCGCTCGTCGGCGCGGTGGATGAGTTGAACAAATATCCGTTGAGCATCGGCAAGCGCTGGGGATACTGGACCGGGGAAACGCGCCCCGGCGAAGGCGCAGTGGTTGCACGACTCGAGCTGGCGGACGCGATCGGTAGCCGCCGACGTGAGGAGGCGGAACTACCGGCGCTCTCCAACAATCCGCCTCCTCACGTCAGCGGCTACATGGCCCGTGTAACGGCCGTGCGCTTGGGCCGGTATCGCCGGCCATTTGATGCGGAACACGAGGCGGACTGGATCGCGACGGCGGTTGATCTGGCGGCGGTGGACGCGGTGTTGAGCGGCGCAAAAGGCTGGCCGGCGCTGGATGCAAACTATGCGGCGGTGGTGGCGGCGTTGTCAGCGCGCGCCGGGCGGACGCTGGAACACCAGACTTACAAACAACTGTGCGGGGAATTTCACGCGGCGTCGGCGTTCGGATTTTCCGTGGCGGTGGAGCTTGTGCGCCAGGGCCGTCGCGGCGTGTTGCTCTACACGCTGTCGCCGCGCGGGGCTAAGGCGATATGTTGTGTGATGCCGTGAATGGAGGGGGAATTGATTAAAACATCCAACCTCCAACGGGAGAAGAAGCGACCGAACTCGCCGCCATTCGAGGTTGGAGGTTGGAGGTTGGAGGTTGGAGGTTCCCCCCAATGATAAGTCGTTTTCACATCGCGCTGATGGTCTCCTTGCTGCTCGCCATACTGACAGTGGCGTTGGGTCAGTTCATTTTGCTCGGGGCCGTGGTGGTCGCGCTTCTCACCGCAATCGGACTCGGCGTGGTGTTTCCGCAACTGAGTTTCTTCGGGCCGTATGTTTGTCGCGGAGACAAATCGCGGCGTTGCGTGGCGTTGACGTTCGACGACGGGCCGGACGCGAGTTCGACTCCGGTGCTTCTGGATTTGCTGCGCGAACGCCAAATCGAAGCAGCCTTTTTTGGCGTCGGCAAACGTGTGGCGGCACATCCTGAATTGGCAGCGCGCATCTTGAGTGAAGGACACTTGCTGGAAAATCATTCCTTCGCCCACAGCAACCGGACGAATTTTTTTGCCGTTCCGCGATTGAAGATCGAGTTGGCGCAGGCGCAGGATGCCATTCAACAGGCGACCGGAATCGCACCAAAACTGTTTCGTCCGCCGATGGGTTTGTCGAATCCGCGAGTTTTTCGAGCGGCGCACGAACTTGGCCTGACAGTCATAGGTTGGACGGTGCGAAGTCTGGATACGCAAATCAAAACCCCGGAGCGGATCGTGGCGCGCATCGCACGGCGGCTCGAACCGGGCGCGATCATTTTGCTGCACGACGGCAACATCCCCGCCGCGCGTTTGGTGGTGACGGTAAAACTGTTGTTGGCTAAACTTAGAGAACACGATTATGAAGTCGTGCGACTGGATCAGATGCTGAAATGAAAAAGCTGTTTGCCATCGGTGCAGTAGTGGTTGCCAGCACCTTCTTCGCGGCAAGCGAAGAACCGGCGTTGCAGCCCGTGGCCAATCCGCGTCCAGCGCTTCAGGAACTTCAGCAGAAAATGTCCTCGCTCACTTCGGTTTATCTGGAGTTCACGCAGGAGCGGCAGTTGAAATTATTCGCCGGGCCATTGCAAAGTGAAGGCGTGATGTTGATTGACCGGCCTGACCAAATTCGCTGGGAGACGACCGCGCCGTATCAATCCATTCTGCTCGGCAACCACAAATCAGTCGCGCAATTCGAGCGCACCGGCGGCGAGTGGAAAAAATTGAAGCTTGGTTTCCCGCAAATGCTCAAACGCGTGATGCAGCAAATGACACTGATGAATCAGGGCAAACTTGATGCGCTCACGAGCGACTTTACGATCTCGGTGGCGACGAACAGCAGTATGGCGGTGTTGACGCTCGTGCCGAAGGATGAAGACGTGCGCGCGATGTTGTCATCGCTCGAAGTAAAAATGCAGCCGGATTTTTCGGCGACGCGCGAAGTCGTAATGAACGAACCCAACGGCGATTTGACGCGGATCATTTTTCGGCGTGAACGGCGCGACGTGAAGTTTCCAGCGGAGACGTTTAGTCAAACCAAGCCGCTCGACCTCGGAGAGATCAAGAAGTCCGCCGACGCGGGACACTAACATGAGCCGCACCTCACACCGCGAGGTTTTGCTCCTTCCCTTCGTCACAATCTTGCTGCTGGCTGGTTGCGTAACTGCGCCGCGCAGTCAGATTCAGCGTCCGCCAGATGCTTTTCCCGCCGACGCGCTGGTGACGCAACGCGGCGTGCTGACGGTGTTGGGCCGGCAGTTCACGCTGAACGGTTATCTCGCAACGAGCCCCAGCGGCGGTCAGCGGCTCATCGTGACGGAGAATTTTGGCAGCGTACTGGCCGACGTGCTGGTCAAACGCGATGGGACAGTGGTCGTGATGCGGTCGAGCCGCGCGTTCAAGCCAGAATGGATTCGGCGATTTGTTGCCGTCGATCTGCAATGTGTTTTCGGCGATGCGCCGCGCGTGGATTGTCCCGGACGGCGGTTGAGTCCGACGCATTTTGTGATTGAACGCCGCCGGTATAAACTGGATTTGCAAATTGTGGAAACCAAGCCCGGCCCGCAGCCGGCGGAGTTGTTTGACGAAATGCACAAGGCGACACCATGACGATGCGAGATTCCATCGCCGCCGCGCGCATCAGCGGCCCGCAACGCATGGCGGAAGGCACTGCGGTTTTTGAGTTCCGGTTCGGTGCGGACGATCCGATGTTTGCGGGACATTTTCCGGCGCATCCGTTGGTGCCCGGAATTTTTCAACTGGAGATGACGCGCGCGGCGGCGGAGTGGGTTTTGAGTTGTCGCTTGGGCGTGCGCGAAGTCAGCAAGGCGAAGTTTCAGCGTCCAATTTATCCCGCCGAACTCGTGCGGATGGAATTGAAATGGTCGGAAGCCGGCGACCGTAGCCGCCGACGTGAGGAGGCGGATTGGCCGCGAGTTGCTGCGACTCCGCCTCCTCACGTCGGCGGCTACTTGGTGCGCGCGGGTTTTTCCGTCGGCGGCCAGCAGGCGGGCGAGACGAGGATGAGGTTGTGGCGAAGCGAATAAAAAAATGGCTCAAGCGAATTCTGATCGGCGCGGTCTTGCTGGCGTTGAGCGGATGGCTGGTGGGCGCGTGGTTATTGCGGCGTTGGACGGCCAAGCCGCCGCCGCTGCCGCGTGACGTGGCGATCCTGCAGCTCAAGCCGGAATCGCGCGAGGGCAAGGTCTGGCTCGGCAAATCGTGGGTGGGCCGGCGCGAGGGATTGCTCGTGCTGCATCTACAAGGCTCGCCGTTCGACATGGGTTTCGCGTCCGGCAAGTTGCTGCAAGACCAGATGAAGACGTTGGAAGATGAGTTTCTCGCCATGATTCATGGTTACGTCCCGCAGGAGTGGAAGATCAAGTTGCTGAAAAGTTACGTCATGTTTCGCAATCGCCGGCTCAGCGATTACGTTTCGCTCGACGACCGCCAGCAGATTCACGGCATCATTCTCGGCTGCAAAGACCCACACCCGGAGCTGGGTGATTACTACAACCGGATGCTCAACTACCACGCTGCGCACGACATTTCCTACATGATGATTGATAACCCGCTTATCTCGAAAGCGGGCTGCACGGCGTTCGGCGCGTGGGGCGGCGCGACGACTGGCGGCCATCTCATCACGGGGCGCAACTTCGATTGGGAGGCTGCGGAAGTTTTCAGCCGCGACCGCGTCGT
>CAZIFU010000058.1:0-1989 GCA_964539075.1 uncultured Verrucomicrobiota bacterium | reverse complement strand
AACACGCCGCCGCGACCGTGCCCCAGCTTGCGCGCGGCGAGCATCGAGGAGATGGCGTTGTTCACGCCGAGGAACTGGTGATTCTGCCCGATGATTTTCACCAGCCCGGCCTTGTGCTCTGAGAACAGCGTGAAATTCTCCACCAAGTCGAGCAGCCGCGCCCGGTCGCACGTTCCGCGCAGCATCACCTCCAGCGACACCCGGCGCGGCTCGTCCTCGCGCTCGATGCGTTGAGTGCCAGTCCGGCTCGGACCTCGAAGAACCGCTCCCAATCCGCCGTGAGCGAGCCGACGCGGCTGTCCGTTCCGTTCGAGGCGATGAGCAGGGCGTTGAACCAACAGAGCTGCGGAATTTCCGCCCTGTAGTGAGTCAGGTTCTCGTCGAACGCCGCGCGCGCTGGCACGCCGGGCTTCTTCAACTCGATGACCACCAGCGGCAGTCCGTTGACGAAGCCGACCAAATCCGGGCGACAGGTGTAGAGCGCGCCGGTGACGCTGAACTGGCTGACCAGCAGGAAATCATTGTTGGCCGGCTGCTCCCAATCAATCACCCGCACCCGGCCAGTGGTCTGTCCTCCCTTTTGGTAGGGCGGCGTTGCTGCGCCGCCGGGAACATTGGGGCGGAGCGGCAACTCCGCCCTACCGGAGGTCGAATCCCTCTCCAGCACGGAAACGGGAATCCCTTCCTTCAACAACCGATACACCTCACGATTCGCCGCTTCCAGGCTCATGGCCGAACCGGTCGTGCGCGTCCCGTGACCTTCCCTTGGTGATTAGGCGTCAGCCAAGTCGCTTCCAGACTCTCACGGCGAGCGGACGCGATAGAAGCGGCGCGGGAGTCAAGCGCTCCAACGCCCTTTTGCGACAGCGGCTAACTTCCTTGAGCGCAGGGTGGCAACTCCGGCCTCGCAGCGCGAGGATGTCGAACAGAATTTGTCTCTCACCGCGGCATGAGTTTCGCGCTCGAAAACTCCGGCGTCATCGGATGGCTCGAAAGCCAGGAATGAGGCGGCCATCTCTCAACGCTGGCGGGCAGTGAGCTGCCGCATCCAGTCGCCGTCAATTTTCTCGTAGGCCGCGAAGGCTTTGGTTCCGAGCGTGGTGGCGAGGCTTTGCTGCGTTTCCGTGCCGATGGCTTGCAGCATTGCCTGCCGCTCCCCGGTGGCGAGCGATTTGTCGTCGCGCAAACGGCTCGCGGTCTCCTCCGCCTGACGGCGGATGTCGTAGGCGTTCGCCGCTGTGGAGTCAGGCAGTTCGAGCCGCTGCGCCACGCGATAAAAGGGTTCGTAACGATTGTCGGCCGCACGTTGCATGGCCGCGCAAATGTCGGCTCCCAGCAGTTCCCGCGTTTGCGCTTCGGCTTGTTTCTGCAACTGCACCGCGCGCGACTTGAAATCCGCATCCTTCTGCGAGAGCGCCGCTCGAGCCTCGTCGCTGGCGAGTTGGATTCTCGCCGCCGCGCGAACCTGATCCTCGCTCAAATCCAGACCCGCCAGTCGCACGCGCAGACTCGCGGCCGACGACTGGCGCAGGCGCAGCTCGGCGTATTCGTCGGGCGCGAGCCAGGCGCGCAACGCCAGTTCGTGCGCGGCCTCCAACTCTCTGCGTTTGGTCTGCTGCTGCGCACCGGTCTGGCCTGGCATCCGCAAGAAGTCCGTCCACGCCTGTTCCAGGTCCGTCTTGGCCGTCGCGAATTGCGCGCGTTTTTCCACCGGGAGGAAATCACCGAGCCGCTCCCACTGCTCCCGCTGGGCGGTGGCAGCGGTCCTCGCTTCCTCCTCAGCGCGCGGATTTGAGCTGCCAAACAACGCGGTGAAAACCTCGTCACGTTCCTTATCGAGTGCCCTGAGTTGCTTGCCCTTCTCATCCACGAGTTTCGCCAAATCATCTTCGTGCGTGATGTAATTCCAGAACTGCCCGCTCACTTCGTCCACCAGCGCCTTGACGCGTCCGGTGAAGAGATCGTTCACGTCCGCGATGAGGATGTCCC
>CAZIFU010000057.1:0-87171 GCA_964539075.1 uncultured Verrucomicrobiota bacterium | reverse complement strand
AATCCTTGCGCGTGGAGTTCGCGACCATCAGCGAATCCCAAAGGGATTCCGGCCCAAAGCCCAGGGTTGCGAGGAACGAGCTACCCTGGGTGAACCGGGAAAAAACCGACAACGCCAACGGCGTTGCGGCGCGGTATTGAGGACTGACACAACCCCGTTGGGGTTGAGATTCCAAACGCACATTTCCCAGGGTAGCTCGTTCCTCGCAACCCTGGGCTGGAGGACACAATCCCTTTGGGATTGAAGCGATCATCTCCAACGCGTGGAGTTTCGGAGCGCGACGTTCACGCCGCTTCAACGTGCGAACGGGATGGCGTGATGGATTTGTTTTGGACGCCGCGAGTATTCGGGCGGTGAAGCGGGCTGAAGCCCGCGCTCCTGCCGCAAGCCCGGTCACGAGGTGATTCGTGCGACTCTCGATCTGCTGGATTTTCTTGGGATTTTCGCGGGGAATCATTGGATCAGTTTTGAGTTTTTAATGTTAAGTGTTGTGTTGAGCAGGTTGCCGGGACGCGCCGGTTTCACTAAAAACTGAGCACTTAAAACTAAACACTGCATCACGGCACCGGCAGTTCATCAAAAATCTTCTGGATGATGTGCTCGCTCGTCTTGTCTTCGGCTTCGGCCTCGTACAACTGATAGGAATTGGCTTTTTTGGACGCTGCGCGGTTGCTTGCGCGGTTCATTGCTTTTGCGTCGGGTTTATTTCGCCCCAATTCGCGCCCTGGTGATGGGGTGTCAAAGACGATTTTCCCCGGTTTTGACCGCTGCGGACGGCGGGCCGGTCGGGTGCGGGTGCCGTCCGCGGCCGCGTGCGTTGCCGCCAGTCAAAAAGCCTTTTGGACTGGCTGCCCCCGGGGCACACCCCACCGGCGGAGCCATCAAGTATCTGCCTGTGTCGCCAACCCAATGAGGCGGGTTTCCTCCTCATTCGTCCGTTCTTCCGGCAACACCTCGCCGCGTCGGAAAAGGTCCGTCATCGTGTCCCGGCTGATCGCGCTGGCTTGCCACGCGGCAACGATGGATTGGATCTCCGGTGCGCTCAGTCCCTTCGTGCTGAAGTCCGTATTCAATTCAACGAGCACCTGCTCATTCGTCACATCATCGGGGGATTCTTCAGTTGAGTTCCACCAGTAAGCCCAACGAAGTGCTTGCGTCAGCGAGGCGCTGACACTCGTGGCAAGGTTCGCAAGGATGCTGTTCTCGCCACTCTGCCGAAGCTCGATGGCTTGCGCGGTTTCACCCACTTTCTTCTGTGATTCCAACAGGCGCGAGCCAAGCACAGCGAGCAGCTTCTCATCACGGTCCATCGCTCGCTCAAAGGTTTCCAGCCCCTGGCCGGTGAATTCCAGGAATCCGGCGGTGGCACCCGGCGTCTCAGTCACCCAGGCCGTGCTTGAACCAATGCGGAGCGTCGAGGATTTGTCAAAGCCGCTCACCCAGGCAGTCGGCAGGGCGGTGAAATGGACGCCGTGCTTGTAATCGGCATTGAGCTGGTAGTGATCATGATTGACGGCAATGAGGTCGGCAAGCGGCAACTTCTCAACGGCAGGCAGGGAATGGCGGGAACCGTGAAACACAAACGGAATCAGCGGCAAAGGTTTTCCAAGGCGCAAAGGCACGCGAGTCTCCACGAGTTTCCACTCGCTTTTGCGCTGCTTCCGCTGACCCGCCTGAACGTCGATACGCTGCCGGATTTCGACGGCGTAGGAGTAAGGCAGCTTCTTGGAGTCGGCCACAGCCTCGCCGCGAACGAGTTTCAGAAAGCGGATTTGTTCGGGCGTCACCGTGGCGAAGGCATCTTCATCTTTACCTGGCAACGGTCGCGCGCCGGACGCTTCATGGAGGACAACCATCGTCGGAATGTTGCGGCCGTTGATCCGCCCGACCCGCCAATTGAGGATGTTCTCAGCGGCGTAGAGCGAAGCATGCACGCGGTTCTCAAAATCGCTCTCCCAATCAATGAGCGTGCCGGCACGTCCGACAGCCACAACCTCACTCACGATACTCTTGGCGTGATTCAGCAGGGCGGTGCCCAGCATGTCCGCATCGTTGCGAAACTGCTCCATCGCTCTCGCGAGCGCGGACACAGTGGCTGTCTGCAAAGACCTCCCTCTCCGCTCTGGGGAGAGGGTTGGGGTGAGGTGCGGCCGTCCACTCTCATTTGCTCCTTCTCGACGGCCGTCCTCCGGTAGTTCCACAAACGGCGGTCGTCGGAAAACAAGCCCAAGGTAGCCTTTAGCCGTGCGCGCGGTGGCGTTGAAGAAGGAGGCGCGCTTCTTGTAAGCGGCATACTCATCGTCGGTCCGGGAATCCAGCCGCGGCAGCTAACGGGTGGCAGCGGCCTTCACGGCATTTTCACCCGCAATGACATCACGGGCGCACCCCCACGCAACGAGTTTGGCGTCGTAATCGGGATGCGTGGAATCCACAGGCATACGCCCATTGTTACCACAGGTTTCCAAGGGCCGCCGCCAACACAACCACGGCCCGCGAATCTTTACGAACGTCACCACAACTTCAACGCAAACGCCCGCAATTCTGAGCGCCAGAAACTCCTTGACGCGTTGTGGACACGCACTCGCACCCCGCCGTCAAAGACAGCCACTCCGAGCAGAATCGGCAAAAAACGAGTTTCCAAGGTTGCCAGTCCATCTCTTGCCCGTTACATTCGGAAGGCCGCTGTCGTGGCGGCGTTTTTAACATGGCTGACTTGTTTAGTTACCTCTACGTCGTCGCGGCGGTGCTGCTCCTTTTCGGGGCGGCGATTTTTGTTCATGAGTACGGCCATTATTGGATGGCCCGGCGGTGCGGCCTGAAAGTCGAGGCCTTCGCCATCGGGTTCGGACCGAAGATTTTCAGTTGGACGCGCGACGGGATTGATTATTCCTGGCGCTGGATTCCCGCCGGCGGCTTCGTGAAGCTGCCGCAGATGATCACCTCCGAGGCCTTGGAAGGGAAGGATCAGGCAGGCGCTGAAACAATTCCCCCGGCCTCCCCGTGGTCCAAAATCCTGGTCGCTTTTGCCGGCCCCTTCATGAATGTCGTTTTTGCCTTTGCGATTGCGACATTGATCTATTTCGTCGGACTGCCGGTGGCGGTCAACCCGTCCATCATCGGCAACGTCGAACCGGACTCGCCGGAGTATCAAATGGGAATTCGCGACGGCGACCGCATCGTCATGGTCAACGGCCGCCTGGTGAAATCCTGGGAGGACGTTCACACGGTCACGGCGCTCGCCCGAACCAACGTCCTGGCGGTGGTGACCGAACGGGAGGGCGTCCGCGCCACCAATCGCCTGACCACGAAAATCAACGAGGTCATCGGCTTGAAAATGTTGAACCTCGATCCGCGCGACCATCCGGTCATCGCCAAAGTGGACGCGGACAGCCCGGCAGAAATCGCCGGCTTGAAGGAGAATGATAAATTCGTTTCCTTCGGCGGCGTTCCGATTGTCGGCCAGGAGCAGCTCGTCGGCCTGATCCGCAAACGCGGCGGTGAAGCGACGAAAGTCGAAGTCGAACGCGGCAGGGACCGCATTACGCTGACCGTGACACCGAAGATCATTGATCCGATAAAGAAGACCGGCCGCATCGGCGTCGCGTTGACGGGGAGCGCAACAATGGTCTATCAGTTGATGAAACCCGGCCCGACCCCGTGGGAAAATGTCGCCGATGTGTGGGACAAAACCATCGGCACTCTCAGCGCGCTGCTGCACTCCAAACAAACCGGAGTGGGCGCCAAGGATTTGAGCGGTCCGGTGGGCATTCTCGCGATCCTCGCGGCGTGGGTGAACACTGATTATCGCCTGGCGCTCAACTTCCTCGTGCTGCTGAATATCAACCTCGCCGTCCTGAATCTGCTGCCCGTCCCGGTTTTGGATGGCGGCCATATTCTCCTGGCCCTTGTTGAAAAGATCCGCCGCCGGCCGATCAGCGCGAGAATCCAGGAATACGCCACAACCGCCTTTGCCGTGCTGCTGATCTCGTTCATGGCGTATGTGACGTTTTTTGATGTCCGCCGCTTCCCGTTGTTCAAATCCATGTTCAAAAAGGACATTCAGATCGAGCAGGCCGAAAAGACGCCCGAGCCGCCGGCCCCCGCGCCGGCGAAGTGATGCCCATGCGGTATTGCCAATCCCCGTTCTTCCATCACCGCCGCAAGAGCTGCGAAGTGATGGTCGGCGATCCCGCGCGCGGCGGCGTCATCCTCGGCGGCGACCACCCGGTCGTTCTGCAGTCCATGCTCACCTGCGACACGATGGACACCGCCGAGTGCGTCCAACAGACGCTCGACCTCGTCGCGGTCGGCTGCCAGATCGTGCGCATCACCGCCCCCACGGTGAAGGACGCGGCCAATCTGCAACACATCGTCGCCGGGTTGCGCCAGCGCGGCTGCCTGGTGCCCATCGTCGCGGACATTCACTTCAAACCCGACGCCGCGATGGAAGCGGCGAAGTGGGTCGAGATGGTCCGCATCAACCCCGGCAACTACGCCGACTCCAAGAAATTCGCGATCAAGGAATACACCGACGAGCAATACGCCGCCGAGTTGAAGCGCATCGAGGAAAAATTCACGCCGCTGGTGAAGCTCTGCAAGGAACTTGGCCGCGCCCTGCGCATCGGCACCAACCACGGCTCGCTCTCCGACCGCATCATGAACCGGTTCGGCGACACGCCGCTGGGCATGGTCGAGAGCGCGCTGGAGTTTGCCCGCATCGCGCGCCGGAACGATTTTCACAACTTCAAGTTCTCGATGAAATCGTCCAACCCGAAGGTGATGATCGAGTGCTACCGGCTGCTGGTGGCGCGGTTGGAACAGGAAGGGCCGGATTGGAATTACCCGATCCATCTCGGTGTCACCGAAGCGGGCGAAGGCGAAGATGGCCGCATCAAGAGCGCCATTGGCATCGGCTCGCTGCTGTGCGACGGCCTGGGCGACACCATCCGTGTCTCGCTGACCGAAGACAGCCCGCGCGAGATCGAAGTGTGCCGCGATCTGTTGGCGCAGATTCCGGAACTGACCGTAGGAGACGACGTAAGGAGACTCACTTCAAAATCCGAAATTGATCAGAGCCTCCTCACGTCGTCTCCTGCGTTTCCCTTCGACCCGTTCCATTTCGAGCGCCGGGCCACGCCCGAAATCGAACTGAACGACAATGTCAAATGTGGCGGCGAACAAACCGTCCGCGTGGTCGTGACGCGCGCCACGTGGGACAAAGTCGCCCCCAGAATTCGCCCGAAGGACGACGTGAAGCCGGAGGCGATTTACGAAGACCTGAATGTTTGTGAAGTGGATCCCACGACCGACTTCGTCGTGAACTGCGACACACAACTTGTCACGGTCCAGGACGGCGTGAATCTGCCGGCCATCACGGCGTTTCGTCTGCTCGCCGCGAAATTGAAACGGCTTGGCCGCAACAATCCGATTTTGTTGAAGGATTGTTTGAACTTCGGAATTGAGACGACGCAACCCCTCACCCCGTCCCTCTCCCCATCTGATGGGGAGAGGGTGTCCCGCAAGGCGGGATCGGGCGAGGGGAATTTTTGGCCGCTTGAAGCAAAGATCGCTTTGCTCCGCGCGTCAGTCGTCATCGGGTCGCTGCTCGCCGACGGCATTGGCGATGCGATTTTGGTTCGTGGCGAGTCGGGCGCGGGCCAATCGCTGCGGCTGGCCTACAACATTCTGCAAGCCGCCGGTTGCCGCTCGTTCAAGACCGAATACGTCGCGTGCCCGTCGTGCGGGCGGACGCTGTTCAACCTCCAGACCGTCACCGCGCGCATCAAGACGCGCACCGAGCATCTCAAGGGAGTGAAGATCGCGATCATGGGCTGCATCGTCAACGGCCCCGGCGAAATGGCCGACGCAGACTTCGGCTACGTGGGCGGCGCGCCGGGCAAGATCAACCTCTACGTCGGCAAAACGCCGATCAAATTCAACATCCCTGAAGCCGAAGCCGTGGAGCGCCTCGTGGATTTGATTCGCGAACACGGGAAATGGGTTGAACCGGAGTTGAAATTGAGTGAAGCCCAAAGTCTATCTTGAAACAACGATTCCGAGTCTCTTGACGGCCTGGCCCAGTCGTGATGTTTTGATTGCCGGGCAACAACAGGCCACGCGCGATTGGTGGGACGAACGGCGGCAACACTACCAGCTTTTCGTGTCTGGCCTCGTGCTGGCGGAGTCGCGCCGGGGCGATGCTTCGGCGGCGACGGCGAGGGATGAAGTTTTAGCGGGCTGTAAAGTTCTCGAGTATTCACCGGCGGCGCAGGATTTGGCGCGCAGAATTCTTGCGACTCGCTTGATGCCTGCCAGGGCGGCGGTAGATGCGGCGCACATCGCGGTGGCGGCGGTTCATCGGATGGACTTTCTGTTGACCTGGAATTGCCGGCACATTGCCAACGCTGCCATTGTGGACAAAGTGCGTGCGGCCTGCACAGCGGCGGGCTACCCTGCGCCCGTCATCTGCACGCCCTTTGAATTGATGCTATAATCTGCTTATGAAAAACAATCTGTTGAAAGAAGTCTGGCGCGTGCGCGATGAAATCGGGGCGGAATGTGGTTATGATTTGAAACGGCTCGCCACGTTGGTACGGGGTGAGGAAGCCAAGGCCGGCAAACGGCTGGTTCATGCCCCCAAACGAACGACTCACCGAAAGCGTGCGGCTCTCGCGGCATGACTCGATTTAACCCCGAAGCCGTGGAACGCCTCGTGGATTTGATCCGTGAACACGGGAAGTGGGTTGAGCCGGAGACACTAGCCGATACTGCGCTCCACCGCGCGTAACGGTTTCGCGTTGAGCCGCTCGAAGACAAATCCCAGGGACGACCTATGATTGAATTTGAACACCTGCAAAATGGATCGGAAGTCTCCGCGCAATACATCAACTTGACGGACGATTACGGAACTCGGTACGGAAGCAAATTCGGGGAGCACAAAACGATTCTTGCCGTAATTGATGGCAACGGTCGGAAGTCGTACATGAAACGCCACCACGCCAATCAACTGACTCAATGCGCTGAATGGTTTGTAAAGAACAACATCACTCCAGGGACAAAGATTCTGGTGAAATATGACCCCCAGGAAATGGTCGATGGCCGTCACGTCGTACGACTCGTACCAATCTCGATGACGCAACAAGCGCAGGTGGATATAGCCGAAGTTGAAAGCGAGAAGGCCGCTGACGGAGATGAAGCGGTTGCTCCGCAAACCGTCAAGGCGTCGGTCACGATTCCTTTGGCATTGGAACGACAGGTCGAAGATTTCATCGCTGCAAACCTTCATCTGGTTGAGCCGGGCCTTCGACTGTTTGTTGACGATAATGGTCGTGATGGCCGCCAGTACCCAACGGATGTCGGGCCAATTGACTTATTGTGCGTACGACCGAATGGAGATTTCTTGGTGCAAGAACTAAAAAAGCAAAGAGTCTCCGATTCTGTGGTCGGTCAACTAAGCCGTTACCTTGGCTGGGTGATGGAGGAGCTTGCAGGTTCGCAAAAGGTCTTCGGCCTAATTTTGTCCCACGAAAAAGACAAGAACTTGACCTATGCGGTAAAGTCCAACCCGAATATCTCCATACGATACTACCGCATTAAGATTGATTTCCTGCGAGAGGACGAACTTTAAGCCAAAACCTTTCGACGTGCTCAAGCCAACCGAACATTACCAAGAGCGCAAGGCATCTGTTGCCGAACTAGATCAGCTACTTGCCTGAGCCTGATTACCGGCGTAATGTTCCCACCATGACGTTGACCTTGGAATTGTCGGAATTGCGCAGCGCCAACGAAGAAGCGCTGGAATAACTCAGCCGCACGACGGAAGACCAGTTCGACGCGCAACTGGCGGAGATTGAGAACTTTCTCCTCTCGCTCTACCGCTTCGCCGTTCTAGCGGTTCGACGCGAGCAGGAAATGGCGCGCGCGGCCGCCGTCTGGCGTGAAACTCTCGATGTTATTGACCGCGCCGCCAAACGCGTCCAGAGCCTGGCCACGAAACATTCCGGCGTTCATCCTTCACTGGACCGCATCCTGGAGATTCGCCATGCCGCGTCCGAGATGCTGGCGCTCTACGCATGATTCCGCCGGCGGAACTGGCCCGGCTGGCCGCGCTCTACGACCGATTCGCCAACCACCTCGATCCTTTGAGCAGCGAATGGAAGCGTTGCAAACAGGAATACCACTATGCTTTGGGTGATTTGCACCAGCGTTTTTGCGCGGGCATTACTTCGCGGAGTGCTACCGCCACGCCGTAGATGCTGCCTTCGAGGAGCGCGTTTGCCGGGGGTCACTCGCGAGCGTTCGTTCAGTGGCGTGAGTTCGAACGCGGCGTAGCCACGCTGCCGGGGAATTTCGGGCAAAGCCGCGATTTTGCCAGCCGTCGGCGCGGGTCGAAAAACTGCAGCGTGCCATTTCGGTCGCAGATCCAAAATTCCGCAGCGCCTTTGGCGAAGACGGCTTCACGCTTCTTGCGGATTTCGTCGCCGGCGTTCGACGGGGACAAGACTTCCACGACGATTTCCGGCGATTCTGACCAGTTCGGCAGATCGAAGTTGCGTTTCACTTTCTTTGGCGACGCCCACGCCACGTCCGCCACGATCACGCCGACATTGGTTGCGATGGGGCACTCCGGCATCGCCTCGCCGTCGGGCAACAGACTGTTCAGCCAGCGTATGATCCGGCTCTGGTAAATGCTGTGGTAGCTTCGGTGTGGACTCATAACGAGTTGACCGTTGCGGGTAAGCTCGACGCGGTAGGGAATCCCTTCGAGGGTTTTGTCGTCACAAAGCTGTTCCCATTTCATGCTGGCAAGGTATCAGCGTTCGCGCTCTACGCAAAGTTATTTCCCGCCGATCCGTCCCTCATTTGCAAAATCCTTTCCGCGACCGTTAGCCAGTTTGTTTTGCACGCGTCTTTAATCTTCTTGAAGTTTGATTATGCGACCAACAAAGCTGGATAAAACTCGTGCATCTTAAAAGCGCCAGAGGGCTGGCGCACTCCAAGACGCTTCGCGCACTTCGGGAGCGGCAGATGGCGCGTCAGCGTCCTGGAGTGCGGTGGCCCTCCTCCGCTTTTCCCGGCGAAAATGAACGGTCAAAGACTTCGCCCTTTTGGAATCTTACCGAGGTGGAAAATCAAAAATCCGTGCAGGAACTGGCGCAGTTCGGTGGTTTGCGCCTCGCTGAGTTTCAGGCGGCCAATCGCGGGCCAATCGGCGCCGGCCAGCTTTTCAACGATTTGTCGGGCCCCGGGCGTAAGCGAGGTCTTGTCCAGCCTGGGTTGCAGCCCCAGTTCCGCGAGCAGTTTCACTTCAAAAGCGAAAAGGGTTTGCGGTCGCGGCGGTTGTTCCACCAGATGTTTCAAAAAACCGCTCATCAACCCGAAAATTCCCGCCAGCGGCGTATCCGTCTCGGTGGTCTGCTCGATGAGCGTGGTGCCGTAGGCGGCTTGCTGAAGACGGGCGAGGTCCTGGCGCAGCGCGGCATTCGTGTCGCGCAGGCTCACTTCACTTAAAATATGCAAATCGGAGCGGCGGCTGCGGTAGAAGCTGAAATCGGCGAGATAAAACAAATCGAGCTTGCTGAGAAAGGGAGATTTGGGCCGGCGCGCGCCTTTGGCGACGGTGGCGAGGCGTCCGAACTCCGGCGTGAGCCACTGCACGATGAGGCTGGTCTCCGTCAGCGGTCGGGTGCGCAGAATCAGGCCGGTGGCGGACTCGATCATCGCAATGAACATCCAACATCCAACATCCAACATCCAATTCCCAATGAACGTCCGGATGCCCAACCATGGGATGTTGGGCGTTGGATGTTGGATGTTGGATGTTTCTTAAATGAATAGTCCTGGCGCATGGCATCAGGAGAGGTCAGTCCTTCAGCTTTTTGTCCGGCAGCGCGTAGTCCGGCGCAATCGAGCCAAGGCTCATCACGTATTTGATCCCGTCGGCGACGGACATCTCGAGCTTGGTGACTTTTTCTTCCGGCACCAGGAGCAGAAAACCGGAGGTCGGATTGGGCGTGGTGGGGACAAACACGCAAACCCCTTTCTCCTTCATCCGGGCCTGCACTTCGGCATGTTGCTCGCTGGTGATGAAGCCGATCGAGTAGAGGCCGGGGCGCGGAAATTCCACCAGCACGACGGTCTTGAAGGATGATTTATCGGTTGAAGTAAACGCTTCGTTGACGTGCTTGATGGCGCCGTAAATTTTGTTGAGCAACGGCACGTGCAGCAAAAAGGCATCCACGAGACGGATCATTTTTTTGCCGAGGTAATTGCGGGCCGACCGGCCGATCAAGCCGATGAGCAGCACGGCCAGCGCCAGCGCCGCCAGGCTCCAATACCAATGCATCGATCCCGTCCCGGCCGCCTGGTGGGTCAGGTCTTTGGGCAGAAAAAAAAGCAGCGCGTCGGTGACATTGGAAACGGTGCCGAAGAGCCACTTGACTACCGCGAGGGAAATCACCGCGGGCAGCACGATGGCCAGGCCGGCATAGAAATTGGCCCGCCAAACGGCGAAATAACCTTTCATGCCACGACTCTAGGTTTTCGTCCGGGCCGGCTCAAGGCAAAGCGCTGGAGATTTACGATTGGCGATTTGCGATTTACGAATGATTCGCCTCACCGGCCGCCGCGTGAGCTTGCGCAACGGGAATTGCTCCGTGAGCCGGCGTAGCAGGCGATCTTCCGCCCATTTCATTTTGCGCCGGTCGGCGACACGCGTGTCGTCATGGCCGAGCAGGTGCAGGACGCCGTGGACGAGGTAGCGGACCAGTTCGCTTTGCCAGGTGGTGCGGAAGCGGCGGGCCTGGGCCACGGCGGCGTCGAGGCAGAGGAAGAGTTCGCCGCGCAAAGCCTGGCGTCCGGGATTTTGGGTGTCGGAGTCCGAATAGTTGAAGGTGAGGACGTCGGTCGAGCCTTGGTGTCCGAGGAATTGTTCGTTGATGCGCGCCATCTCCGGCGCGGCGACGAGGTGGAGGCACAGTTCGAAATCGGCGGCGCGCAGGTGTTCGCGCAGCAAGCGGAGGGCGATGCGGCGGAGCAGACGGAGGTCAACCGGCCGGGTGCGCTGGCGGTTGCGCAGGCAGACCTCATTCATGAGCTTTGCCGCGGTGATGCTCGTAGGCGCCGATGATGCGTTGCACGAGGATGTGGCGGACCACGTCGCGCTTCTGAAATTCCACCATGGCGACGCCTTCGACTTTTTGGAGGACGCGATGGGCTTCGAGCAGGCCGGAGTGTTTGTGGGCTGGCAGGTCAATCTGGGTGGGGTCACCCGTGATCACGGCCTTGGCGCTGTGGCCCAGCCGGGTGAGGAACATGAACATCTGTTCGGCCGTGGAATTCTGGGCCTCGTCCAGGATGATGAAAGCGTGGTTGAGCGTGCGCCCGCGCATGTAAGCCAGCGGCGCGATTTCAATCGTGCCGCGTTCCATGTGTTTCTGGATTTCCTCGGCGGAGAGCATGTCCATGAGCGCGTCGTGCAAGGGGCGCAGGTAGGGCGCGAGTTTTTCCTGCAAATCGCCCGGCAGAAAGCCCAGTGCTTCGCCGGCCTCCACGGCGGGGCGCGTGAGGATGATGCGCGCGACGGTTTCTTCGCGCAGGGCGGACACGGCCATCGCCATGGCCAGATAGGTTTTGCCGGTGCCCGCGGGTCCGAGGCCGAAGGTCACGTCGTGCTGGCGGATGGCTTCGAGGTATTTTTTCTGGCCGGGCGTTTTGGGCGTGACGGCGGGCTTTTTGGGCGAAGTCAAAATCCGATCGGCAAAGAGGCTTTTGAGCGTGGCGATGCCGTCGTGATGGACCACGTTGAGCGCATAAGCGAATTCGCGGTTGCGGATGGGGGAGCCGGATTTGAGCGAGGCTTCGAGCAGTTGGAACATCTGCCGGGCGCGCTCCACGGCCTCGGCCGGGCCCTCGAGTTTGATCCAGCCATCGCGGGCGGTCGCCTTGACTTCAAGCTGCTCCTCCAGGGCCTGGAGATTGCGGGTGTCGTTGTTGAAGAGTTGCTGGGCGAAGCGGGCGTTCTCGAAGTGGAGGGTCTCGGAGGGCATTTTCGATTTGCAATTTACGACTGACGATTCACGAGGCAACAGGCGCCGCGGCAGGTTCCCGATTTGAAATTGGAGAAGGGCAATGTCATCGGGCCAGCGCCGCGCGGAGTTGCGCGGCCAATTCCGACAAGGCCTGCGGCATGACGGTGGTATTGGCGACGACGGGCATGAAATTCGTGTCGCCATACCAGCGCGGCACGACGTGAATGTGGAGATGCTCGACGATGCCCGCGCCGGCGATCTTGCCGAGGTTGATGCCGATGTTGAAGCCGTCGGGTTTCATCACCCTGGCGAGCGCGTTCTGGCAGCGGCGGGTCAGGTGCATCAGGTCGCACATTTCCTCGTCGGTCAGTCCGTTGAAGTCGGGGACCTGTTTGTAGGGAACGACCATGAGGTGGCCGCCGTTGTAGGGGAAGGTGTTGAGCAACGCGTAGCAGGTGCGGTCGCGGGCGACCACGTAATGGGCCTCATCGTCGCTGGACTGCGCGATGGTGGTGAAGAGCGACGCGTCGGCCGCCGGGCTTTTGGGCGCCAGAATATATTGAATTCGCCACGGGGCGTGGAGGGAATCCATGCGGCAACGCTAGCCGGTGCCGGGGGGGTTGTCAAAACCGCAGCGGCGGCCGGCGGCTCAAGGGGCGGCCGGCGCGGCGGGCGATTTTTTCAGGCCGAGAACGAACCAAAACGTCGAGCCTTGGCCGGCCTCACTGTCCACGCCGATGTGGCCTTGCATCAGCGTCACCAATTGTTTGGCCATCGCCAGTCCCAGGCCGAGGCCGCCAAAGTTGCGCGAGGCCGACCCGTCGGCCTGGCTGAAGGGCAGAAAGAGGCGTGGCCGTATTTCCGGCGCGATGCCGATGCCGGTGTCCTGGACTTCAAAGCGGAGTTGCCATTCGTTGTCGGTCTCTTGGTCCCGGGTGACCCGGAGGGAAACATTGCCCTGCCGCGTGAACTTGATGGCGTTCGCGACCAGATGGTGAAGCACCTGCTGAATGCGGGGCGCATCGCCTTGCAGCGTGGGGGGAATTTCCGGGGCGACCCCGGCCGACAAGGCGAGCTGCTTTTCCTGGGCGACGGGGAGGAAGAATTTGACGGTGGCCTCGACCAGTTGGCGGGGGTCGAAAGCGCGGGCTTCCCGTCGGAATTGGCCGGTCTCGATTTTGGCGAAGTCGAGAATCTCGTTGATGGATTTGAGCAGCGCTTCGGCGCTGCGCTGGGCGGTTTCGACGTAGTCCCGCTGTTCGGCGCTCAGTTCGGTGCTCAACAACAGGCCGGTCATCCCCAGCACGCCGTTCATCGGCGTGCGCAGTTCGTGGCTTATCGTGTCGAGGAACTGCGACTTGGCGCGGCTGGCGCGTTCGGCGAATTCCTTGGCTTCGGCGAGGTCCATGTTTTTCAACTGCAACTCGGCGCGCTGCGAATCCAGCTGATTGTTCGCGTTGCGCATCTGCTCGAAGAGCCGCACCTTGACGATGGCCACCGCGGCGCGGCTGGCCAGGGCGCTGAGAAAATTCAAGTCGGCATGATGATACGTGCGTGGATGCATGTCGAAGGCGTACAGAACCCCGAAAACCGTTCCTTCATCGAGCAGCGGGAACCCGGCGTAAGCTTTGATGCCCTGCTCGATGAATTGTTGCTCCGCCGCGAACGGATCGTAGGCCATGTCCGAGACGATCAGCGATTGCCGGTTGCGGGTGATCCATTCGGTGGCTCCGCCGGGCGCGGCGAGTTTCTCGATGACGGGCTGCGGTATGCGCTGGGGTTCGAGGATGGAGGCGATTTTCCAGCCGCCGGTTTTTTCGTCGGCAAGGATGATACAGGCGCCGCCGCCGGCGGGCAGAATTTCCGTCGCCACTTCGGCGATGCGACTAAACACGGCCGCCAGTTCGTCGGGTTTATCAATGGCCACGTTCATTCCGGCGAGGGCGGCTTGCTGGCGGTATTGCTGGGCGAGCCGTTGCTTCTCCAGGGCGATGACCTCCTCGATGTGTTTGCGCCCGGTGATGTCCCGCAGGGCCGTGACCATGACCGTGCGGTTCCGAAAAGCGACCGATTTGCTGAACAACTCGACCGGCAGGGTGGAGCCGTCCTTGCGGCGGGCGACGGCCTCGGTTGATTTGAAGTTGCCCAGGAAAAGGGTGGCGGAAATCTGGCGGCGCGATTCCGGCGTGACGAGGTCCAAAATATTTTTGCCCGCCAGGCCGGCGACCGGGTAGCCGAGCATCGTGGCCAGGGCGAGGTTGGTGTCCAGGATTTTGCCGTATTCATGCATGGCCACTCCTTCGATGGACGCGTCGGACAGGCGGCGGTAGCGTTCCTCTCGTTCCTGCATTTCCCCCGCCGGGCCGGCGGCGCGGTCGGCTGGCGATTCCTGATACTGGCGCAGGCGCAATGAATCACGGATTTGCCCGGCCTGGTTCCAGCGAATGAGCAGGGAGAGGAGCGTCGCGAACGAGAGTCCGATTCCATAAAGCCACCAGGCGGACGACGGGTCCACAGCCGGTGGCAATTCCGCGTTCCAAGGGAGTCGTTCCCGCAGCGGCCCGACCAACAGCCATCCGCACCAGGTCGCAACAATGAGCAACAACAGCCAGCGCGTGGAAAGAAAGAACCAGCCGGCGGCGATGAGCAGCAGCATCAGGTCAATCGTCTGCCGCGGATCGGGGGTAACCTGCAAACGGGCCAGGGCATTGGCCAGGACCAGTCCCGCCATGCAGGTCGCCAGCGGGTGGATCCGCCGCAGCGTGGGGGAAGCGTAAGCGGTCAGCCAGCGAATCAGGAAAAAAATGGCCGCGCTGACCGCGGTCAGGGTCACCAGCGGCCTGGCGGCTGCTGCCGGCACCATCAACCCCTGGTGGACGGAGGCGATGGCGAGGAGCAGACCGAGACCGGTCGCGGCGGGGCTGAGTCGTTTTCGCATCTCGGCGCGCAGCACCGAGGGGATTTCGGCCTGAGGCTCGGGGAGGGTGCCAGGCGGGCAGGGGAGATTCGAGGCGGAGGTTGTTGTGCTGGCAGGTGAACTATTCACACGAGGCAAGCCGGCACATTTCTTAAGGCGGCGCAGCCGCAACCAAACGGAACCAACCTCGAACACCAAACATCGAACGACGCACCGGTCAGCGGCCGGTTCGGAGTTCGTTGTTCGATGTTAAAAGATCGGTGTCTCTTCATGCCACAATCCCCGCGGCAGACGACGATTTGGACGGAGAGCGAGTCAAGCCCGACGCGGGGATCGGCTCTACTGGCGCGGCTCTTTGCCCATCCGGCTCAAGTTTTGGCCTGCTGCAAGCGGTTTTTGAGCACAAACGTCAGGGCTTTGACGTTGAGTTCCATAAACAAAAACGGCTTGGCGATCAAATCGTTGCCGCCGCTCATGCTAGATTTGGCCCGGTTGTCAAAGTCGCTCAAGGCGGTGACGAAGATGACGGGCGTGGTTTTATAGTTGGGCAGGGTGCGCAGTTTGGTGCACAACTCAAACCCCGTCATGCCGGGCATGTCCACGTCCAGAATCACCAGGTCGAACTGATTGTCGAGCAGCAGGCTGTAGGCGACGTTGGGGTCCTGGACGCTGATGGGTTTCAAGTCGGCTTTTTCCAGCGCCAGAATCAAGGCCTTGCGGGAAAGCACTTCGTCATCGACCACCAAAATGCTGACGGGCTTTTGGTCCTCGGTTTCGCGGTGGGAACTGAACAGCACGCCGAGGAAATCAATCGAGTGGGCGATCGTGCGCAGGTTGGAGGCATTGATGCTTTTGGGCTTTTCGTACAGCTCCTTGAGCAGGGCTTCCAAGGCGGCGCACATGTGGGAAATGCTCCGCAGGCCCGAGATGCCGGCGCCGCTGGTGACCGCGTGGACCTTCCGGTAAAGTTCGTTCAATTGCGCCAGGCGGGTCGCTTCGTCCTCGCTCTTGACCATCGTCTGGAGGAAACTGCGCAACGAGGCCAGCAGTTCGGGCGTGTTCTCCAGGAAGCTTTCGTCCAGTTCGCCTGCGCTGTTGGGCGCGGCTTCCTTCCGGGCCATCTTCGTGGTTCCGGCCGTGGCGTCCGCCGCGGCCGGCCGGGTGGGGGCAAAGAGCGCGTCATGCACGGCCTGGATGATGTCCCGGGGCGCCAGCGTTGCTTTGTTGAAGACGTTTATGGCCCCGGCTTTGATGGCGTCCTGCACCATGTCGGGCAGGTAGGCGTTGGTGAACACAATCACCGGCAGTTTTTCAAACTGCTTTTGGGCCCGGATTTTTTTCAGGATGTCCACCCCGCCGATGATCGGCAGCATGAGATCCAGAAGCACGATATCGGGGCGCGCTTCGTGGATTTTGTAAAAGCCGCTTTGTCCATCCGTGGCCACCTCGACCTGGTAGTTGTCTTTTTCGAAGATGCTGCGATAGATGTTGGCGATGACGGGATCGTCTTCGATGATGAGAAGTTTTTTCACGGCGTTGGTTCGGGTTTAGATTTTGAGGGTTGGGTGAGGGCGGTCCGCGAAAAATTGTTTGATGCGGTCGAGTTCGGCGCGGAACCGGGCGTAACAACCGGGCGCTCCGGCCAGTTGCCCCTCGTGGCCCAGGCGCTCCAATTCGCGGAGCGGGCCGATGACCGCGGTCATGCCGCAGGTGGCGCTGGCGCCGACGCAACTGTGGGCGATCCGCCGCACTTCGGCGGCGGCCTGCGTAGCCAGCGCCCGGCCGAGATCGTCATATTGCTTTTCCGTCTGGCAGAGATAAAAATCAACCAGTTCACGGATGGCCTGCTCGTCGCCGCCCGTAAAATAATTCAACCGCTCCATGTCCACGGGGGCCGTTTCGGCCGCCGGGGCCGGCTCCGCGGCGGCAGCGGGCGCGACCGGTTCGGCAGGGGCGCGAGGTTGACGCTGGCCGGCCACCGTTCCCCAGTTTTCCAGGGCCGCTTGCAGGACTTCAGGCCGCAACGGTTTGGCGATGTAATCGTCCATCCCGGCGGCGAGGCATTTTTCCCGGTCGCCGAGCATGGAGTTGGCGGTCATGGCAATAATGATGGGCCGCTTTTCCCTGGGCCAGCGCGCCGTGATGATTCCGGTCGCCTTCAAGCCGTCCATTTCGGGCATTTGCACGTCCATGAAAATGATGTCGTAAGTTTTTTTTTCGATGGCCTGAATGGCCTCCAGCCCGCTGCCAGCCAGGTCAGGCTGATAGCCGATTTGTTGCAACATGCGCACACCGACTTTCTGGTTGATGGCATTGTCGTCCACCAACAGTAGGTGAAGCGGAACGCGTTTAGCAAGGGTGGAATCGAATTTCCTGGCCGGCGCGACTTTGGCGGGATCAGGCCGGGCGCCCTGCTTGGCTTGCAGCAACGCGTCATAAAGTTGCGCCGGCTTGATCGGTTTGAACAGCCAGGCGGCGAACGGGCCGGGGTCCCGGTCCGATTTGTCCATGGTCATGCCCATCGAGGTGAGCAAAATCAGCGGCAGGGCCTGGGCGTCGCGCAGCTTGCGGATTTCCGCCGCCAACATCAGGCCGTCCAAGCCGGGCATTTGCATGTCGAGGATCGCCATGTCGGCCGGTTCGCCTTGTCTTAACCACTCCAGCGCCTGCGGGCCGCTCTCGGTCTCGCGCGAAAGCATGCCCCACTTGCGGCTGTGCAGGGTCAGGATGCGGCGGTTGGTGTTGTTATCATCAATAATGAGCAACCGCAGCCCCGCCAGCGGCGAGGCGGCGGTCGTTTCCGGCACCGGCGCGGGCGCGGCCTCCAGGGGCAAAACGAAATGGAACGTGGCGCCCTGGCCCGGCTGGCTTTCCACCCACATTTTTCCGCCCATCAATTCGACCAGGCTTTTGCAGATGGCCAGACCCAGTCCGCTGCCGCCGTACTGCCGCGTGATCGAGGCGTCTTCCTGCGTGAAGGATTGAAAGAGCCGCTCGATGCTTTCCGCCCGGATGCCGATGCCGGTGTCGCGCACGGAAAAATGGAATTCCGGGCGGGCCGGACCGCCGCCGGGTTTGTCCCGCGCCACGGCGGGTGCCGGCAGGTGCGTGCCCGGTGGCTGGGTTTGAACGTGGAGGTAAACTTCACCGGCGGAAGTGAACTTGAGCGCGTTGCCGATGAGGTTGACGAAGATCTGGCGCAGCCGCGTGACATCGCCTTTGACGGTCGCGGGCGTGTCATCCTCCATGTGATAGGCCAGATCCAGTTTTTTTTCCGCCGCCTTGGTGGCGAGCAGGTCCAGCGCGTCCTCGAGGCTTTTGCGCAGGTCGAAGGGCTGGTGTTCGAGTTCCATTTTGCCGGACTCGATTTTGGAGAAATCCAGAATGTCGTTGATGATGGTGAGCAGGGCCTCGCCGCTGTTGCGGATGGTTTCGATGAGGTCGCGCTGGGATTTGGTCAGCTCGGTTTCCATCAACAGGCCGGTCATGCCGATCACGCCGTTCATGGGCGTTCGGATTTCATGGCTCATGTTGGCGAGGAAGGCGGACTTGGCCCGTGTGGCCTCCTCGGCGGCGGCGCGGGCGGCTTCGAGATTGTTACTGGCCTGGGCCAACTGGTCCTGAAGATGTTTGGCGCGCAAGGTGGCCCGCACGCGGGCGTGCAGCTCGGCCACTTGAAAGGGCTTGGTGATGTAATCGGTGGCGCCCAGTTCGAAGCCGCGAATTTTATTGGCGATGCTGACCCACGCGGTGAGCACGATCACCGGGGTGTGTTTGGTCTGCTCATCCCCCTTGAGTGCCTCCAGCACTTTGAAGCCGTCCATTTCCGGCAGGCCCAGGTCCAGCAGGATCAAATCGTAGGGTTGCGAGCCTGCCAACGCCAGGCCCTCACGGGCAGTGAGGGCCGAGGAGAGCTGAACCCCGTCTTCGCTCAGACCGGAGGCGATCATTCCCTGCACTCCTGGATCATCGTCGATCAACAGGACGCGTGGAACGTTCGGATTCATCGGTGGGGATTAAAACCACCTTCCGCTATAGAATCAAATCAGTTTTTTGCAACTAATTTCGCTTTTACCGATTCCAGCTCGGCCTGGACGCGGGCGAATTCGGCGCCGACCTCTTCGAGCCACCGGCCGGTCTCGCCCAGGCCGCCGGCCTTGGCCTGCTTTTCCACGGTGGCGCAGAGATTGGCCAGCGTGCGCGCACCCATGTTGTTGGCGCTGCCCTTGAGGCTGTGCGCGGCCGACTTGAGCTGGGCCGCATCGCCCTGCGCGTGGGCCGCGTTCATCTTGTGGACCTGGGCCGGGGTGTCGCGCAGAAACAGATCAATCAGTTCCGCCAGCGGGTCGGGCTTGCCCGGCTCCTGCAATTCCCGCAGCCCCGCCAGCACCGCGGGATCAATCGCGCCGGGCGGCGCGCTGGCCCGCTCTGGCGCCGCTTGCATCTGAAGGTGCTCGATTCCCCGGCCCATCGCCGCCTTCAGCTTGGCCAGTTGCACCGGCTTCATGAGGTAATCATCCATGCCGGCGGCGACGCATAGTTCCCGGTCGCCCAGCAGGGCGTTGGCGGTCATGGCGATGATGTAGGCATGGGTGCCGGACTCTTTTTCCTGTGCCCGGATCTGCCGCGTGGCTTCATAGCCGTCCAGCTCCGGCATCTCGCAATCCATCAGGATGATGTCGTAACGCGTGCGGTGCAGCGCGGCGAGGACGTCGCGGCCGTTGGCCAGCGCGTCGGCGGAGTGGCCGAGCTTGCGCAACTGGTGCAGGGCGACCTTTTGATTGACCACGTTGTCCTCGGCCAAAAGAATCCGCATCGGTTTGGCCGGGGGGGGCGGCGAGGCGGGAGTCGTTTCCGTGCTGCCGGCGGGTTCCAGCGCCAGGACCGTTTCGCCGGAGAGGACCGCGCGGAGGCATTCCATCAGGCGGGAGAGACGGACAGGTTTCAACAAAACGGCCGCCACGCCGGTCTCCCGCAGATCGGCGGCGTTCAGTTTTGCGCGCAGCCCCGTCAACAGCATCAGCCGCGGGTTGCCCAGCACAGCGTCGGCGTGGATTTGCCGCGCCAGGGCCAATCCTTCCATTTCCGGCAGATTCATGTCCATCACGACGAGGTTGAAAGGGTGGCCGGCCTGCCCGCGGCGCCGCAAGGCTTCGAGCGTTTCCGCGGCGGTGGCGGCCAGTTCGGTCTCAATCTGCAAAGACCGCAGATGTTCGGCCAGGAATTCGCGGTGCAGCGTGTTGTCATCCACCACCAGAATTCGCGTGCCGGGGAATTGGAGCCGGGCGTTTTCGGCGCCGGTTTTGGGCGGCTGCTTTTCAAACGGCAGCGTGAACCAGAATGCCGAGCCACGGCCGGGCGTGTCCTCCAGGCCGATCCTGCCTCCCAACATTTCGACGAGCTGCTTGGAAATGGCCAGACCCAGTCCGGTGCCGCCGTATTTGCGCGTCGTCGAGCCGTCGGCCTGCGTGAAGGCCTGGAAGATTTTCTCCTTCGCCTCTTCCGGCACGCCGATGCCCGTGTCCGACACCAGGAACTTCCACCACACCTGCTGGTCGGTTTCGCTTTCCTTGACGGCGCGCACGATGACTTCGCCATGTTCGGTGAATTTGACCGCGTTGCCGACGAGGTTGGTGAGGATCTGCCGGAAGCGGCCCGGATCGCCGCGCAAGGCGGTGGGCGCATCGGGCGGGACGAAGGAAATCAATTCGAGTTGCTTGGCCTGGGCGCGCTCGGCCAGCAGCTCGACCGTGCTTTCCATCGCCTCGCGCAAATCGAAGTCAAGGGTCTCAAACGTCAGCTTGCCGGCCTCGATCTTCGAGAAGTCCAGGATGTCATTGATGATCGTCAGCAAGGCCTCCGCGCTGCCGCGGATGGTTTCGGCGAAGTCGCGCTGTTTGACCGTCAGGCGGGTGTCGAGCAGCAGGCCGATCATCCCCAGGATGCCGTTCATCGGCGTGCGGATTTCGTGGCTCATGGTGGCGAGGAATTGCGACTTCTGCCGCACCAGCTCCAGCGCCGCGTCGCGATTGATCTCCAGTTCCTCCTCAATCTTTTTGAGCGCGGTGATGTCGCGCGAGATGCCGATGATGCCGGTGACGACGCCGGCCTGGTTGTAGACCGGCACCTTGGTGACCGATGCCCAGATTTCGGCGCGCTGGGGGTCCACCTGTTTTTCGATTTTATTGATCAGCGGCCGGCCGCTCTCGATGATGCGTTGTTCATCGGTGTGGAACTCGCGCGCCTTATCCAGCGGGTGAAAGTCGAAATCCGTCTTGCCCACCGCCAGTTCCGGGTCGGATAGCCCCAGGCGCTCCGCCAGCGCCTTGCTGCATTTGAGGAAGCGCGATTGCGCGTCCTTGAAGTAAATCCGGTCGGGCACGTGGTCCAGCAGGGCGCGCAACAGATCGCGTTCGTGGGCGAGGGTCTGCTCGATTTTTTTGCGCTCGGTGACGTCCCAGAACATGCCCTGCACGCCGATGACGTTGCCGCTGAAATCGTACAACGGGGTCTTGATCAGCTGAACGTGGAGCTTGCTGCCGTCGGGCTTCTGATGCTCCTCGACCGTCTCGAAGGTTTCCCGCTGTTCCATCACCCGGCGGTCGTCCTGTTGGTATTTGCGGGCCAGTTCTTCCGGGAAAAAATCGAAGTCGGTCCGGCCCAGGATTTCCGCCAGCGGCTTGCCGAGCGTGTCGCAAAAACGCTTGTTCGCGAAGGTGAACCGTTCCTGGGCGTCTTTGCGGAAAATGTTTTGCGGCAGGCTTTCCACCAGCGAGTGATAAAGGATTTCCGAGTCAAGCAGCGCGTCCTCCGCCCGTTTGCGGGCCGTGATGTCCCGCACCGTTCCTTCGTAGTAGAGCAGGTGGCCGCCGGCGTCCCGCACCGCGCGGGCGTTCTCCGAAATCCAGATCACGCTGTCATCCTTGCGATGGATCTGCGATTCAAAATCCGCAATGGCCTCGTTTTCCTGCATCAGCCGGGCAAATTCCACCCGCCGGCCCTCCGTCACGTAAAGCTGGTGAGTGATGTCCTGGACGGCCGCCATCAACTCCTCCGGCGAGGCGTATCCATAGATGCGCGCCAGCATCGGGTTGGCCGCCAGATAATGCCCGTCGGGCGTCGTCTGGAAAATGCCTTCGGTGACGTTTTCAAAAATACTGTGGTACTTCTGCTCGGCCTGACGCAACGCCTCTTCTGCCGCCTTGTTTTTGGTGATGTCCTCCGCGATCCCCGCGATGCGGAACACCTCGCCCTGGTCGTTGCGGATCGGGAAGCCGCGGTCATGGACCCAGCGGACCGATTGATCGGGCCGCACGATGCGGAACTCTTCATCGAAGCTGCCGCTGGCCGCCGTCTTGAGGAAAGAGTCCCGCACGCGCGTCCGGTCCTCCGGGTGGATCGAGTCCAGCCATTCGCGCGGATGGTCATACAGGTTCCGGGCGGTGCGGCCCCAGATTTGTTCGTAGGCCGGGCTGACGTAAATGACGCGATGAGTGACCCAGTCCGTGAGCCAGAAGACTTCGTGGATGTTTTCGGCCAACTGGCGGAAGCGCAGTTCGCTCTCGCGCAACTCCTCCTCGGCCTGCTGATATTGGATCGCCTCGGAATAAACCTGGCGCATCTCCACCTGGGTCATGATCTGGCGGGCCAGGATGCGCAAGGCTTCGGCCTGTTCACCGGTGAGCTTGCGCGGCACACGGTCCATCACGCAAAACCAACCCAGTGCCGCGCCGTCGGCATTGCGCAGCGCCAGGCCGGAGTAAAAACGGACGCCCGATTCGCCGCAAACCAGCGGTTCGCCGGCAAACCGTCCGTCCGCCGCCGCGTCCTCCACGATGAAGATATCCGCCTGGGCGACGGTCTGCTCGAAAAACGAAACCTTCCGCAGTTCGTCCGATAAATTCAAACCCAGCAGCGCCTTGAACTGCGGGCCACGCTCGGTGCTGAGCGCGATCGCTGCGATGGGGGCCTGGCAAAGCTGCGTCGCCAGCCGGGCAAGATCGTGGAACGCCGTGTCGGGCAGCGCATTGAGGATTTCATGCTGATGCTGGATCCGCCGGCGTTCGGCTTCCGGGCCGGAGGGCGGGGTAGCGTTCACAGACATGGCGGGCAGGCCGGTGGGCGGTCAATCAGCCCCCGCTGGCGGCGTTGGGAGACCGGGCATTGTTCACGGCGCAGATCGTGCATCAATTCCAACTGGTCAAGCCTCTCACGCGGCCGAAACGTTGGCAAGGGTGCTCTTGGCGGGTGCTCTTGGCGGTGGCCCACCTTTGGAGGGACGAGCGACGCGAGTCCCAAGCTTCCGCGAGTCCCAAGCTTCCTTCACGTCTCCGAATCAAACGGGGACTCGCGTAGCTCGTCCCTCCGAAAAAGACCTCCGCCCGTGATTTCGCGCTTTTGCGCCGCGCGCGCACGGCATAGCATGACAGCCATGAAGTTGAGGTTCTGCGTGACATGGCTCGCGGCCGCGTGCGTCGCTGCCGTGATGTTTCAGACGGCGCCCGCCGCGCCAACGGCCCCCGCCGGCGAAGCCCAATTTCTCAGCGAGACGCGCCAGCTCACCTTCGAGGGCCGGCGCAGCGGCGAAGGCTACTTCTCGCCCGACGGCAAGGCGCTCATTTTCCAGAGCGAACGGGATCCGGACAATCCGTTCTACCAGATCTTCCTGCTCGATCTGGAAACCGGCGACAACCACCGCGTCTCCCCCGGCCTCGGCAAGACCACCTGCGCGTTCTTCCGCCCCGGCAGCGACGAAGTGCTCTTCGCCTCCACGCATCTCGATCCGCAGGCGCGCGCGAAGCAAAGGGCCGAGTTGGAATTCCGCGCCGCCGGCCAGGAGCGCCGTTATTCGTGGGATTACGACGAGCAGATGGACATTTTTTCCGCGCGTCGTGAAGGCTCGCAACTCAAGCGCCTCACCACGGCGCCCGGCTACGATGCCGAGGGCGCATATTCGCCGGACGGCAAAAACATCGTCTTCTGCTCGCTGCGCGACGCTTACCCGACCAACAAACTTTCCGCCGCCGACCTCAAACGTCTCGCCATCGACCCTGCGTACTTTGGCGAAATCTACATTATGAACGCCGATGGCTCCGGCCAGAAGCGGCTCACGCTCTGGCCGGGTTACGACGGCGGGCCGTTCTTTTCGCCCGACAGCCAGCGCATCATCTGGCGCCACTTCAACGAGCAGGGAACCCTCGCCGATATTTACAGCATGAAGCTGGACGGCACCGACCAGCGCCGGCTCACCGACTTCGGCTGCATGGCTTGGGCTCCTTACTATCATCCCGCCGGCCAATACGTCATCTTCACCGCGAACAAGCTGGGCTTTTCCAATTTCGAGCTGTTCCTCGTGGACGCCGTCGGCGCGCGCGAACCGGTACGCGTGACGTTCGCCGAAGGCTTCGATGGCCTGCCCGTGTTGTCGCCCGATGGCCAGAAACTTTGCTGGACAGCCAACCGCACCAGCGACGGCAAATCGCAACTCTTCCTCGCACGCTGGAACCACTCCGCCGCGCTCGCGGCGCTCAGGTCGGCGCCGGCGCGCGGCGCGAAACCGGCGCCGGGGAAAGAAACCTCCGCGACGCCCCCGCCCAAGCCTGCTTCCGTCTCTGCCGAAAAGCCCGGCCCGCCGATGCCCGTGGGTTTCACACCGGACATCACCGTGAAAGACTTGCGCGCCGACGTGGAATATCTCGCCGCCGCCGCGCTCGAAGGCCGGCTGACCGGCTCGCGCGGCGCGCAACTGGCCGCGGAGTATATCGCAGCACAGTTGCAACGGGCCGGCCTGAAACCGCTTGGCGATGACGGCCGTTACTTTCAGCAGTTCGAGTTCACCTCCGGCATCAAGACCGTGCCGGGGAAAAATAATTTGTCCGTCACCGTGCCCGGCGGCTACGTTGGCGAACTCGTCTTCAAGCCCGAAGAGGATTTTCGCCCGCTCTCCTTCACGGCCAACGGCCAGTTCGAAGGCGAGGTCGTCTTCGCCGGCTACGGCCTCAAAGTCCCGGCCGCCTCCGGACGCGGCTACGATTCCTATGCGGGCCTCGACGTGAGCAACAAGATCGCGCTCGTGCTCCGTTATGTGCCCGAAGACGTGGAGCCGAAACGCCGCCAGGAACTCAACCTCTACGCCGGCCTGCGCTACAAGGCGATGATCGCCCGCGAGCGCGGGGCGAAGGCGTTGCTCGTCGTCACGGGGCCGAACTCGCCCAACGCCGGCCAGCTCACGCCGCTCACTTTCGACACCAGCCTGTCCGGCTCCGGCATCCTCGCCGCAAGTATCAACGACAAGGCCGCCGGCGCGATCCTCAGCGCTGCGGGCAAGGAGTTGAAAACGCTCCAGACCGCGCTCGACAATGAGGACCCGCATGCCGACGGCGGCTTCGCCATTACCAACGCGCGGGTCAAGCTCGCGACGGCCGTCGAACAAATCCGCAAGACCGACCGCAATGTCGTCGCCGTGCTGCCGCCAATTATTCCGGAGGGACGAGCTACGCGAGTCCCTGATTTGAAAACTTCTCAGAAAGATGGGGGCTCGCGCAGCTCGTCCCTCCGGAGCAATGACGCGGTGGAATACGTCCTGATCGGCGCGCACTATGATCACCTCGGCCACGGCGAGGGACGTTCGCTCGAACGCGCGGGCGAGGAGGGCGCGATCCACAACGGCGCCGACGACAACGCCTCCGGCGACGCCGTCGTGCTCGAACTGGCCGCCGCGCTCGCCGCCGAACAGAAGCAGAAACCGGCGTTGTTCCCGCGCGGCGTCATCTTCGCACTGTGGTCGGGCGAGGAGATCGGCTTGATCGGCTCGTCGCATTTCGCGGAGCACCCACCGGTGCCGCTTTCCAACATCGTTGCCTACGTGAATTTCGACATGGTGGGCCGATTGCGGGACAACAAGCTCGATTTGCAGGGCGTCGGGTCGTCATCGGTGTGGCGGCGATTGATCGAGAAGCGGAACGTCGCCGCCGGGTTCAACGTCGCGTTGCTGGACGACCCGTATTTACCGACCGACGTGACCGCGTTCTACCCGAAGCAACTGCCAGTGCTGCATTTCTTCACCGGCAGCCACGAGGATTATCACCGGCCAACCGATAAGCCCGACAAGTTGAACTATGAAGGCATGGAACGCGTGGCGCAGTTTGCGCGCGGCCTCGTGCTCGACCTGTTGGCGGGCGCGCGGCCCGACTACGCGAAGGTGCAGCGCAGCGGCGGCGGCGAAGGCGGCGGGCGCGAGACGTTGCGCGCCTATCTCGGCACCATCCCGGACTACACGACGGAAGTGCAGGGCGTGAAATTGAGCGGTGTGCGCGGCGGCAGCCCGGCGGAGAAAGCGGGATTGAAAGGAGGCGACGTCATCATCGAGTTCGGCGGTCAGAAAATCACGAACATCTACGATTACACCTACGCGTTGGACGCGGTGAAGATCGGCCAGCCGGTGGAAATCGTCGTGCAACGTGACGGCCAGAAAGTAAAACTCACAGTGGTGCCGGAGGCGCGGAAATAAAGCAAGACACGGAGTTTCCGCATAACCTCGAAAAGCTCCAAATTCCAAGCTCCAACCTCCAGAGAAACCTCAAACACCAATTCTCACAGCGCGGCTGGCACCGCAACCAAAGGAGCGCGGACAGCTTTGTCCGCGAGTCTGAGGTGCCGGCAAATCAACGTGCGGACAAGGCTGTCCGCGCTGCGCAATAATCGTCGCGGCCCGCGGCGATTTGGACCGATACTTATAAAGGGCTACCGAAACGTGTTTTGGTGATTGAGGTTTGGAGCTTCCCTGGTGCTTGGATGTTGGAGCTTGGTGCTTCGCCGATCTGCGGGCCTTCACTTGCCCTTCACATCGTAGCAAAACAACTTGTCCTGATCGCGCAGGTAGAGTTTGCCGCCGGCGATGACTGGGTGCGGCCAGGCCATGCGCGTCGTCCGTTCGGGCTGCGTGAAGCGGCTCGTTTCCTTGTAGCCGCCGGGCGTGGCTTCCACGAGTGCGACCTCGCCCTTGCTTTCGCTGCGGACATAGAGATGGCCGTCGGCGTAGGCAATCGAACCTTTGCCGACGCTGCGGTCAGTCCACGCGACCTTGCCCGACTTCAACTCCATGCACGTGAGGTCGCCGCGGCCGCTCTGGCCGTAAACATGATCGCCGACCAGAACGATTCCGCCGTGGTGAACGGCCATGTCAGTGTTGGCGTAAATTTGCTCGGCCTTGAAGACGTTCCCGCTGCCGGAAATCTTGAACAGGTTGCACCCGATGTTGTAGCCCGACGTGACGAACACCAGCCCGTCCTTGTAAACCGGCGTCGGGATGACCGCCGTTTTGCCGGGCCGATCCGCGCGCCAGAGCAGCTTGCCGCTGGCCGCTGCGACGCTGCCCACGCTGGCGCCCGTGAGTTGGACGTATTGCCGCACGCCGCCGATTTCCACGGGCACGAGGGAGGAATAAGCCGCCTTGTCGGTCCATTCCTTCGAGCGCCACAGCAGCGCGCCCGTTTGTTTGTTGAGCGCCACCACCGTTCCTTGCGGGCCACCCGGCGTGCACACGACCTTGTCGCCGTCCACGAGCGGGGATTCGGACCAGCGCCAGCCGGACATCATCGCGCCCCCGAAGTCCCGTTCCGTGTTCTTGCGCCAGCGCACCGAGCCTTTGGCGGCATCCAGGCAGATCAGGTCGCCGTGTTGCGTGAGCACGTAGAGCGCGCCGCCGTCCACCGTCGGCGTGCCGCGCGGACCGGGATAGTTCTTGTGGCCGCCTGGCAAACCCACCTTTGTGCTCCAGGCGATTTTGCCGGTGTCGCGGTCCAGCGCGTGGACAAACAGATCGTCCGGCCCATCGCCCATCGTGTAGATGCGGTTGCCGACCAGGGACACGCTGGAAAAGCCGCCGCCGATGCCGGTGGCCTTCCACACGAGCTTGGGCCCGGTCGCCGGCCATTGCCTGAGCAGGCCGGTCTCGGTGGAGAGGTTGTCCCGGTTCGGCCCGCGCCATTGCGGCCAGTCGCCTTCAGAGGCAGCGGCGAGGGAGGTCAGGGTAAACAGACTGAGCAGGGTGGGGATGAGCGGGCGGGGCATATGCATTTTCGCAATGTTATTTGGTTGATGGCGCCGCTTACCTACCGGACTCCTCCGGCTCAAGCAAACTAAAAACGGCTGCAAGAGGGCAGATCATTCCCGGCCTCAACCACAGCAACACTTGCTTCTGAGTCACGGCGCAGGTCGCGCTTTCACCGCTTCCAAAAGGGGCGACTTCACGCGCGCCAACCACCCGACCAGCAGCCCTTTCATCCGCTCCGCTTCGACGCGGTGTTTCGCGCGGTCGGGATTGAGGCCGACCAGGTTGTTCAGCTCCAGCGGGTCGTTCTTCAAGTCGTAGAGCGCATCCAGCGATCGCGCGGTGGCGGTGCGCCCGAACAGAAACTTCCAACGGCCATCGAACACCATGAACGCCGGAACCGCCGTGCCCTGCCACTCGGAGAACGCGACGCGTACCGCGCCGGTGTCTGTGCCTTCGATCAGCGGGCGCAAGTCCCGGCCAGCCGACGTTTCGTCGCTGATGCCGCAGTAATCGAGGATCGTGGAGAAAAGATCGAGTTGCGCCACGGGCGCGTGGATCACCGTGCCCGCCGGAATCACGCTGGGCAGGCGCATCAACAGCGGGATATGCACGGAGCCTTCGTAGAAAACGAATTTGCTGAACATGCCGTGATCGCCCAGCATCTCGCCGTGGTCGGCTGTAAACACGACGAGCGTGTGATCGGTCAGGCCAAGTTCATCGAGTCGTTTCAGTATCCTGCCAATCCAATCGTCGTCCTCGGTGATCATTCCATAATAGTCGGAAATCATCTGCCGCACCTTGGCCGGGTCGCGATAGGACGGCGGCGCGTTTTTGGATTCGGCATAGGGCGAGTTGGCGCGCGGGTCGCCGATGCTGGCGGGTGCGGGAATCTTTTCCGCCGGATACATTCCGTAGTAAGGCCTGGGCAGCACCATCGGCGGATGCGGCGGGCCGATGGAAATGGTCAGCGTGAACGGACCGTCTTTGAGGCGGTCCAGCGCGGCGAGACCTTCCTTCGCGGTCCAGGCGGCGAGCGTGTGTTCGGGCGGCACGTCGAGCAAACCGTAAGTTGTCCCCTGACCCACCTCGGCTTTGGCCAGCGCATCCTTGTCGCGCCCCAACCGCTTCACCTGCTCGGCGGTCAGGCGGTAGGCGCCGTCGAGCGGATCGGGCTGGTAAGGGCGTCCATACATGTTGGCGAGATGTTCGCCCGGTTGGAGCGGACGTTCCGGGACGTTTGCTTCGATGTATTTCCTGAAGGCCTCGCTCTCGGACATGTCGGCTTTGCAGCCGGGCGGCCGCGGGCCGTTCACCCAGCGTACGGCGTTCTGGTAATCGAGCGCGAATTTGTAAGGGCTGTGCCACTTGCCGTAATACTCGCCACGGTAGCCGTGCCGGATCAGAATTTGATCGAAGGTGGAGAAATCAGGCAGATCGCGGAGGTTGAGATCGTTGTTGCTGATCACCTTGTTCGCTTCACAGGTGCGCCCGGTAAGGATGACGGTGCGCGCGGGCACGCAGACCGGGCACGAAGAGTAGGCATTGGCGAACCGTGCGCCCTCGCGGGCGAGGCGGTCAAGGTTCGGTGTCTTGATAATCTTGTTGCCGGCGCAACCCATCGTGTCCCAACGCTGCTGGTCGGTGATGATGAAGAGCACATTGACCGGGCGCCTGGCTGCGGCGGCGTGCGCAAACGATGGAACCAAGAGGAGACACAAAACGAACCGAAGAAAATTGTGATTCATGATCAGGGGTTGGATTGATCCATGTGTATGACTGTTCGAAATCACCTCGTTTTTTCCGGAAGCAACCAACGCGGCGCGATCTGGTCGGTCTCGGAACTGTTGATGAGCCAGTTGAGCAGGCGCAGCCGCAGATCATCCTCCACGGCGTGAAGCTCGGCGCGGCCCGCGAGATTGATGCGCTCGCGCGGGTCGGCGTTTAGATCATAAAGCTCCGCGCCGCCGTCGGCGTAGTGGCAGTATTTCCAGCGTTCGGTCCGGACCATTTTCGCGTCGGGATGACGGATGCCATCCACTCCTTTGCCCTTCTCGAAGGGCAGGTCGAAATTGCCGCCGGTGATGACTTCAGGGATGATGTTCTCGCTGAAGACCGTGTCGTGCGGCGTGTAGGGACGGCCCACATCTGCGATGAGCGGCGCGAAGCTGCGGCCCTGGCACTCGTGCGGTTCCGGCAGACCAATGAACTCAAACAACGTCGGCAGCAAATCCACGGTCTCAATGAGTTCATCGTAGCGTCTCGCTTTCACGCGTCCAGGGAGACTCAGCATGAAAGGGACGCGCACCGACGATTCGAAAAAGCAGTTCTTCCCCGTGATGCCGTGCTCGAACAACTGGTCGCCGTGATCGGAGCTGAACACGATGAGCGTGTTGTCCGCCTGGCCGCTGGCTGCCAGCGTGTCGAGTAGGAGGCCGATCTCGTGATCCACGTGGCTGATCGCGCCGTAGTAGCTCCGGTATGTCCATTCGAGCCGCTGACGGTCGGGCTTCTGCATGCCGCCGCGATCGCGCGTGGCAAGCTTCTGCAACGGCAGCGGCAGCTTTTTCAAGTCGTCCCCGGTGAAGCTGTCCGGGACGGGAATCTCGACCTCGTCATACATCGCGTCGTAAGGCGCGGCGACTTCGAAGGGCGAATGCGGTTTCCAAAACGAGACGTGCAGAAAAAACGGCTGCGGCCCGCGCGCAAGTTCCTTCAGCCAATGCCGCGCGCGCTGGCCGGCCCATCCGGTCTCCGTGAACTCCGCATCGAGCGCGGCGCGAAACGGATTCTTCCCCGGCGCGATGTCTTTGGCGACGGCGTGGTAGTTGAGGGCTTTTTTCGGATCGTTCGCCTGCCGCCATTTCACGTAGTCGGACCAGCGGTCGGTGAACGCCGCGCTGTCGTGCAGTTCGACGATGTCGAAGCCCGTGCGCTGCGCCTCCTCGGGCGTCGGCGGAGTGTAGTGCAGCTTGCCGACCGACGCCGTGCGATAGCCCGCCTCCTTCAGCCGGGCCTGGAGCAAGATCTCCGAGCGGTCCAGCGGCGTGTAGTTCACCCGATTGCGATGAGAATGGGCGTAGCGGCCGGTGAAGAAACTGATGCGCGACGGCACGCAAACCGGCGAGGCCACGAAAGCATGCGTGAAGTTCGCTCCGCGCGCGGCCAACCGGTCGAGGTTCGGGTCTTGATGAGCTTGTTGCCATTCGCGCCGACGCAATCCCAGCGCTGCTGGTCGGTCATGAGAAACAGGATGTTTGGCCGGCGACCGGGCGCATCCGCTCCGCGCGCAAGCGGCGTGATGACGGGAACGCAGAGCAGGAGCAGGAGACACGTTAGCTTCATATTCAAGGATAGACCGTAGTCACGCAACCAGCCGTTCACAACGAAGGCCATTATGCGCCTTGTTCATCATTCTGCCATCATTTCGTTTTCATCATTCGATCCTGCCGTTGTGACGGCAACGTTTCGAGCCTGCCCCGGTTGCCAGCTTCGCCTCGCCCAGACGGGATTAAATAAAAATGCTCGCCTTTCGTCAAAGAATGGCACAGAATCGCTGAAACTGTTTTACTTGAATCAACCAACAAGAACCTGTCCCCTCAACCCAATATGAATCCTAACGCAAATTCTCTTCCGGCGGACGGCGCCACGCGCCGTTCTTTCATCAAGCAGGCGGCGGCGGTGACGGCGACCGTGGCCACCGCCAATCTTTTCAAAACGCCCGTCTATGGACAAAACCAGGCGCCTTCACCCGGCCGCGTCATCGGCGCCAATGACCGCATCGTGGTCGCCTACGTCGGCGTCGGCAACCAGGGCATGACGCACGTCCGCCACCAGAAAAACAACGCCAAGGAAAACAACATCGTCCAGGCCGCCGTCTGCGACGTTTATCAAAAGCGGCTCAACGCGGCAAAGGAGTTTGCCGGTCTGAAGGACTCCGACACCTACACCGACCACCGCAAATTGCTCGAACGAAAAGACATTGATGCCATCACCGTCTCGACGGTGGACAACTGGCACGCCCAGGTGGCCATCGATGCGCTGCAAGCCGGCAAGCACGTGTACGGCGAAAAACCGATGACGCGCTACCTCGAAGAGTCCTTCCAGGTGTATGACACCGTCAAGCGGACGGGCAAAGTGTTCCAGCTCGGCTCGCAGTATTGCGCCGACCCGATGATTCACAAGGCCGCCGCGTGGATCAAAGCCGGCAAACTCGGTCCGCTGGTGTGGGCGCAGGGGTCGTATTGCCGCAACAACAAGAACAACAGCGAATGGACCTACCCGGTGGATGCCGACGCCGGCGAAAAAAATCTCGACTGGAATCGCTGGCTGGGCAAGGCGCCGAAGATTCCGTTCAATGCCAATCATTACTTCAGTTGGCACAAATATTACGCCTACAACTCCGGCATCCTGGGCAATTTGCTCCCGCACAAATTCCTCCCCTTGATGCTGGCCACCGGCAATCCGGAATTCCCGCGGCGTGTCACCTGCACCGGCACCCGCAAAGTTTCCACCGACCGGGAAATCACCGACACCACGCACCTGCTGGCCGAGTTCCCCAGCGGCCTCACGTTCATCGTGGCCGGCAGCACGGTCAACGAGCAGGGCCTGCCCGATATGATCCGCGGCCGCAAGGCCACGCTGTATTTCTCCACCGGCCAGAACCGCGTGGAACTGAAACCGGAACGGATTTTCGCCGAGGAAATTGATCCGGAAGAATTCAACGATCCGTCGAAGATCGGTGAAGTGCCGCGGCTGGAGAAGAACTTCTTCGACTGCATCCGTTCGGGCGCGACCCCCTTCGCAAACGTGGACCTGGCCGTCCGGGCGATGACCGTCTTGTGCATGGCGGAGATGGCCGAGCGCATGAGCCTGACGCTGCTGTTCGACGAGAAAACCCGCACCATCCGGACCGGCGAGGGGAAAGTCGTGAAGCCGTTGAGCTACGACAGCATCATCCCGGGCGAGGCGTTCACCTCCGTCTAAACAAATGTGCGTCCTGGCGCCACCGCGCCTGTCGCGGTGGCACTTCCGGCCCGGCAAACATCATCGCGGCTTTTCCGTCACGCGGCGGTGAAGTTGCCGGGTCGCACCATTTCCAGGTTCGCCGCGAGCAACGCATGCCATCGAAAGAAACGTCCATGAAAAAAACCTTGATCCTCGTTTGTTCGGTCAGCTTGCTGGCTGGAGTTGCCACCGCCCAGACACCACGCAAAACCGCTCCGCTGGGCGCCGACGCCGCGACTGCCTCCAAACCCAAAAATGTCACCATCGCGGAAGCGGAAAAATTGTTGCAGAAAAACAAGCAGATCATTGTGCTCGATGTCCGCACGCCGGAGGAGTTCAAAGCCGGCCACATCCCCGGCGCGGTCAACGTGGATTTTTACGACAAGGGCTTCGCGCAAAACGTGGCGAAACTGGACAAGGGCAGGACCTACCTCGTGCATTGTGCGGCGGGCGGGCGCAGCGCCAAGGCCAGCACTCTGATGCAGGAACAGAAATTTCAGTCGCTTTACCATCTGCCGGAAGGTTTTCGCGCCTGGGAAAAAGCGGGGAAACCGGTTGAGAAGTGAGCGGGGCGGAATGGAGCAATGGAGTAATGAGCAGGACGCGTCCCCAACACTCCCTCACTCCATCATTGCCTCACTCCGTCCCCACCACCGCTCACGCCCACAACCGCCGCGCTTGGGACGACCGGGTGCGCGAAGAAAAACTCTACGCCGTCCCAGCCACAGAAAAGGATTTCCAGAATCCGCTGGGGGTCGTGGACCAATGCGGCTGGCTGGGTGGCGATGTCACGGGCAAACGGTTGCTCTGCCTGGCGGCGGGCGGCGGGCGGCACAGCGTGTTGTTCGCCGCGGCGGGGGCGATCGTCACCGTCGTTGACCTCAGCCCCCGGATGCTCGAACTGGATCGCCAGATGGCCGGGGCGCGCGGGTTGAAGGTGCGGACTCTCGAGGCCTCGATGGATGATCTTTCGATGCTTGAGGAGGCGGAGTTCGACATTGTGCTGCAGCCGGTGAGCACCTGTTACGTGCCGGACATTGTGAAAGTGTATCGACAGGTGGCGCGCGTCACGCGGCCCGGCGGCGTCTATGTGAGCCAGCACAAGCAGCCGGTCAGCCTGCAGGCGGCGGCGCTGCCGTCGCGGCGCGGTTACGTTCTCCAGGAACCGTATGTGCGCACCGGCCCCTTGCCACCGGTGGTGGACGGCAACCTGTCGCACCGCGAGGCCGGCACGGTCGAGTTCCTGCATCGCTGGGAACAACTGCTCGGCGGACTGTGCCAGGCCGGCTTCGTGATCGAGGACGTGATGGAGCCGCGCCATGCCGACCCGAAGGCCGAGCCGGGCAGTTTTGGGCACCGCAGTTGTTACGTGGCGCCTTACATCAAGTTCAAGGCGCGCCGGAAACATGAACTGAGGGCAGAAAGCCGGCCGCAGAAACTCTGGGTGCCTTGACCGAAACGATGAAAGTGGTTTGGGGAGCTCACGCGCCGCGAGTGCGGTGTTCGGCGCCTCGCTGATCACGTCTGCCGGGTTAACCCACGGACGATTCAGTGCGCTCGTTTGCTGTCCGATGCCATCGGCGAGGCGCCAATGGCTGCAGCCGGGGCGGCTGCGCTCCCCTTTCTCAATGGCATCCTTCTGGACGGGCGTTGTCTGAACGATTGCTTCGGCGACCCGCCGAACCCTTGCCGGATTGAAGCGCGCCACTTACTACTGCCCGTTCCCCGGGATGGTTTCCAGTTCCAGACTGCGCCAGCAATACCAACTGGCCATCGTGGCAAAGGGCCGCCACGGCCGGGCGATGGCGTGGCTGGTCTCCTCATCCGGCAACGTCTCGAGCCGATAAAGGTTGCGCAGCGCGGTACGGATGCCCAGGTCGGCGTGCGGAAAAACATCGGGCCGGCCCAGGCAAAAGATCAGAAACATTTGCGCCGTCCAGACGCCGATGCCGTTGACCTGCACCAGTTCGGCGACCACCTCGTCGTCGGCCCGGCGGTGCAGGTTTTTGAGGCGCACCTGGCCGGATTGCACCCGGCGCGTGAGATCCAAAAGATACGCGGATTTCTGTTTGGACAATCCCGCGTGGCGCAATTGCGCCGGCGTCTTCCCGGCGAGCGTGGCCGGCGAAATTCTTCCGGGCGCCAGATGCTCGGCCAGCCGGCGCCGGATCGAGCGCGCGGCGCTGGTGGAAATCTGCTGCGCGATGATCGCGCGCACCAGGCTTTGAAACCGGTCCCGCTTCAGGCGCAGGGCAAAGGGACCGGCCGCTTCGATCAACCGGCGCATCACCGGATCGGCCCGGCGCAAATGCTGCAACCCGGCCGCGACTTGCGCCGGCAGAAAACTCATGGGCGCATTTTGCGTGGACGCCGGCGCGAGGTCAACCTCGCGCTCACAACTTTTGAATTTCCTCCCGCAGCGGTTTCAGATCGGGATCGTGCAGCGCCAGGCGTTTGATGGTCTCCTTGCCGGCCACGCGAATGGCGCATTGCAACCATTGCCGCGCCGTGTCCAACTGTTCCAATTGGCAGGTGTAGCAGGACAAATTATAGGGGATGATCGCGTCTTCAGGGAAACGCTCATAGGCGGGCAACAGCGCCGCCCACGCCGCCTGAACGCCGCCTTCGGGAACGCGCCGCAACGCATAGGCCTGGTGCAAATAACCCGCGGACCGCCCCGGGTCGGCGGCGATCAAGTCGCGGGCTGTTTGGAGGGCTTGCGCCCAATGATTTTCCTGCGCGTGGATGACGCAGCGGATTTCCAGCACGTCGGGGTGCCGGGCGAAGGCGGGATTGATTTGTCCCAATTCCGCATCGGCCTCGCGCTGATTGCCCAGTTCCAGCCAGCCGATGGCGGCGGACAAATAGTGGCTGTCGGGCGGCTCCAGTTTTTGCATCGTTACAGTTTAACCGGAATGTCAAACGGGGGATTGAACTCCCGCGCGCCGAATCAGATCAACAGCCTGTTGGTCAGAGCGCCCATTTGAAAACTTTACAAATCAGGCCAGGACCCTAGACTGTTCGAGATGGCGAATCGAGTGCCGTTTATGTCTGTTCAGCGCGTTTTCCTATGAAAAAGCTGGCCCTCCGATTGACGGCCATGGCGCTGCTGGCCATGGCGCTGTTCATCGTGGCGGTGGTTTTCTATATGCACACCCTCATCAAGCAAGGCGTGGAAACAATGGGTCCCAAAATCGCCGGCGTGGAAATGAAGCTGGAGATGGTGAACCTCTCATTGTTCTCCGGCCGGGGCGAAATCAAGGGCCTGCTCGTCGGCAACCCCAAAGGGTATCGGAGCGGTTACGCCATCAAAATCAGCCGGGCGGACGTGAGCTTGCAGCCGTCGTCGCTGTTCTCCCAAAAAATCATCGTCCACTCCGTGACGCTGCAGGCCCCCGCGATCAATTTTGAGGGCGCATGGAGCAGCAACAACCTGGGCCAAATCCTCCGGAGCTTTGAACAATTCACCGCCAGCCAAGCTGTCGCGCCGCCGTCCGGCGCCCGTAAACCCGCGAAGAAATTGCAAGTGGACGACTTCCTCATCCGCGACGCCCACGTCACTGTGAACCTGACAACTCTCTCGGGAGAACGGGCGTTTATTCTTCCGTTGATGGAGATCCGCCTCCAGAACCTGGGCAGGGATTCCGACGGCATTAACGCGATTGAGTTGGCCAGACAGGTGCTCAAAGCCATTCTGGAACACAGCACCGCCGCAGTGGAGAAAACCCTGGATCACGCCAGCCAGAGAGGGGCCGGCCAGCCCGGCCCGTCTGCGGCCGGCGTGCTCGAGCCGGGCAGGAAGCAATGAACGCTGCCCCGGCCGGAATTTTTCCCGCGGCGAAGGCGTTTCCTTTTGTTTGCAGACCGGGTATGGTTTGAAGGATGAAGTTAACGGAAGAGGTTTTGCCATGATTCACGAAACCATCGGGAAAATCGAAGACCGGATTCAAAGCGCCGACGCGCTGAAGGAGGAAAACAAGCGCGAGCTGCTCCAGTTGCTCACGACCTTGAAGGCCGAGATGACGGAGTTTTCCAAGACGGACGCCGAACAGGCCCGCAGCATCGCCGGCTTCGCCGAGGTTTCCACCCACGAAGCCACGCGCGCGCAGAAAAATCCGCAACTGCTCAAGCACTCCCTCGATGGGCTGGCTTCTTCGGTGGAAGGGTTCGAATCATCGCATCCGCGGCTGGTGGCCATCGTGAACCGCATCTCCGTCACGCTGGCCAACCTGGGCATTTAGCGGCGGGCGCGCCGTTGCGCCCGGCGGAAAACCTGTTACCCTCTCCGCATGTCTGAAACCCCGCTCAAGGTGCTTGCCGTCGTCGGCAGCCTGCACGGGTCCTCGGTAACCCGCGCCGTGGTCGGTCACGTCGTCGAGCAACTTCAGACCGGCGGCTGCGCCGTGGACCTGCTGGATTTTCAAAAAGACCCGCTGCCGCTTTACAACCCGGACACCGCCTACGACGCGGCGCATTTCCCGGCGCTGCAAGGGCGGGTGGAGGCCGCGGATGTCTATCTGCTCGGCACGCCCGATTATCACGGCAGCATCAGCAGCGCGATGAAAAATTTTCTCGACCACTTCTGGCACGAGTTTGCCGGCAAGCTGTTCGCCACGCTCGTCGCCTCGCACGAAAAAGGGCTGACCGTGACCGACCAGCTCCGCACCGTGGCGCGCCAATGCTACGCGTGGACGCTGCCCTACGGCGTGTCGTTCATCGAGGACGAGGACGTGAAGGAGGGGAAGATCGTCAGCATGGCGCTGCAACAGAGGCTGGAAATGCTGGTGCGCGACGTGTCCGTTTATGGGGCGGTGCTCGCGCGGCAGCGCCGCGCGGACCTGGCCGGCAACGAGCCGGGGTTCCTCGCGCGGCATCGGAAGTGAAGGAAACTGTTAAGCAGCGCAAATCCGCATCAAGCCGCGCGTTAAACGTCCATCACCGTGATCATCGTATTATCTTTCTTGCTCTTCGTGGCCTGTTTGATTGGCGCTGTAGGGTGTCTCAGTACTGAAGGCGGGCGCAGTCCGTTTGTTGGGTTGTTTTATGGGGTGCCAGCACTGTTTCTCGCGTTGGTCGTGTTCGTAATTTGTTCTCAGAGTTCACTCATCGTAGTGGCAGTGTCAGCGCTCATTCCATTCGTTCTTGCTTCACTCGCCGTTTGGCAGGGATTTCGCACTGGAAAAAGGTCCAGAGATATCGCCGCCGGTGCGATTGTCGTTAGCAGCATTGGGCTGGCAACATTTCTTCTTTTTGAGCAGCCAGGAGTCATCAATGCCATGGTGAGTCGCTTTCTGCCTGACTTATTGCATTGACGTCGCCCCCTGACGCGGTCAACCGGGAGTTCAGAGACACTCGCGACGGGACCCTGCTATTTTTATCGGCACGCGACGGATTCTAATCCAAGGGTTGCCCGATTCCATTCCACGCATTACCGTTCCATGCATGATTGACGTTGCCGAAATCCAGTTGCCTGGCGTGGACCGATTCCCGGTCCGCCAGCCGATGCCGCGCGCCCAATTCGATCCGCTGGCCAGGGAGATTTTTGCGCTCAAAAAGCAGCTCAATGCTGTCATCCTCGCCCACAGCTACCAGGTGCCCGAAATTCAGGACGTGGCCGATTACGTGGGCGATTCACTCGGCCTCTCCCAGCAGGCAGCCAGGACGCCGGCGGACGTGATTGTCTTTTGCGGCGTTCACTTCATGGCCGAGACGGCGAAGATCTTGAACCCGCACAAAATCGTCGTGCTGCCCGACAAGGACGCCGGCTGCTCGCTCGAAGAAAGCTGCCCGGCAGACAAGCTCAAGGAATTGCAGGCGACCAACCCGAATTTCCATACCGTCACCTACATCAATTGCAGCGCCGCCGTGAAGGCGCTCAGCGACGTGATCTGCACCAGCGGCAACGCCGTCAAGATCGTCAACGCCGCGCCGCAGGACAAAGACCTCCTCTTCGTGCCGGACGAAAATCTCGGCGCCTGGGTGATGGAGCAAACCGGCCGGCCCATGACGCTGTGGCGCGGCAACTGTTACGCGCACGTCGAGTTCCGGCGCGACAGCGTCCAGCGGCTGCGCGAGAAATTTCCGGACGCGAAGGTGGTGGTTCATCCCGAGAGCCTCCGCGAAGTGCGCGACCTGGCCGACGCGGTGTGTTCGACCGAGAAAATGATCGCCTACTGCAAATCGAGCACGGCCCGGCGATTTGTCATCGTCACGGAGTCTGGCATCATCCACCGGATGCAGAAGGAGTGTCCGGGCAAGGAATTTATCTGCGCGCCGGTCTATGACGTGATGAAAATGCCGACGGATTCGTGCCGCTGCAGCGAGTGCAAATACATGAAATTGAATACGCTGGAGAAGCTGCGCGACTGCATGAAGCACCTTGCGCCGCGCATCGAGTTGCCGGAGCCCATTATGCGCCGCGCCCGCCTGCCCATCGAACGGATGCTGGAAATCTCTGCGCGGCCTTGACGCCCGAACAGGAGCCATCGCCGGACGGCCAACCCTTGCCTTCATTGGTGATCCGGGCGTCTTCGAAGAGCCAGTTTTGCCTTGAACCAGCGGCCACTTGGAGGTCATTAAAACACACGGAATGAACAGTTCAGTCTGCAAATATGCCGGCCCGTTGCTTTGCTGGTTCATCCTGTTGTTCGGGTCAGATCAAACTCACGCCGCCGGGGTGACCCTCATCACGCACGGGTTTAACTCGTCCGTTGGCCCGTGGATCATCCCGATGGCACAGGCGATCCCGCAAAATTTCCATCGGCTGGGCGCAACCAACGCCCCCTGCTACGAAATCAAAATGGTCAGTCTGGGCGGCGGTAATTACACGATGACGCATACCAATCTGAATGGCATTACGCCGCTCACCGCCAACACAGGCGAAATCTTCATCAAGTTCGATTGGTCCGACTTCGCGGGCGATTTGTTCCGCGCCGATTACAACACGACGCAGATTGCCGCCGCGATTGTGCCTGTGCTGTTGCAGACGAACTTTCTTGCCGAACTGGGCGGCCATGCGCTGGCGGAATTGCCGTTGCACCTGGTGGGCCACAGCCGCGGCGGATCGCTGGTCTGCGAGATGGCGCGGCTGCTGGGGGCGCAGGGCGTGTGGGTGGACCACGTCACGACACTCGATCCGCATCCCCTCAACAATGACGGCAACAGCGAACCTTACAGCGCCGTGGACGGCACCTGCACGACCTACGCGAGCGTCCTCTTTGCGGATAATTACTGGCAGAACATGGGCGACAATGTCTTCGTCCCGAACGGCGAATCCATCCTCGGCTCGTACAATCGCCAGCTCACCAGCCTTTCCGGCGGGAACTCTTCTCCACACAGCGACGTCCACCTCTGGTACCACGGCACGGTTGATTGGCACACTCCGGTCACCGTGGACGGCGCGACGATCGGCACCACGCAACGCCAGCAATGGTGGACGAGCTACGAAGCAGGAGGCACCAACGCCGGCTTCCTCTACAGCTTGATCGTCGGCGGGGACCGGTTGAGCAACGACGAACCTGCCGGCGCTGGCAAGGGCCGGATCAGCGACGGCTACAACAAGGTGTGGGACTTCGGGGCCGGGCAGGCCGCCAATCGGACCGCGTTGCCGGCCAACAACGGCACCTGGCCGAACCTCATCAAGTTTGACCTGATCGGAACAAACCAGGCCGCCATCGGCGAGACGAACTCCTTGAAGCTCTATTACCAGTTTGGTCCAGGAACCGTGCAACCGGTGGACATTCGCATTTTCCTCGATGATGACCTCAATCCTTACAGCGGGAACGAAAAGGAGATTCAACAGGTGACCGGGCAGGCGACGGGAACAAACGGAATCGGCATCGCCAGCCTCGGTTACATTTCAAATCCGACCAACACCGTTCCCGGCATTTACGCGCTCGGCGCGCGAATCAGCGACGGCACGCGGACGCGCTACCTGTATGCGCCGGAGTTGCTGATCCTCAATCCGACCTTGCAGGCTCCGCGGCTGGCCTCGCTGGTCTTTTCCAATGATCAGTTCAGATGTACCGTGAATGGATTCACCGGGCAGCGGGTGGTGATTCAGGCTTCGACGGACCTCTCTCATTGGACGCCCCTTGCCACCAACACACTTTCGGGAAGCACTTTTCAATTCATGGATACCCAGGCGTCGAATTTCAGCAGCCGGTTTTATCGTGCCCTTCTGCAATAACGGTTGAAATTATTTCACCCCCGGCAAACCCGCTCTTCAACCCTCCCTTCGTGCGGCTCAGCCTGCCCGCGCGGGCGTCGGCAAAAAAGGTTTGGAAAAAGTCAAAAACGGTAAAGCCCACCCCCCGCCGAAACCCGTCTGATGTTCTAAATACTGGCTGCCGTTGACCGTTGACGGCTGCTGAACATGAGAATGGAGACTTATGAAGATCGAGACTGCATTGCAATTCGGCCAGGGCAGCAGATGCAAACCTCCAGCGGATGGCGCCGCGGATTGGAGCTTGCCGAACCACTCCGGTTCTCCTCGCTACGGTTTGCTGTCCCCGTTGCGGGAGGATGGTCGCTCGATGCTCGGCCTGAACCGGGTGGTGCGCGTCGCCCTGGCGATCGCGCCCAAGTCGCGTGGCAGCCTCGCGGAGCAGGCTTGCGAGATATTGAGCGCCATCGAGAAGATCCGCGTGCGGCAGCGCGAAGCGCTGACGGTTACGATTCAGACCGTGTTCCTGCGACATCCGGAAGACGTCGGCCAGTGCCGGACGCTGTTCGAGGCTTACTACGGTCGGCAGATGCCGGCGACCAATTTTGTTCTTCAACCTCCGTGCTGTGGCGCGGCGCTGGCGGTCGAGGCCTGGGCGGTTGGCGGTGGGGAGGCGGACGTGCAGTTTCCCGCGCCGAACCTCGTGACGGTCGCTTATGACGGAATCAAGTGGTTTCATTGCGCGGGCGTTTCACCCAAGGCGCCGACGGCACATGACCAGACGGCGAATGCCTTCGGGCGGATGTGCGATGTGCTCGCGAAGGCGGGTGTCGGATTTCATGAGGTCGTCCGGGTCTGGCTGTATCAGGGCGGCATCACCGCGGATGAATCTGGAACGGAGCGCTACCGCGAGTTGAATCGGGCGCGCACGGATTTCTTCGCGAACGTCCCTTTCGGAAGCAACGGACTCGCGCACGATGCGGGCAACGGTTTTTATCCCGCCAGCACCGGCATCGGCACGCTGGGTCGGGGGTTGGTGACCAGTTGTCTCGCCCTTCAGACGTCGCGCAGGGACGTCCGTTTGATCCCGCTGGAGAATCCCTTGCAGACGCCCTCGCACAAATACGAGCAGAAGTTTTCGCTCCAGAGTCCGAAGTTCTCCCGCGCGATGGCGGTGCTGCTCGGCAACTACATGACAACTTGGATTTCGGGCACGGCAAGCATTGTGAACTCCGAGACGCGCCACCTCGGCGACATCGAACGCCAGACCGAACAGACCATCGACAACATCGAATGCCTGATCTCTTCCAACAATCTCGCGCGTCAAGGAGTGTCTGGTGCCGGCGCCACGCTGCGTGATCTGGCCAAAGTGCGCGTCTATATCAAGCGACCGGAGGATTACCTCAAGTGCCGGGCAGCGTGTGAACGGCGGTTGGGTCACTTGCCAACCATCTACGCGCACGCAGACATCTGCCGGCCCGACCTGTTGGTGGAGATCGAAGGTGTCGCTTTCTCGGCGCTCCATCAAAAGGATGAAGTTTGCGGCCAAGCGGTGAACGGTTTCACCCAAGACACGCCGGCGGGGTGGGAGGTATGAACCCCTGCAACCCATCCGGTTCGCCGGCGCGATTTGAATCTGTGCTCGGAGCGCCATATGAATGAAACCGACGTGATGGACGCGCCGGAATTCGGGGCGGCTGCTTCGGAGCCGGTTTCGTGTCCCGCGCTGAAAGAGCCGTGCGATCGCTCTGGTTGGTTTCGTCGCGCCGGGTTTCGGGTGCTCGCGATCGCCGGAGGGGCAGGGGTGATCGGACTGGCTCTGGCGGGGTGGTTTTTAACGCAGAAGAAGCCGGCGCAACGAACTCCTGTCGCGCAGCCGGCGAGCGTTGTCTCCCGGAAACCACTCACGGGCAATTGCATCGACGACTTTGTCTTCAACCAGCTCGCCTACATGCGCGTTCAACCAGCCGACAGTTGCACGGACGCCGTGTTTGTCCGGCGTGCTTATCTGGATGTCATCGGCACGCTGCCCACGGCCAGGGAGGCGGGTGAATTCATTTCCAACCGCGACCCGACCAAGCGTCTTGGCCTGATAGACCGCCTGCTGGAGCGGGAAGAGTTTGCGGATTACTGGGCGATGAAGTGGGCCGACATTCTGCGAATCAAAGCTGAGTTTCCCATCAACCTCTGGCCCAATGCCGCGCAGGCTTATCACCACTGGGTCCGGGCCTCCATCGCCGGGAACAAGCCGTATGACAGGTTCGTCCGGGAGTTGCTCACGTCGAGCGGCAGCAATTTTCGCGTTGGCCCGGCCAACTTCTATCGTGCCATGCAGGACCGCACCCCGGAAGGCATCGCGACCACGGTGGCTCTGACGGTCATGGGAGCGCGCACGGAGGCCTGGTCACCTGGCAAGCTGGCGGGCATGGCGGTCGTCTTCTCGCAGATCGGGTACAAGCCCTCCCGCGAGTGGAAGGAGGAGATTGTTTTCTGGGATCCCCTGAACAGCGCCCGGGCGACCAACAATGGGGTGCAAGTTTCCACGGCACCGCCGGTCAGCGACGCGCCGGTGGTGGCGATCTTCCCGGATGGGAGCAAGGTCCAATTGCCCCCGAATCGCGATCCGCGCGAACTCTTTGCCGATTGGTTGATCACTCCGAAGAACCCGTGGTTCACCCGCAACATCGCGAACCGCGTCTGGTCCTGGCTGCTGGGGCGGGGCATCATCCACGAGGCGGACGATATCCGGGAGAACAACCCGCCCGCCAACCCCGAATTGCTGGCGTTTCTGGAGAAGGAACTGGTCACGGCCAACTATGACTTGAAGCACCTCTACCGGTTGATCCTGAACTCCAGAACGTATCAACTCTCGTCGCAGCCGAAGTCCATTGGTCCTCAAGCCGGGGCGAATTTTGCGAGCTACCCGCTGCGCCGGCTGGATGCGGAGGTGTTGATTGACGCCGTCAACAAGATCACCGGCACGTCGGAGCTTTACACCAGCCCCATCCCGGAGCCGTTCACCTACATTCCGACGGACACGCCGGCGATTGCGCTGGCGGACGGCAGCATCACCAGTCCGTTCCTCGCCTTGTTCGGACGCTCGGCACGCGCCACCGGGATGGAAAATGAACGCGTCAACAAGGTGTTTCCCGCCCAGTCGCTTCACCTCCTTAATTCGAGTCACATCCAGCGCAAGTTGGAACAAGGCCCCAAGCTCAGGGCGATTCTCGATTCCAAGCGAAAGGACTCTGAAATCGTGGAGGAACTTTATCTGACCATTTTATCACGCTTCCCAACGCCGGAGGAGGTAAAGGTCGCTCAAGAGTATGGCACGCCCGGAGCGCCCGCCCGGTCCGACAAGTCCGGAACCGCGGCTGGTGGGAAAAAACGCGGCGACTGGGTGGACATCGCCTGGGCTTTGATCAACAGCGAGGAGTTCCTGTATCGGCACTAACGCGCCCCAACAAATGAAAGCAAAGCCATGAACCAACAGCACTTTTCCAATTGTGAATCACAGGCAGCGAATTTGATGGGCATGACTTTGAGCCTGCCGATGTCGCGACGCGAAGCCGTGCGCATCGGTGTCTTCAGCACGGCTGGGTTGTTGTTCGCCAACCACCGGGCGTCCGGTGCCGCTCCCGCGTCGCCACCGGTGAAAGCCTTCGCCACCGCTCCGGTCATGACCAAGGCCAAATCGGTCATCCAGATTTTTTTGTGGGGCGGCATGTCGCATTCGGACACGTGGGATCCCAAACCGGATGCCGGTTACGACTACAACGGCCCGCTGAAGGCGCCTCTCGCCACCAACGTGGAGGGGATACAAGTCAGCGAATGGTTTCCCAACCTCGCGAAGCAAGCGGACAAATACTCGCTCATCCGCAGCATGACCCATCGCAACAACAGCCATGAAACGGCGGCTTACCTCGTTCAGACCGCGCACACGCCCGGCGAACGGCTGGCATATCCGAGTGTCGGCGCCGTGTTCTCGTTTTTCAAAAGCGCCGGATACAAAGGCGTCATTCCGCCCTACGTGGTGCTGACGCAGCCGCAGGGTCGGTTTTCCGAAGAGGGATTTCTGGGTCCTCGGCTGAAACCATTTGCCACCGGCGGCGATCCGAACGCCGAGCGGTTCGAGGTGGAAGGCATCGTCTCGCGGGGCATCACCGACGACCGGCAAAAAGCCCGGCGCGAATTACTCAAGAAGCTGAACGCGATGGGCAACACGATGGCCGACAATCCCCAGTTGGCTGCCTCGGAAGAGGCCCGGCGACAGGCGTATGAATTGATTCTGGGCCAGGGCAAAGAGGTGTTCGATCTTTCGAGGGAGAAACCCGAAGTGCGTGATCGCTACGGTCGTCACACTTTCGGGCAGGACTGCCTGGTGGCGCGACGCATGGTCGAAGCGGGCGTTCCGTATATCGTCATCAACTACCCCGGAGGCTGGGATACGCACAGCAACCACTTTCAGACCATGACCCGGCAGTGCCCGCAATTGGACCAAGGCCTGGCCATGCTGCTGCAGGATTTGAAAGAACATGGCCTGCTGGAAAGCACCCTCGTGTGGTGTTGCGGCGAGTTCGGCCGCGGTCCCAAGGTTGACTGGCAACCGCCGTGGAATGGCGGTCGCAACCATCATGGCGCTGTCTTCACCGCCCTGGTCGCCGGTGGCGGCTTCAAGGGCGGCCATGTAGTCGGGGCCTCGGACGCGAAAGCCGAAGAGGTCAAGGACCGGCCGGTGTATCCCGTGGACCTGCTCGGCAGCATCTACCACCTGGCCGGCATCGATGCGGACACCAGGCTGCCGCATCCCATGGGCCTCGAAGCTCACGTGTTGCCCTCCGCCGCGGAAGGCGTGAAGTCAACCGGACTTTTGACTGAGATCATGTAGCAGTCGTCGGCCCACAGGCGGGACACGCTGCGCACGCGCCGCGTCGGTTGAACTGGGCAGAAACTTGACCAGCTGATGAAACGATCTTCATGGTTCCCCATCATGGGAATGGTCGCCGGGCTGGCAATGGCGTCGGCGGCGCACGCGCAGACGCGGCCTTACATTGGTTTTGTCTATCCCGCCGGCGGCCAGCAGGGCATGACGTTTCAAATCAAGGTGGGTGGCCAGGGGTTGGGCGACGTCAACAAGGTATTTGTCACCGGCTCCGGCGTGAAGGCGAGAGTGATCGAGTATTACCGACGACTCACTCCTCAAGACATGACGCTGTTGCGGGAGCAATTGAGTGAATTGAGAAAAGCGGGCAAGCGGTCGCAGGAATCCTCCGGAAAAGATGAGGGAACTCAGATGCTCAAGGCGAGGATCGAGAAGCGGATGTCCGAATTCGTCAACCGGCCCGCCTGCGTCTCGATCGCAAACATTGCCATCATCGAGGTCACGATGGCTCCGGACGCCAAGCCCGGCGAGCGCGAGCTCCGGCTGGGAACGCCGTCCGGAGTTTCGAACCCCATGGTCTTCCACGTCGGCCAGCTCCCCGAAGTCTCACGGAAGCCGATGGGCACCTGCCCGGTTCAGGTGCTGGGCAAGGAGGAACTTGCCCTCCGCAAGAGACCGGCCAACGAGGCCGAGGTTCGTATCACCGTGCCCTGCACGGTGAACGGCCAGATTGCCTCCGGCGAAGTGGACCGGTATCGCTTCGCGGCGCGCAAAGGCCAGCAACTGGTCATCGCCACCCTGGCGCGACAATTGATCCCCTACATTGCCGACGCGGTGCCTGGCTGGTTTCAACCTGTGCTGACGCTCCATGACTCGACCGGGAAGGAGGTCGCCTACGTGGACGATTTCCGTTTCAAACCCGACCCGATCATTGTTTACAAAGTGCCCGAGGATGGCGAATACGTGTTCACGATCAACGACAGCATCTACCGCGGGCGCGAGGACTTTGTGTATCGCATCACCGTTGGCGAACTGCCGTATGTAACGAGCATCTTCCCGTTGGGAGCGCGGGTGGGCGAGCCGGTTTCGATCAAAATGAAAGGCGCCAATCTGGGGACGGCTGAACTGGCGCCGCCGGCAAGAATCATCGAACCGGGAATCCATCCGTTCGCCGCGATCGAGGATGGCTTCGTTTTGAACCGCATGCCTTTCGCCTTGGACACGCTGCCGGAAGTTCTCGAACAGGAAACCAACGACACCCTGCAGACTGCCCAGAAGGTGAACCTGCCGGTCATCATCAACGGGCGCGTGGATCGGGCGGATGACTGGGACGTGTTCCAATTCGCCGGACACAAGGGCGATACGATCGTCGCGGAAGTTCTTGCGCGCCGGCTCGACTCGCCGCTCGACTCCATTCTCAAACTCACCGATGCAGCGGGCACCGTGCTGGCGTTCAACGATGATCGTGAAGACCTGGGAGCCGGGGTGAACACGCACCATGCGGACTCTTATCTCATGGTCACGCTGCCCGCCGACGGAACCTATTACGTTCATCTGGGCGATACCGGACGCAGTGGCGGCGAGGAATTTGGCTACCGTCTGCGCATCAGCCCGCCGCGACCGGATTTCGCGCTGCGCGTCGTGCCGTCCAGCGTGGCCCTGCGCGGCAAATCCTCCGCGACCGTCAGCATCCATGCCATCCGCAAGGACGGGTTCACCGGCCCCATTTATGTGAACCTGAAGAATGCCCCGAAGGGATTTTCGTCAACCACCGTCTCGCTCTCGGGCACCCAGCAAGTGGCGCAGTTGAAACTGAAAACCGACTGGGCTCCGGTGAAGGAACCGGTCAGCTTCAGCCTGTCCATCGCGGGCACCGCGCGAATAGATGGACGTGACGTCACCCATGAGGCGGTTCCCGCGGAAGATCGGATGCAGGCCTTCTTGTGGCGGCATCTCGTTCCTGCCGCAGAACTGAAGGTCGAGGTTTTCAACCCAACTTACAAACCAGCTCCCAAAAGTACTCCCGTGATGCCGACCGCTCTCGCTGCCCAGGCCAAAGTCGCCGCCGCTGGCAATGCGGGTGAGGCTCCCAAATTCAACAAGCGGCAAGTCGCCGGACGCTTGCGGGATCTCAAACTCCTCTTTGAAGAGGGATTGCTCGCGAACGAATTCTACGTCCTGAAGATCGCGGAATGCGAAGCCGCGCGTTGAGTCGAAAGTCTGCCGCGGCTCGAGGCCACCGGCGTCGGAGGCGCTGAGGTCGGGCCGGGTGGCGAAGGGCTGAACCGCGGCAGCGTGTTCAGATTTGCGGCAAGCTCGCCGCGGCCACGGCCTGGCCATGGCGCTTGTCCTTTTCATCCGGCGTGTGGAAAGCGATGCGGCTGGCGAGTTCGGGAAACTCCACCTGCAACACTTCCTTCGCGCCGGCGAGGATGACATCGCCGCCTTCGCCGCTCGTGACGCGGCCGAGGACGAGCACGTGGTCGAAATCGTAGAAGTCCGCATAATGCGCCACCGCGTAGCCGAGATATGCGCCAAGGGTCTGGTAAATGGTCCGCGCGCGCGCGTCGCCCTGCGCCATGAGTTGCTGTACGAGTTTCAACTGCTCCGGCAAAGGCAGCGCGGCATCGGCAGGGATGCCCGCGATGGGCAGCAGGCGGCCGACGGCTTGTTGAGAGAAATATTGCGCGCCCACGCCGTAATCACCACTCCACTCGTCGCGCGGCGCGTCCGGGTCGTAATCCACCGGGGCGAACGCGAGTTCGTTGAGCCACGAAGTGATGTTGCCGTCGCGCGTGACGTAACCGGCGGCGAGGCTCGTGCCCAATGCGAGGCCGAGCACGGCATTCTTGCCCAGCGCCATCGAGCCGGCCAGCGCGGTCACTTCGCCGTCATTGACGACTTCCAACGGCACGCCGCCCATCGCGCGCTGCACTTCGAGGAAGAGGTCTTTCACGCGGCGGTTGAACACGTCCAGCGGGACGCCGCGGAAGAGCGAGGCGGCCTTCACGCGGTTGTTCACGTAACAACCCGCCGCGCTGCCGCCGATGGCATCCACACGTGGCAGGTGCGCCGCCGCTTTTTTCAACGAATCCATGATGCCCTCAAAGTGATACTTCGGATCGGGCTGCGGATACGGGTCCCAAACGGTTTCGTCGCTGAACACGACCTTGCCATCCCTGACGGCGGCCACCTTGCGGTCGCTGCCACCGAGATCGAAGCCGATGCGGCAGCCGTCGAGATGCCGTCCCAGCGGCTGCGTTTTGGCCTGCGGCGGCGGCAGGTGGCGCGTCGTCACGACTTCGATGGGCCGGTCATAAATGCGTTCGCCAATCAGATTCGAATCGAATTGGCCCGTGGGTGTCTCGCGAAAATGCCGCTGCAACTGCGCCGCAAGCGCGGGCGGGCCGTCGAAGTGAATCCGCCAGCCGCCCCAGGCCCAGAGAAGAAATTTCACGAGGCGCTCGAGGCAAGTGAAGTTGCCCGCTGCCTCCGCGTGATCGTCGGGAAAAATTGCCGTGAGGTGGTGGAACACGGAGCCGTCGGCCTGTTCCAGCGCGAGTCGCACGCGCCGCGCGCTGCCGGTGGCCTGGACGGCGGCGTGAAAGGAGCGGTCGGCCAGCACGGCAGGCCGGAAATCAGGATGCAGAACGGGGGTGACTTTCGGAGCGATCAGGGGAAGGCCGTGATGGGTCATGGCGATGGGCCGTGGATTTTAGCCGCGGGACAATTCAGAGGAAACACAGCGCGGCGAAGCCGCAACCACTTCCTCTCCTCCATTTGATGGAGGAGAGGGCGGGGGAGAGGAGGCGCGTTTTTGGATTGCCCCTCTTCTCGGTCCTCTCCCCACTCCTTCGTCGTGGGGAAAGGAAGAAAATATGCGCGGTTTGCGAAAACTTTGAGCGATAGTAGCACAGAAAAATTGACCGGCTTTGGAGCCGGCGCAGGGCCGCGTTCATTGTTGCGACTGTAATTCGTAATTTAACACCGCCAGGCAATAAATCGCCGCCGTCTCGCTGCGCAGCACCAACGGCCCCAGTGTGATCGGCCGCGCGCCGGCCGATTTGATGCCGCCGATTTCCGCCGGCGTGAAGTCGCCCTCCGGGCCGACCCAGACGCAGACCGATTCCGGCGCCCGATTTTTTTCCGCGGCAAATTCCCGGAAATATTCCCGCGGGTGCCGGCTGTCGCTTTGCAGGCAGGCGAGCAGCGACAATTCAAATTTCTCCCCGCGGGCCAGCCAGGCTTTGGGCGTCAGGGGCGCTTCAATTATTGGCAGCCAGGCCGAACCGCACTGTTTGATCGCGCCGATCGCCGTCGCGTTCCACTTTTCCACCTTGTTCCCGGCGTCTTCCTCCTCCAACTGGACGGTGGTGCGCTCGGCCAGCAGCGGCACGATGCGATGCGCGCCGAGTTCCACCGCCTTCTGAACGATCAGGTCCATGTTTTTCCCCCGGGTGATCGCCTGCAACAGCGTGACCTGGTAAGGCAGCGGAGGAGTGAAATTTTTCTGCGCGACTTTCAGAGTGACGCGCCGCGGGCCGGCTTCCATGACTTCGCACATCAACTCCTGGCCGGCGCCGTCCAGCACGACCGCCCGCTGGCCGGGTTTGAGCCGCAACACATTCACCGCATGGTGGGACTCGCGCTCGGACAAGGTGAGCGGGGATTTCTGGCACTCGGCCGGCGGCAGATGAAAGCGGTGCATGGCAGGGGCGCGGGTTCGAGATGAAGAGCAGGAGTCAGATTAAGATTAAGATTAAGATCAAGATTAAGATCAAGATTATGAAGCCGAAGGGGGCGGAAATGTGGGCCTCATCCAGGCGCTTTCATAAATCCTGCGCAGGTGGGGCGAGACTCTGTCGAGCCGAGCCGGACGTGAATAGAATTGGCTCGACGGAGTCTCGCCCCACCTTGGGAAACCCCGTCGAGTTCTGATCGCCTTCATCATCGGAAAAAATTCCTGGCCCGCTCGAAAAAACTCTTGCTGATGGGGTTCACATTGGGATCGCACAGGTCGGCGAACTCCTGGAGCTTGGCGCGCTGCGCGCCATTCAGATGCGTCGGCACTTCGACCGACATGCGCACGTGCAAATCGCCCGTCCCGTAGCCCTGCACATTTTTTACCCCCTTGCCTTTGATACGGAAGACCGCGCCCGATTGGGTGCCTGGCGGGATTTTAATGTGCGCGGCGCCGTTGAGCGTGGGCACCTCCAGTTCCGCGCCCAGCGCGGCCTGCACGAAGCTGACCGGCACTTCGCAAATCAAATCATCTCCGTCACGCTCGAAAATATCGTGCGGCTGGACGTGCAGCACCAGGTACAAATCGCCCGCCGGCCCGCCGCGCACGCCGGCCTCGCCGTTGCCCGTGGACCGCAGGCGCGCGCCGGTGTCCACGCCGGGGGGAATCTTGATTTTGATTTTGGAGTTTCGCTCGCGTCGGCCGGTTCCGCGGCAGGCGCGGCAGGGTTTATCCAACACGCGGCCCGCCCCCTCGCACCGCGGGCAGGTTTGCCGGATGCTGAAGATGCCGCGCGAACTGATGACCTGGCCGTGGCCCTCGCAGGTGGGGCAGGTCTTGACGTTGGAGCCGGCTTCCGCGCCAGTGCCGCGACAGGCGTCGCAGGCGTCCAGTTTGCTCACCGAAATCTCCCTCTCACAACCGAGCGCCGCCTCCTCAAAACTGATCTCCAGGTCGTAACGGAGGTCCGGCCCGCGCTGCGGCCCGGCCGGCTCACGCCGTTCGTTGCCGAACAGTTCATCAAAGATGCTGCCGCCACCGCCGCTGCTGAACACCTCGCGGAAAATATCGAAGGGATCGTGAAATCCATCGGTGCGCCCGGCGCGCGAGCGCGCGTCAAACGCCGCATGGCCGTAGTGGTTGTAGGCGGCGCGTTTCTGCGGATCGCTCAACGCCTCGTAGGCTTCGCCCAGTTCCTTGAACTTTTCCTCGGCCGTCTTGTCGCCGGGATTTTTGTCCGGGTGATATTTGAGGGCCAGTTTGCGGTAGGCCTTTTTGATGTCCTCCTCGCTGGCTTCCCGTTCGACACCCAGGATCTCGTAATAATCACGTTTGGCCATGGATCAAAAGCGATGGGAGCGAGGGGGCGAAGCGGCCGTGGAGGACTGATTTGGGAATCGTCGCCGTTTCATCGTTCCAGCACCCGGTTGCTTCATTGCTCCGTTTTCCCGGCGGCCGGCTTTTTGGCCACCACGACGCCGGCGGGGCGCAGGAGACGGTCGCGCAGCTTGTAGCCTTTGCGCAATTGCTGCAACACCTGGCCTTCCGGCGCCTCGGCCGATTCCTGCTGCGACACCGCCTCGTGCAGATTGGGATTGAACGGCTGGCCGGTCGCATCAATTTCCTCCAGGCCCGCCTCTGCCAGCGCCGCCTTAAGCTGGTTGAAAACCATCTGGATGCCGGTCTTGAACGAATCCGCCGGGCCGGCGGGCGCGCTGTCGGCCGCCGTCTGGGCCATTTCGAAATGGTCGAGAACCGGGATCAGTTTCGCCAGCAACGCCTCGTTGGCGAACCGGATGGCGTCCTGCCGCTCGCGCGCGGCCCGCTTCTTGAAATTTTCGAAATCGGCGTTCAACCGCAGCAGCCGGTCCCAATGGCCGGCCGCCTTCGCCGCATTGACCTTCCATTCGGCGATCTGCTCCGGGGTCGGGTCGGGAGAATCCTCGTGCGCCGGCGGATTCAGCGGCGCCTGCGTTTCCACACCGGCGGCCGCGGCGGGGTCCATGCCGGTGGCCGGGTCATTTTCTTCTTTCCTGCTCATCGTGGTTTCATTTCGGGCGGCGCAACATACACAAAGGCTCCGCGCGCGGCAACTGCCATCACGGCTCACGGGCGGATGAAATGGCGCCCGACTCCCGCGGAGCGCCAACCGGTCCTCTTCAGGCCACCAGCCAGTTCAAAATCGCCTTCTGCACGTGCAACCGGTTTTCCGCCTGGTCGAAGATCGTTTGCGCGTGCGCCTCGAAAGTGGCCTCGTCAATTTCCTTGCCGCGATAGGCGGGCAGGCAATGCATCACCAGCGCGTCGGGCCGGGCCAGCTTGAGCAGCGCGCCGTTGATTTGATAGCCGCTCAGGTCCTTGATTCGCTGCGCCGACTCGGCTTCCTTTCCCATCGAGACCCAGACATCGGTGTAGAGCAGGTCCGCGCCCGTCGCCGCGGCCCGCAGGTCCCCGGTGCAAATCACTTTCCCGCCGCCGGAAAAATCGAAGTGCCGCACCATCACCGGCCCCGCGTCGCTGACGTGGAAATGGCTGGCCCCCGCGCGGTGGAGCAGGACTTCGCCCGGCTGATAGGCTTTCGGCGCGGCGATGCGCAGCTCGAAGCCACGCCGGGCGGCGGCGAAAATCCACGAGGCCGGCACATTGCACGCACCGTCGCCGATGAAGGTCACGATCTTGCCGCGAATCGGCCCGCGCTTTTCCTCGTAAGTGAAAATATCGGTCAAAATCTGGCAGGGATGCTCCTCGTCGGTCAGCGCGTTGACGGTGGGGATTTCCGCGAATTGCGCGAACTCCTCGACGTCGCTCTGCGCGTAGGTGCGGATGACAGCGCCATCAATCATCCGGCTGAGGACGCGGGCGGTGTCGCGGATCGGTTCGCCGCGGCCGAGCTGGATATCGCCGGCGTTGAGAAACATCACCTGGCCGCCCAGTTCGCGGATGCCGACCTCGAAAGAGACGCGCGTGCGGGTGGAGGATTTGGAGAAAATCAGGGCCCAATGCTGTCCGGCCAGCGGCTTCGCTTCGCCAAGTCCGCGCCCCTTTTTGATGGCCGTGGCGTCGGCCAGGATTTTTTCCATGTCCGCCGCCGCCAGTTTTTCCAGGCTCAACAGGTGTTTCATAAAAGTGTCACGCGGCCAGATCTCTCACCACGGATTCCAGAATCTTCAACGCCTCTTCCGCTTCCCCTTGCCGCAGGTTCAACGGCGGCAACAGGCGAATGACCTGGTTGCCGGCGGGTATCGTCATCAACCCGGCTGCGTGCAGGCGGTTCACCATCTGGACCGAGGCCGATTGGTTTTGGTTCCCTGCCAACGCCGGAATGTTTTGTGCCAGTTCGATCCCGATCATCAAACCCAGGCCGCGCACCGCCGACAAAATCTGCGAGTGCTCGCGCGCCAGTCGTTGCAATTCGCGCTTGAGGAATTCTCCCATCGCGCGGGCGTTTTCGTCGAGCTTCTCCTGCTGGATGACTTCGAGGATTTTCAATGCCACCGCGCAACCGAGCGGCGTGCCGCCGAACGTCGTGGCGTGCGTGCCGGGGCCGAGCAGGTCCGCGTACGGCTCGCGAATCCAGATCGCGCCGATGGGGAACCCGCCGCCCAGCGACTTGGCCATCGCAATGCCGTCGGGAACAAACTCCGTAGCAGCCGACGTGAGGAGGCTCTGACTGGAGTTCAGGTGGGAAGAATGAGCCTCCTCACGTCGGCTGCTACAATCTTCAAGAATCCGTTGGTAGCTTTGAAAGCGTCCGGTGCGGAAATGGCCGCATTGCACACCGTCCATCAGCAGCAGCAGCTTCTTCTCGTCGCAGAGCCGGCGCAGGCCCAGCAGATATTCCGGCGTCGCCGGCAAAACGCCGCCTTCGCCTTGGACGCCCTCCACCAGAATCGCGACCGTGGCCGGAGAAATGGCCGCCCGTGCCGCTTCCACGTCATTGAAGGGAACGTGGCGGAATCCCGTCACCAGCGGCTCAAATCCTTTCTTCACCTTCTCCTGGCCGGTGGCCGCGATGCCCGCCAGCGTCCGGCCGTGGAAGGAATTGGCGGCCGTGAGAATTTCAAAACGCCCTTCGTCATGGCCGAACTTGCGGGCGAGCTTGAACAATCCTTCGTTCGCTTCGGCGCCGCTGTTGCAGAAAAAACATTTCCCCGGGCCGATGAGGCCGGCCAGTTGTTGCGCGAGCCGGCCCTGCGGCTCGTGATAGTAGAGGTTGGAGACGTGCACGAGCCGGCGCGATTGCGCGGCCAGCGCCTCGCTGATGGCCGGGTGCGCGTGCCCGAGCGAGCAGACCGCGATGCCGCCGCCCATGTCGAGGTAGCGCTTGCCCGTCACGTCCCACAGGTAACATCCCTGCCCGTGGCTGAACGCAACCTCGAAGCGCGCATAGGTGGGCACGACATGTTTCTGGAACAGCGCCTGGATCGTTGCGGTCTCGTTGCGCACGACGGCGGGCGGCGATGGGGCGATGTCTCTCATAATTTGCGAATTGCGATTTACGATGGACGCGCGTCTTGCGGTGCCGGATAAACCGGGCGATGCGTCAATCGTAAATCGCAAATCGAAAATGTCACATCACGACCTCCGTGCCGACGCCTTCGTCGGTGAAGATTTCCAGCAACACCGCGTGCGTCACGCGGCCATCCACGAATGAGACCGCCTCGACTCCGGCCTTCACGGCGGCGACGGCGCTGTCCACTTTGGGAATCATTCCCTGGTCCACGATGCCGCTTTGTTTGAGCGCGTCCACTTCGGCGATATGCAGTTTGCGGATGACCGTGGTGGGGTCCTTGGGGTTGCGCAGCAGGCCGGGCACGTCGCTCATGAAGACCAACCGTTTGGCGTGGAGCGCGAGGGCGGCCTGCGCGGCGGCGACGTCGGCGTTGCAGTTGTAAATCCGGCCGTCCTCGCCGCGCGCGGTGGGGCTGATGACGGGCACGATGCCGCGCTCGATGCACTCCAGCAACGGCGCAGAGTTCACGGAGACCACCTCGCCGACGTAGCCGAGATCGGGCGGGTCGCCGTCAGGGCCGTCCAACCGGAGCTTGCGGCAGGTGAAAATATCCGTGCCAGAAAACCCGCACGCCTTGCCGCCCAGCGCGTTGATGGCTTGCACGATCTCCGGGTTGATCTCCCGCGAAAGAACGCGTTCGACGACGTTGACCGCGGCTTCATCGGTGACGCGCATGCCCTGAATGAAATGGGCCTTGAGTCCCGCGGCGTCCATCGCGCGCGTGATGGCCTTGCCGCCGCCGTGGACGACGACGGGATGGATCTCGACGGCTTCGAGAAACACGATGTCGCGGGCCACGCCTTTGCGCACGGCCGGGTTGGGCGAGTCCATGAAACTGCCGCCGTACTTGATGACAAAGGTCGCGCCGCTGAAGCGCTGGATGTAAGGCAGCGCTTCGAGCAGCGTGGCGGCTTTGGCGATGAGGTCTTGCATGGCCGGGGGATCATCCGCCAAGGTTCGCCGGGTCGGTCACGTCGCCTTTGTTGAAGTCCACGTAATCTTCCGTCAGGTCGCAGGAGTAAATCACCGCGCTTGCTTTGCCCAGATTCAAGTTGATGTGCAAGTCGAATTCCCTCCGCGCGACGGCCCGGCAAAGAGCCTGGAAAGGCACGCGGGCCGGCTGGCCGCGCTGGAGCGAATAGTACCGCTTTCGGCTGCCGGGTGCGCTGTAGGCGATGCCCACTTTCTCCTCGATGACTTTTGCGGACGAGTAGCCGAGCGCGGCGATGATGCGGCCCCAGTTCGGGTCGCCACCGCACCAACTGGTTTTCACCAGCGAACTGTTCGCCACCGCGCGCGCGGCGGCGTCGGCTTCGCCGGGCGTGCGTGCGCCGGTGACGCGGACGGTGACGAAGCGCGAGACGCCCTCGCCGTCGCGGACGATCATCTGCGCGAGTTCGAGGCAGACGTGGGTGAGGGCGAGCTGAAATTTTTTTAGTTTTGAGTTTTGAGTTTTTAGTCTGGAATTGCCGGCGAGGCCGTTCGCCAGCACCAGCACGGTATCGTTGGTGCTCATGTCGCCGTCCACGGTGAGGCGGTTAAAGCTTTGTGCGACGGCTTCGCGCAACGCGGCCTGCAAGGTGTTCGACTCAATCGCGGCGTCGGTGGTGAGGAAGCAGAGCATCGTGGCGTGCAACGGCATGGCGGCGGGGCGCGCGCCGCTGGCGCTCATGCCGGGCTGAATCATGCCGGCGCCTTTGCAGATGCCGCCGATACGGACCGTCTTGCCGCCCAGCTTGAATTCGACTGCGATCTGCTTGGGCCGCGTGTCGCTGGTCATGATGGCTTCAGCAGCGTGGTCGGCGTTCGTGGGCGAACAGCCCAACAACTTCGCGGCAGCTTCGATGCCCCGGCGCACATTGGCCATCGGGAGGGTGACCCCGATGCGTCCGGTGGAACCGACAAAAACGTGTTCGTTGAGCATTCCGTGGCTGCGTTCGTGAGAACGCGGATGACTTTTTACAGCCGGGGAGGAAATCAGCCGCGAACTCACGTTCGCAGCCACGGCCTTGGCGGCCATTACGGTCATCGCGCAGGCGTCCTCGAGACCCTGCTTGCCGGTGCAGGCGTTGGCGTTGCCGGAGTTGACGACGATGGCCTGGGCAGTGCCACCTTTAACGCGTTCGAGGCAGACTTTGACCGGTGCGGCGCAGACCTGGTTGGTCGTAAACATTCCCGCCACGCTGCACGGGGCTTGGGAGACGATGAGCGCGAGGTCGCGCTTTTTGCCTTTTTGCGAGCCTTTGCCGGTGCCGAGCCGTTTGATGTCGCAAAATACGCCCGCGGCAAGGAAGCCCTGCGGCGCAACGATGGAGCCTTCAATCAACTTGAGCTTTGCTTTCATGAAAATTGCCTGAACGAGGAGCACTCGAACGGACGCGAAATCAAATCAGCCCCGCCGTCTCCGGAAACCCGCATAAGATATTCAGGCTCTGCACGGCCTGGCCGCTGGCGCCTTTGACGAGGTTGTCCAGCGCGCTCAGGACAACGAGCCGGCCGGTGCGCGGATCCAGGCGCCACGCGATTTCGAGGACGTTGGTGCCGGCGACGTTCTTGGTGTCGGGGAGCGACTTGCCTTCGAGCAGGCGGATGAACGGTTCCTGGCCGTAAGCGGACTGGTAGCAGGCAGCGATTTTTTCGTTCAAGTCCTCCATTTCTTTGGCGTTTTCGAAATGGTTGGCCGGCGCGAGGTACAGCGTGGTGAGGATGCCGCGGTTGATCGGGATGAGGTGCGGCGTGAATTGGATCGTCACGGGTATCTTGGTTGCGAGGGAAAGTTCCTGTTCGATCTCCGACAAATGCCGGTGCCGTGGCACGCCGTAAGGCCGGACGCTTTCATTGCATTCCACGAAGAGAAAGTCGGCCTCGACCTTCCGGCCCGCGCCGCTGATGCCGCTGAGCGAATCGGCGATGATCCCACTGGGCTTGACCAGGCCCGCGCGCAACAAGGGGAGGACCGGCAGCAAAATGCTCGTGGGATAACAGCCGGGCGACGCGACCAGCGACGCCTTTCGGATTTCCGCGCGGTAAATTTCCGGCAAACCATAAACGGATTTCGCCAGCAGTTCCGGCGCGGGATGATCGTGCGCGTAGAACTCCTTGTAGGTGGCGGCGCTTTTGAGCCGGAAATCAGCGCTCAAATCAATGACCTGGCAGCCCAGTTGGAGCAGGGGCACGGCGAACTCCGCGGCCACACCGTGCGGCAACGCCAGGAAAACGGCCTGCGCCTGGCGCGCGAGCAGTTCGGCGTTCGGTTCGCTGAAGCGCAGCGTTTTGGCGCGCGGCTGGTGGGCGAATTTGGGGAACACCTGCGCGAGCATCTGGCCGGCGAATTGGCGCGAGGTGACGGCGGCCAGTTGCGCGTGCGGATGCGCCAGGAGCAGGCGCACCAGTTCTTCGCCGGAATAGCCGGAAGCGCCGACGATGGCCACGTTGACGGGTTGCGATTGCATGGTTCAATTAGGAACTCAAGAAACCAGGAAAAGACAATTCAAATCCTCGACCTGGATTTCGGGTGCTGTCATGTCGTTAAGCGATGGACTGCGCGGAAACACCCCTCACCCTGACCCTCTCCCCTCATCGGATGAGGGGAGAGGGTCCACGAACCAAAGTTCGCGGTTTGCGCCCCTGAACCGGCGAAAACCGAACTTAATCGCGTCAGCGTCTTGGACTGCGCCAGTCCTCTGGCGCTTTGGAAGTCGTGGGTTGTCGAAAGCGCCAGAGGACTGGCGCACTCCAAGACCTTGCGGTGGTACGAACGTTTCATGGGTAGGGAATCTCCGCGCAGGCCGCACGCGCAAGCCTGAGGCTCAAGGGCCGCGCGCCTTCCCTCTCCCCATCCGATGGGGAGAGGGTCAGGGTGAGGGGTTGATGTTGCGTGTTTCATTTTGCATTGACCAAACCAAAAGTCGGATTCGAGAAACGGCCTGTTCCAAAACAAAAAGCCCCGCCGGTCGGAGCCAGCGGGGCGTGAAAACTGGACTCGATCAACGCTTGCTGTACTGGAAACGTTTCCGGGCGCCCGGCTGGCCGTATTTCTTGCGCTCCCTCATGCGCGGGTCGCGGGTCAACAACCCTTGCGCCTTGAGGGCGGGCCGCAGGTTCGCGTCCACCTTGAGCAGCGCGCGCGAGATGCCGTGCCGCACCGCGCCGGCCTGGCCGGAGGGACCGCCGCCTTCGACATTCACCCGCACGTCGAACCGGGCCGCCGTCTCGGTGAGCGCCAGCGGCTGGGTGACAACGCCCCGGAGCGTTTCGGTGACGAAATAATGTTCGAACGCGCGGCCGTTGACCGTGATTTTGCCGTTGCCCGGCGCGAGCCGCACGCGGGCGACGGCGGTTTTGCGCCGGCCGGTGCCGAGGAATTCGGGAGCTTTGGGTTCTGCCATGTGACGGGTTGAGAGATGAGGCGTTAAATGAGTTGAATCGTTAAATCGTTAAAACTGGTCAGTTCTCGGCCTTGAGGACGGCAGGCTGTTGCGCGGCGTGCGGATGGTCCGGGCCTTTGTAAACTTTCAGTTTGGTCAACAGCACGCGGCCCAGGCGGTTTTTGGGCACCATGCCGTGCACGGCGTGGGAGATGAGTTTTTCCGGGTGCTTCGCGCGAATCTGGGCGACGGAGGTGAATTTCTCGCCGCCTTTCCAGCCCGAATAGGTCATCAACAGCTTTTCAGTTTCCTTTTTGCCGGTGAGCACCACTTTTTCGGCGTTGACCACCACCACGAAATCACCGGCGTCCAGGTGCGGCGTGAAGACCGGCTTGTTTTTACCACGCAAAATATCGGCGATCTGCACGGCAAGGCGGCCGAGGATGGCGCCGTCGGCATCAATCACATGCCATTTGCGCTCGTCCAGTTTGATTTTCGGTAAAAATGTTTTCATCAAATCCTGAATTAAGGAGGGGTGAAACTAGCAAACAAGCCGCACAAGTCAACAGGCATTTTGAACGGGAAACTGCTTGAATTCGGAGGGACGAGCTACGCAGTCCCACTACGACCTTCAACGCCAGGAAGCCGAGGGGCAAAGGCTTAACGCGGCCAAGCCGCAACCAGAGACACTCCCTCTCCTCCATCGGATGGAGGAGAGGGGCGGGGAGAGGAGGCGCGTTTGTATTTGGGGCTGGCCCCTCTCCTCGATCCTCTCCCCACTCCTGCGTCGTGGGGAGAGGAAGAACACGCGCTCCTGGAGATTTGACGTGCTGGATCCGGTTTTCAAAATTCGGCTTTGGTGAATGTGAGGATTGGCACGCCCGGTCGCCTGCGGGTTTTAAGCTCCGTCAGGAGCGGCATATTTATAGAGTCGCGCGGACGAAAAAACCCAAGCCCCAGCGGGGCGGCATCACAGGTTCTGGCGTGTCCATGCCGCTCCTGACGGAGCTGGGGAGGATGGTTGACGGTGGCACTATAAACATTTTGCCCCTGACGGGGCTGGCGGCCTCATTCCTGCCCAAAACAACGCTTGCTCGACAGCCACAGGGGCATAGACTGCTCCCACCGCAAAAGAAGTAAACTATTAGGGCCACAGAACTGAGTGGCCTAACTTTCGTCCGTTAGCCGGCAGCGCCTGATGACTATCACATGCCCAAAAATCAAAAACGCAAATGGAAAGGATATGCCATGAAAATACTAAAACTCGGTTTGGTCTTGGTAGTTTGTTTCAGCTTGTGTGGCTGCATCACCTCTAAGAAAACTGATGCGGCTACCAAGTCGAACATAGGCAAAATCGCAACGACATCCGAAGATTCATCCGATGCATATCTGAAATTGCTTCGCATAACTGCCAAGGTAGATGGAAGCGGACGGATCATTTTCACCAGCCGCACTGTGCGTTATGAACACAAGAAATGGTCGCCACCGACGGATGTCACCTTTGACGGCGAACCTTGGACCAACTTGGACCGCACACCTTCCGTCTGGCGCGATTTCAGCGGCCGATTGGATTTGACCAGAGCGTGGATCGTGAAACGCAAAGGGCGTGATATAACCGCGCTCGAACGAACGGCAGACGGTTTCGACCTCTACCTTTGTGACTCGCCGAACGGTTCAGCCGATTATGTGGTTACAATCGCTATTCCGCGACGGAATTGAACCGTCGCCGCGTAACACCGCGCGAGCCTGTGTGAAAACTTTCAAGGGTATGAAGCCGGGGTGTCCTCGCCAGTTAAACTTTCTACGCCCCAGGCGTTCTGACTTCGCGGTTGCTTTCTCCCCGCCGATTGTTACCTTGCAGGCGTAATCACCGTCTTTCGTTGAAGATGCGCATTGGGTCGAGCGTCTATTAAACGGAATATGCACAAAACCTGGCAAATACCGCGCCGGACCTTTTTGCGGGGACTCGGCACCACCATCGCCCTGCCCATGCTCGACGCGATGGTCCCGTCGCTCAAGGCGCTGGCTGCCGGCGCCGGTGCTGCCGCCAAGGCGTTCCCCAATCGCATGGCGTTTGTCTATATCCCCAATGGCGTCATCATGGAGCATTGGACCCCCGAGGCCGTCGGGGCCAAATTCCAATTGCCCGCCACTCTGGAGCCGCTCAAGCCGGTGCAAAAAGATTTCATGGTCATCAGCGGCCTGGCCCACGACAAGGCCCGGTCCAACGGCGACGGCGCCGGCGATCATGCCCGCGCGAACGCCACATTCCTCACCGGCTGCCAGGCGCGCAAAACCGCCGGCGCAGACATCCGCATCGGCGTCTCCGTGGACCAGATCGCCGCCGCAGTGGCCGGTAGGCGGACGCGGCTGCCGTCGCTGGAATTGAGTTGCGACCGCGGGCGTCAGACCGGCTCGTGCGATTCCGGTTACAGTTGCGCCTACCAGTTCAACTTTTCCTGGAAGACGGCCTCGACGCCCATGCCGCCGGAAACAGACCCGCGTCAGGTGTTCGAGCGGCTCTTTGGCAACGGCAACAAGAGCGAAGCCGAGGAAAGCCAGTCGCACCGCGAGCGTTATCAGAAGAGCATCCTGGATTTTGCGCTCGAAGACGCCAATCGCTTGAAGGCCAGTCTTGGCGCCACCGACCGCCGCAAGCTTGACGAGTACCTCGCCGCCATCCGCGAGATGGAGCAGCGCATCGAGCAGGCCGAGAAGTTCGCCGCGACCCTGCCGGACTTCGACAAGCCCACGGGTGTTCCGGCGGAGTTCGCGCAGCACGTCCGCCTGATGTATGACCTGATGGCGCTGGGGTTCCAGACCGACACCACGCGCATCGCGACTTTTTTGATGGCGCACGACGGCAGCAACCGCAGTTATCCGGAGTTGGGCGTGCCCGACGGCCACCACAATCTTTCCCATCACGGCAACGACCCGGAGAAGAAGGAAAAGATCGCGAAGATCAACCGTTTTCACGTGGAGCAATTCGCCTATTTCCTGAAAAAACTGAAAGCCACGCCGGAAGGCGGGGGCACGTTGCTGGATCATTGCATGATTGTTTACGGTGGTGGCATCAGCGACGGCAACCGGCATCGCCATGATGAACTGCCCATTTTGCTGGCGGGCCGGGGCGGGGGCACGATCAAGCCCGGGCGCCACCTGAAGCTGAACGACCGGTTGCCAATGACCAATCTTTACCTCTCGATGCTGGAGCGGATGGGCGTCGCCGCCGAGCGCGTGGGCGACAGCACCGGCAAGTTGCCGGGGCTTTCTTAAAATCTGTTTGGATTTCAGTCCCGCGATGGCGGGGCTGCGCACCTCCCAGACAGGCTAAAGCCTGAACTCCAACCTTCAGGCTGCTACCCGACGCAACCAGGCTGAAGCCGTAACTAGGCAGTTGAACCGGCCCCTCTCCCTGTCCCTCTCCCCATCGGATGGGGAGAGGGAAATATTCCCCACGAATCGCGGACAGTCGCCGTTTGGTGACCAACAACAGATCTCGGAGGGCTTCTCCCTCTCCCCGTCCGACGGGGAGAGAGTCCACGGACCAAAGTTCGCGATTTGCGCCCCTGAACCGGCGAAAACCGAACTTAATCGCGTCAGCGTCTTGGACTGCGCCAGTCCTCTGGCGCTTTCGACAACCCACGACTTCCAAAGCGCCAGAGGACTGGCGCACTCCAAGACCATGCGGTGGTACGAACGGTTCATGGGCAGGGTTGGGGAGAGGGGCAACTTCAATCGTATAGTTACGGCTGCAGCGGGAACTCCGAACCATTGACCGTTGCCGCTGCACGCTCCGCCTTCATTTCTGCGGCGATCCAGGAAAATTTAGTTCGCCTGCCGTGGCGGCTTTCCGCATATTCCTTCCACGAATGAAATCAATGACGGGCTACGGGCGCGGCGAATGCGCCCAGGCTGGCTTCAAAATCACGGTCGAGGTCAGTTCCGTCAACCGCAAGCAAGGCGAGATCGCGGTGAATCTGCCGCCGGACCTCGACGTGCTCGAAGCGCAAATCCGCGAAGCCATTCACCGGCGAGTCTCGCGCGGGCGCGTGACGGTGCGGGTGACGTTGCACGCCGGCGAGGACCGCCTGGCGGGGCGGGTGCGCTTGAACCGGTCGCTGGCCCGGGCTTATGCGCGCGAGCTGGGCAAGCTGGCGAAAGAACTCAAACTGACGGGCGCCCTCTCGCTCGACTTGCTGGCCCGCTCTCCCGGCGTGCTGCAAACCGACGAAGACACGGGCGACGCGGAAGATTTCTGGCCGTCGGTGGACAAGGCGCTGCAGCAGGCGCTCAACACCCTGGTCAAAATGCGCGAGCGGGAAGGGGACCATCTGGCGAAGGACCTGGCCGCCCGCATCCGGATGATGCGCAAAGCCGCCGCCAGCGTGCAGAAACAGGCGCCGCTGGTGCAGGCGCGCTATCGCGAGCAACTTTTTCAACGGATCAAAACCGCCGGTCTTGAAGCGCTCGACTTGCACGACGAACGGTTGCTCAAGGAAGTGGTCCTGTTCGCCGATCGTTCGGACATTTCCGAGGAACTGGCCCGGCTGCAAAGCCATTTCCAGCAGTTCGAGGACTGCGCGCAGTCGGGCGAGCCGGTGGGCCGCACGCTGGATTTCCTGGCGCAGGAAATGAACCGCGAGATCAACACCGTCGGCGCCAAGGCCAACGACAGCCTGATTGCGCGCGAAGTCGTGACGCTCAAAACCGAGCTGGAAAAATTTCGCGAGCAGGCGCAGAACGTCGAGTAACCATGGGTGACCCTTTGGAGCATCCGCTGTTGATTGTGCTCACCGCCCCGTCGGGCGGCGGCAAGACCACGCTGTGCCACCAGTTGCTGGCCGCCTGCCCCGATATGGCGCGCGCCATCACCTGCACGACGCGCGCGCCGCGTGAGGGGGAACGCGACGGGGTGGATTATTATTTTCTGGACGCGACCACGTTTCTCAAGCGGGTGCAGGCGGGCAATTTCCTCGAACACGCCACGGTCTATGGCAACAGCTACGGGACGCTCAAATCCGAAGTGCTCGGCAAGCTGCGCCAGAACAAAGACGTGCTGCTGACCATTGACGTGCAGGGCGCCGCCGCCATTCGCGCGCAGGCGGAGCAGGAGGCTGGATTGAAGGCGGCGCTGGTGACGGTCTTTCTGACACCGCCGTCGCTGGCGGTGCTGGAGAAGCGGCTGAAGAAACGCGGGCTGGATTCCCCGGCGGCGATCCAGAAGCGGATGAGTGTGGCGCGGCAGGAGATTGCGCAATGGAGAAACTTCGATTATCTCATCATCAGCCAGTCCATCGCGGAGGACCTGGCGGCGATGCGGGCCATTCTGACGGCGGAGAAGTCCCGCACCAGCCGGTCCCAACCGCCGGAGCTATGAGTACAAAGTTCAAAGTCCAAAGTCCAAAACCGAAAGCGGGGCGGAACATCGTCCTGGGCGTGACGGGTTCCATCGCGGCCTACAAGGCGGCGGACCTGACGAGCCGGCTGACCAAGGCCGGTTGCGACGTGCACGTTGTCCTGACAGCCGACGCGCAACGCTTCATCACGCCGCTGCCCTTCAAGACCCTTTCCCGCCATCCGGTGGTGACGGATTTGTACGACGAGGAGGAAGGCTGGAAGCCGACGCACATTCAACTCGCCGATGAAGCGGACCTGTTCCTGGTGGCGCCCGCCACGGCCAATGTCCTCGCGAAAATGGCCCACGGCCTGGCCGACGACGCGTTGACGTGTATTGCGCTGGCGTTGAATCCGAAGGCCAAAGTGCTGATCGCCCCGGCCATGAACGGAAAAATGTGGCACCATCCGGCGACGCAGCAGAACGTCGCCACCTTGAAAGAGCGCGGGATGGAATTCATCGGCCCGGAGGAGGGGCTGCTCTCATGCGGGTATGAGGGGCTTGGGCGTTTGTGGGACGTGGAGAAAATCGCCGCGCGCGCGCGGGAGCTGGTGTGAGGGGCGGCGGCGAGCGAAATTGTTTCAGCCCGGCATGAACCCGTTGCATTGGTCGAGCCTCAAAAATCTGCCGGCGTTGCTGGCGGCGGAAACCTCGGATTCCAGCCAGCAGATCGAGCGCGTCCAATCCATGGAGCGCAACATTGGCTTGCCGGTGCGGGCGGGGGTGATTCTCGTCCTGATCTATTACCTTTTTTTTTCCGCCTGGCTGACGGAAGTGGTGAGCGTGCCGGAAGTCGTCCTGGAATCGACCCGCTGGTTTCTGGTGGGCTACATCCTGATCAACGCCGGCGCGTCCATCCTGCTCATCCTGTTCCGGCAAATCTCCTGGGGGTTGATGCGCTGGGTGGTGTTTACGGTGAGCCTGATTGACGGGCTGTTCCTGGCGTTGCTGACGCTGGTCACCGGCGGTTTCGACAGCGTGCTCTACTGGCTGTTCCTGGGGCTGATCATCCGTAACGCCGTGAGCGTGCCGGTGGCCACGCTGCAAATCGCACTCAACCTTTCCGTCTGCGGTTGTTATGTGTTCGCCGGGCTGTTGGATGTGGCGATCATCAACCTGGACACGGCGACGCTCAATGTGCGTTCGCTGTTCTCGCTGGAAATGGCGGCGCCGGGCAACGTGACCGAGCCGTTTTTGCTCCGCATCTTTGTGTTGTTGCTGATGACGGCTTGTTGTTACGGCGTGCAGGTGTTGTTTGATCGCAGCATGCGGATCCAGGAGGAAACGCGCGAATACCTGGCGCGCCAGGACCAGTTGCAGGCGGCCGGGCGGCTGGCCGCCGAAATCGCCCATCAACTCAAAAATCCGCTCGCTATCATCAACAACGCGGCGTTCAACCTGCAAAGCGCCGCCGGCAAGGAGAACGCCGCCAGCGCCCGGCAAATCCAGATCATTCGCGAGGAAGTGGACCGGTCGGACCGCATCCTCACCCAGGTCATGGGCTATGCCCAGTTGGCCGAAGGCAAGGTGGAGCGGGTGGACGTGGCCGAAGCCATTGACCAGGCCATCCAGCAGGTGTTTCCTGCCGGCGTGAAGTTCGATGTCCACCTCAGCCAGGACATCGCCGCCGGCCTGCCCCGGCTGGTCATGCAACGCAACCATCTCTCCGAAATCCTGGTCAATCTGCTGCAAAATGCGCGCGAGGCCGTCAACGCCTCCGGCCACATTCAAATCTCCGCCCACAAGACGAACCCTGCGGCGGTCCTCTTCACCATCACCGACGACGGGCCGGGGGTGGCGCCGGATCGCCGGAAAATCATTTTCGAGCCGTACCATACCACCAAGGCCAAAGGCACCGGCTTGGGCCTGACCATCGTCAAACACAACGTCGAACTTTACGGCGGCACGGTGCGGCTGGAATCAGAGCTTGGAAAGGGCGCGCGGTTCATATTAGAATTGCCCACCAAAACCGTGATGAAATCCGTCATGAAATCCGTCAAATGAGCGCCGCCCTGCCTCCGCTGCTGATCGTTGATGACGAGAAAAACATGCGGCTCTCGCTGGAGTCGGTGATGGAACGGGAGGGTTACGCCGTGCACTCGGCCGAATCCGCCGAGAAGGCCCTCAAACTTCTCGGTCTGGAGGAACATTTCATGGTCATCACCGACGCCCGTCTGGGCGGCATGAGCGGTTATGAATTTCTGGCGAAGACGCGGAGCCAGTGGCCGAACCTGCCGGTGCTGATGATCACCGCCTTTGCCACGCCCAAACTCGCCGTCGAAGCCATCAAAGGCGGCGCGATTGATTACCTGGCCAAGCCCTTCGCCCCGGAGGAATTGCTCCACGCGGTCGCCCGCTGCGCCGAGCGATATCGCTTGCTGCAGGAAAACGCCGCCTTGCGCGCCAAGTCCACCGAACCCAGCCGCCTCGAACAGATCATCGGCGATTCGCCCAAAATGCGCGAACTGCGCCGCTTGATCCAGACGGTGGCCCCCACCGACGCCACCGTGTTGATCCTGGGCGAAAGCGGGACGGGCAAAGAACTCGTCGCCGGAGCGTTGCACAGTGTGAGTCAGCGCCGGAAACACAATTACGTGCGGCTCAATTGCGCCGCCATTCCTGAAACGTTGCTGGAAAGCGAATTGTTCGGCCACGAAAAAGGCGCGTTCACCGGCGCGTTGAAACAAAAGCCGGGCCGGGTCGAAGAGGCCCACGCGGGAACCATTTTTCTGGATGAAATCGGCGACATGAGCCGCTCCTTGCAGGCCAAGCTGCTCCGCTTTCTGGAAGATGGCAGCTTCACGCGGGTGGGCGGCAACGAGGAATTGAAGGTGGACGTGCGCGTGGTCGCTGCCACCAACCGCGACATCGTCGAGGCCATCCGCGAGAATAATTTCCGCGAGGACCTGTTCCACCGGCTGAACGTCGTGCAAATGTGCCCGCCGCCGTTGCGCGACCGCGGTGACGACGTGTTGCTGTTGACGGATTACTTTTTGAAGCAGTTCAACCCGGCCATGAACAAGCGGATCAAACGGCTGGCGCGCGTGGCGCAGCAGAAACTGCTGACGCACCATTGGCCAGGCAACGTGCGCGAGTTGCGCAATGTCATCGAACGGGCGGTCATCCTGGAAAGCCGGGACGAAATCCAGCCCGAAAGCCTGCCGGATTTTCAGGTCGAAACCCGCTTGCGCCGCAGCGCCGAGCCGCCGGAGACGTTGAATCTTCCCCTCGACGAAGCCATGGCCCATTATGAGCGCGGCTTCATCAACCGCATCCTCGAGCAAAACCGTTTCAGCTTGAACCGGACGGCGGACCAGTTGAAAATCAGCCGCCACGCCCTGCGCTATCGCATGCAACGATTGAATATCAACCTCGAAGGCGACCTGGAGGAAGAACCGCTGCCGGATGCCACCACCGGTCCGGAGGCGAAAAAACCGCTGACACCAGAGTGACGATATGACCGAGCTCGATCTCATCCAGGAGTTGCATATGCCCAAGGCGGAGGTGGGCCGTTACTGGCTGGACATGTTGCTGATTCTGGGCGCCAGCATCGTGGTGGCGCTGGTCTTTTTCGTCTGGGCCAAATATTTCCGCCGCCACAAGCGCCACCATTCCGAACGCCGGCATCTTCCTAATTTTCTTCTGCCGCAGCCCGGTCTCAGACCGGAGAGCAGTTCGCCGGAGGGGCAGCGTCACCGCCGCCGGCGCAAGGCACAATTTCGCAAACGCAATCCCACCCTGGCGGAGACCGGCGGGTTGCCGCCCGTTCGCACCTTTGACGACGGCCAGCGGGAGGCTTCCGACGGCCCCGACCAGTTGACCTCCTGAGCGATGCAAGAGAGCCGGACCATCACCCGCAACAGCGCCTCCAATCTCGCGCTGGCCTTCGTGATGTTGCCCCGGGCCAAACGCGACGGCATGTCCGCCCTCTACGCCTTCTGCCGCGAAGTGGATGATGTGGCCGACGAGGAATCCCGGCCCGCCGGGGAACGCCGCGCGCGCCTGGCCGCCTGGCGCGAGGACATCCGCGCCGCCTGCCAGAACGGCCGCCCGCAGTTCCACGTCAACCAGGAGTTGCAGCCCGTCATTCTCCGCCACCGTTTGCCCTTTGAGTATTTCGACGAGGTGATCCGCGGCGTGGAAATGGACCTCGATATCAAACGTTACGACACCTTCGCCGCGCTGGAACAATACTGCTACCGCGTCGCCTCGGTGGTGGGCTTGTTAAGCATCGAAATCTTCGGCTACCAGGACCCCGCCTGCCGCGACTACGCCATCCACCTGGGCAAGGCGCTGCAATTAACCAACATTCTCCGCGACGTGCGGGCTGACGCGGAACGCGGGCGCATTTATCTGCCGCTCGACGAACTCCAGCGGCACGGCGTGCGCGAGGAGGAAATTCTCCGCCTGGAATATTCCCCACCCTTCCGCGCGCTGGCCGGCGCCGTGGCCGAACGCGCCCGCGGTTTTTACCAGCAGGCCCGCCAGTCGTTGCCTGAAGCCGATCGCCGCGCGATGGTGGCGGCCGAATTGATGGGGTCGGTCTATTGGCGCCTGTTGCGCAAACTGGAGCAGCGGCAATTCAACGTTTTTGGACCGACACCCACGCGGTTGGGCAAATGCTCCAAGCTGCTCCTGATCCTGCGCACCTGGTACCGCTTTGCTTCCGGCGCCATGATCCCGAATTATGGCACGCCCTGAGCCTTCTTTGGAATCTTAATCTTAATCATGATCCTAATCATGATCCGGCTTTTACCTCAGCCTTTTGCGCACAGAGCTGATAATTGAGTGCGAGGTCAGGAATTGGGTCCGGAGCGCGAGCAAGCATGGCATCCACTGAGTTTCCCCGCCGGCTGATCGTCAACGCCGACGGCTTCGGCTGCTCCCACGCCATCAACCAGGCGGTCCTGCAAGCGCATCGCGAAGGAATTCTGACCTCTGCCAGCCTGATGGTCAACGGCCGCGCCTTCGACGAGGCCGTCGAGCTGGCGCGCGCGCACCCACGGCTCGGCGTCGGGCTGCATCTGGGGCTGGTCTGCGGCCACTCGACGCTGGCGCCGTCCGCGATCCCCGGCCTGGTATTTCTGAACAAAGGCCTGAAGGAACTGGGCCAAAGGGAGCCGCTGGCCGCCGCCCCGACCCTTCGGGTTATCAAGTCCGGCGCCGCCAATCCGAATCTTCTGCTCGGCGTGCTGTTCGAAGCCATTTTTTTTGCCGGCATTCTCGTGCTGATGTCGCGGGCCGACGTCAGTTTCATCTGGCCGCTGACCTCGTTGGGTTTTGTCCTCACCACGCTGGCGGCCCGTTTTATTCTCAAGGAAGATGTGTCGCTGGTGCGGCGTCGTGATGATCATGTTTGGCGCGGCGTTCATCACCTGGAGTGAAAAGGCCAGGCCCGCGCGCCCTCATTCCTCCGTCACGGTGCCGGCGCCCGCAGCGCAAGAATGACGCTGGCAATCACGGTGGCGAGCCGGCGGCCGGCGTCCTTCACCTGGCGGCCAAACTTCCAGAGCCGGGGGATTTTCCCCGGCGATCTTATCAGCGCCAGGGCCAGCTTGCCGGGATGCAAATTCTTTTCGGCCGTGAGCAGACGGTTGAAATCCAGCGGCAGGTCTTCATCGGCGGTGTCGGAAATCACCCGGAGGATCGCGCAGGGGATTTTTTTCGCGCGGCAGACCTTTTGAATCGCTTCCGATTCCATCTCGACCGCGTCGGCGCTGGAGGATTGCCGCAACGCGGCCTTTTCCCCGGCGCTGACGGCCACGCGGTCGGCGCAATGAAATCGGACGGCCTTGGCGCCGAGGTGCTGCAACTCGGCGATCAACGCCGGATCTTCAGCCCCCCCGAAAACGACCGTTCCAAGCTCTAATGCCGGGTCCAGCCCGCCGGCAAAACCACAACTCAAAACCCAATCCACAGGAGCGGCAGCCAACGCGGCCGACAACGCTTTCTCCGCGTTTTGCCGGCCCATTCCCGTCACTACAATCGTAACGTCACCGAGAACGCGGGCAAGCGGCCGCAACGGCCGGGCTTCCTCCCGGGTGGCGAAACAAACCAAAATACGAACGGTTTGGCTCATTGGAAAAGACTCCTCGGGCCAAGCCTCGCGAATTGAGTCCCCGAACCGGCAAGGGGACTCGTCGGCGCGCCAGCGTCTTGGAGTGCGGCAGTCCTCTGCCGCTGTCGGAAGCCGCGGGAGTCCCGAAAGCGCCAGAGGGCTGGCGCAGTCCAAGACCTTGCGGAGTGAGGACGGTTCATGGAACGGGTGAAGTGCCGACGCCGGCAGAGCCTCGCGACCTTACCTCACCCGGCTGCCGTTCATCACACCATTGCGCAGTGCGCCGTTGATCTGGGCAGGGGGCCGGGCGATGGCGCGTTCGAGCAGATTGCGGTAGGTGGCCAGCGCCAGCAACGGCCAACTGTTCCGATACATATCGTACTTCAGGTAGAAGACCCGCGGGAAACCGGTGCCCGTAGTTTCCTCTTCGGACCACGAGCCGTCCGGGTTTTGGGTTCGCATCAAATACTTCACCCCGCGCACGAGGCTCGGCCGATACGGTTCATCAAACGCGCACAAGCCCATCACGGCCCAGGCGGTCTGCGACGCGGTGTTTGGCCCCTGGCCTTTGAAGACGGGGTCGTCGTAGGTGTTGCACCGTTCGCCCCAGCCGCCGTCCTCGTGCTGCACGCTTTCCAGCCACGCCCCGCCTTTTTGCAACCACGGCTCGTTCATGTCCAGGCCCAGCGCGTGCATCCCGCGCAGCACCTGCCACGTGCCGTAAATGTAATTCACGCCCCAACGGCCATACCACGAGCCGTCTTCTTCCTGATGCTCGCGCACAAACTGGACCGCCTTTTTCACCTGCGGATGGTCGAGCGGATGGTTTTCATAGCCGAGCAATTCCAGGATGCGCGCGGTGATGTCGGCGCATTCCGGATCGAGCATGGCGTTGTGGTCGGCAAAGGGGACCTTTTCCAGAATGCCCTTCGTGCAGTCCTTGTCGAACGAGGCCCAGCCGCCGTCCTTGCACTGGAAGGTCATCATCCAGTTCAGCCCGCGCTGAAAACATTCGTCGCGTTGTTGCGGATGGTCGGTGGGAATCTTGCGCAACGCCAGCAACACCATCGCCGTGTCGTCCACGTCCGGGTTCCACTTGTTTTCAAATTCAAACACCCACCCGCTCGGCTCGACCTTCGCCGGGTTTTTGTAGTGCCAGTCGCCGCGGAAGCGGACTTCCCGGCTCATGAGCCATTCGCATGCCCGCTGGAGCGCGGGATGCCCGGCCGGCACGCCCGACTCGACCAGCGCGACGGCGACGATGGCCGTATCCCAGACCGGCGAGAAACACGGCTCGATGCGCACGCTGTCGGCGGTTTCGTGTTCGAGCTTCTTCAACTCATGCTCGGCGCGGCGGACCTGCGGGTGGTCGTCGGGATAACCCAGCGCCTTGAGGGCGATGAGCGCGTTGAGCATCGCCGGGAAGATGGCGGCCAGGCCGTCGGTGCCCTCGAAGCGTTGGAGCATCCATTCCTCGGCGCGCTTGAGCGCCATTTTGCGGAAGGGATGAATGTGGTGTTGCGCGAACCATTCCGCCAGCTTGTGCAGTTTGTCGAGCCAGAGGAAGAAATTGCGCCAGGTGTAACTTTTCGGGTCGGGCGGCAGCGCCAGGTCGCGCTCGTGGAAGCCTTCGGGGTAAAGTTCATCGAGCGTGACGCCGTGGTCGAGCCGGCGGGTCGGCTTGAAATGGTTGATGATCGAGAGGGGCACGAGCATCGAGCGGCTCCAGTTGCTCATCTCGTTGAAATTCACGTAAAACCATTTGCCGATCAGGATGACCTCGCAGGGAATCGTTGGCACAAAATCCCACGGGTAAAGGCCGAGCAGGGCGAGGTAGAGCTTGGAGAAGGTGTTCATGCGCGGCACGCCGCCGAGGCTGCGGGCCATTTCGCGCGCCTTGAGCATCCGCGGGTCGGTCACCGGCAGGCCGGCCAGCTTGAGGGCGAGATACGCCTTGATGGTGGCGTTCACGTCGGCGGGGCCGCCGTAGTAGATGTTCCAGCCGCCGTCGGGCAACTGCATCGCAAGGATGTGATTGACGGCCTTGCGCTGCCATTCCTCGTCCACCTTGCCGTTCCAGTGATGGTAGGCCAGCGTGTCGGTGACCAGCGTCGAGTCCACCATCAACTCGCCGACCCAGTAGCCCTCGGGTTTTTGCAGGCTGAGCAGGTAATTTTGGGAACGCTGGACGGCCGCGCCCAGATCGAGCGCGGAACGAAAACCGAATTCTTGTTGGAGCAGCGTTTCGCCGATCCGATGGACATCAGACGGGCTGACAATCACATGGCATCATTTGCGGAATGGGCCGCGACTGTAAAGCGTTTTGTCGGACCCCGGAGGGACGAGCTACGCGAGTCCCACAATGATTTTTATGCCAAAACATCCAACATCCAACATCCAACATCCAACATCGAATGTCGGACTGACCGACGCATGAAAACTTCGATGCGGGAGGTTCAATGTTGAATGTTTGATATTCATTGGGGGTCGAGTGGCACGCGACGATCTGGATGGCTGGTAATTAAGAGGTCATTGGACGTGACCAAAAATTGGGAAGATGCTGGAATATTCCCCGGCCTCCGCAATGCTTGCCTTCGGGGCGGCGATGCCGCAATATCGGCGCGTCCGATCGAGTCCGTCAACGCGCATGAACCTCACCGGGTATAAGAAACTGTGGTCTCATCCCGCAACCGTTGTCGTTCTCGCCGTGGCGTTGCTCGGTTTGGATTTTGTTTCGGGGCCGTCCATTCGATTTCCGATTGTTTATGTGGTCGCGGTCGCGCTGGCCGCCTGGCGGCATGGATGCGGATTCGGTTGTGTGCTGGCTGTGGGCATGCCGCTGGTTCGCCTTTGGTTCGTGCATTCGTTATGGCAGGAATCGGAGGAGAAAACCGCCATCGAGTGGATCAACGCGTGCATCCAGTGGGGCGTGCTGCTGGGGACGGCCTGGCTGGTGGGGCGGAGCGGGGCGCAGCAACGGGCGTTGCAAGAGGATCTTCGCGTGCTGCAGGGGCTGCTATCGGTTTGTTACTGCTGCAAGCGGGTCCGCGATAATTCCGGGGTCTGGCTCCCGAAAGGGACAGCCATTCCGCCGCATTTGGAGGCAACGGTGTCGTCCACCATTTGCCCGGATTGTTTGGAGGACCACTACCGTGATGTCCTGGGCCGGCAGGCTTGAGCCACACACGCCGCGCTGCGCCAGCCCGCTTTGGGTCTCCCCGCTTGTTTTTCCCCGCCGCTTTGTTAGCCTCGCTCGCCTCTACTCGAGCGAACGATGAAATTTTACAAATACCACGCGCTGGGCAACGATTACCTCGTCATTGACCCGTGGGATTTTCCCGGCCCGTTCACCGTCGCGCAAATCAAGATCATCTGCCACCGCCATTTCGGCATCGGCTCCGACGGCATCCTCTTCGGGCCGCTGCCGTCGCAACAATCGCGCTTCGGTCTGCGCATCTTCAATCCCGACGGTAGCGAAGCCGGGAAAAGTGGCAATGGCCTGCGCATTTTTTCCCGCTATCTCTGGGACCAGAAGCGCGTCGGCGACGAGGAGTTTTCCATCGAGACGCCCGGCGGCCACGTGAAGGCAACGGTGCTGCCCGGCGGCCGGACGGTGCGCGTGGAGATGGGCCGGGTGAGTTTCTGGAGCGATGCGATTCCGGTCGCCGGCCCGCGCCGCGAGGTCATCAACGAGAAGATCGTCGCGGGCGGGGAGACATTCACGTATTGCGCGGCGACGATTGGCAACCCGCATTGCGTGCTGCCGCTGCCCGAAGTCAGCGCGGAACTGGCGCGGCAATTCGGGCCGCACCTGGAGGTCCACCCCAATTTCCCCAAGCGCACCAACGTGCAGTTCATGAAAGTGCTCGACCGGAGAAATATCCGGATCGAAATCTGGGAGCGCGGCGCCGGTTACACGCTGGCCAGCGGCAGCAGCAGCAGCGCGGCGGCGGCCGTCGCGCGCAAGCTCGGCCTGTGCGATGACCACATCACCGTCCACATGCCGGGCGGCCAGCTCGCGATCGAACTGAATGACGACTTCGAGGTGTTGATGACCGGCCCGGTGACGAGGGTGGGGGAGGGGACGTTGTCGCTGGAGATGTTCGAGACAAGCGTGTGACGAAAAGCGAAATGACTAATGACCAATGACGAATGGCCAAGGAATACCAAATGATCAATGACGAAACCTGAGCCGACACTTTTGGGCTTCGGGCCTGGTCATTCCTTCGTCATTCGTCATTCGACATTGGAAAAAGGTCTGGCCAAACCGCGGGATTTATCCGATTTTATGCGCCGCATTGACGCGCTGACTCATGTTCACCGGGACCTACACCGCCCTCGTCACCCCGTTTAAGAACGGCCAGGTGGATGAAGCCGCCCTGATGCGCCTGGTGCAGGCGCAAATCCGCGCGGGCGTCGAAGGTGTGGCGCCGGTGGGCACGACCGGCGAATCGCCCACGCTCAATTACGAAGAACACATCCGCGTCATCGAACGGACGGTGGAATTTGCCGCCGGCAAAATCCAGGTGCTGGCCGGCACCGGCGCCAACTCCACCGCCGAAGCCATCTACCTGACGCAGGCGGCCGAGGAGGACGGCGCGGACGGCTCGCTGCAAGTGGCGCCTTACTACAACAAGCCGTCGCAGGAAGGGTTGTTCCAGCACTTCCGCGCGGTGGCCCGGGCGACGCGCCTGCCCATCGTGCTCTACAGCATTCCCGGCCGGTGTGGCGTGGAAATTGGCGTGGACACGGTGAAGCGGCTCGCCGCGGCGTGCAAAAATATCGTCGGCCTCAAGGAGGCGGGCGGCAATCCCGACCGCGTCAGCCAGTTGCGCGCTGCGCTCGGAGCGCGGTTTACGATCCTGAGCGGGGACGATTCGCTGACGCTGCCGTTCATGGCGGCGGGCGCGCAAGGCGTCGTCAGCGTGGCGTCCAACGTCATCCCGCGCGAAGTGGCGCAAATGGTGCGGGCCTTCGCCGCCGGCAAAACCGCTGCGGCCCTTCGGTTGCACGGCAGATTTTATCCACTGTTCAAGGATTTGTTCATCGAGACCAATCCCGTTCCCGTGAAGGCGGCGCTGGCGATGCTGGGACGGATCAAGGAAGAATACCGTCTGCCGCTCGTGCCGATGGGTGCGAAGAACCGCGAAGTGCTGCGGGCGACGATGAGGACTTGTGGGGTTTTGAAGTGAATTTGTTTAACGCAAAGAGTCAAAGTTTATGGTTGGAAGTGGTTTCATTAGGTGGGGCGAGACTCCGTCGAGCCGTGTTGGGCACGGATTAAATTGGCTCGCCGGAGTCTCGCCCCACCGAACTCAGAATCATAAACCATGACCAGAATCATCATTACGGGCGCCAAGGGCCGCATGGGGCAGACACTCCTGGCCTGCGCCGCGCGCCTGCCGGACGTGCAAGTGGCCGGCCAAATTGATCTGGGCGACAGCCTCGCCGCGGTCATCGCGAGTGGCGATGTCGTCGTGGATTTCAGCTTCCACAGCGCCACGCCGGACGTGGCGGCATTGTGCGCTCAACACAACAAGGCCCTGCTCATCGGCACCACGGGCCACACGGACGCCGAAAAATCGCAAATCGTAAATCGCAAATCCCAAATCCCAATCGTTTGGTCGTCGAATTATTCGACCGGCGTCAACACGCTCTTCTGGCTCACGCGCAAAGCGACGGAAATTCTGGGCGCCGGTTACGACCTCGAAGTGGTCGAGATGCATCATCGCTTGAAGAAGGACGCGCCCAGTGGCACCGCGACGACGCTGGCGGAGATCCTGGCGGACGTACGCAAACAGCAGTTGAAGCAAGTGGTCCGGCACGGCCGTGAGGGGATTGTGGGCGAGCGAACCGACGAGGAAATCGGCATGCACTCCTTGCGCGGTGGCGATGTGGTGGGCGATCACACGGTCATTTTCGCGGCCAACGGCGAGCGACTGGAGCTGGCCCACAAGGCTTCGAACCGTGAAACGTTCGCCAGCGGCGCCCTGCGCGCCGCCCTGTGGGTCGTGAAACAAAAGCCCGGCCTTTACGACATGCAGGATGTGCTGGGGCTGAAGTGAATGCGGAATGTGGAGTGGGGAATGCGGAATGAACCCACCCGGACGTCACGCTGAAGATTACGCACTCCGCACTCCGCATCCGGCATTCGTCATCATCGCCCTCGGATCAAATCTCGACGACTCCAGGCAAAACATTCTGCGCGCGATGGAACGATTGCAGGCCTTCACCGACTCCCCGTTGCTGCGCTCGTCGCCTTGGCAAAGCGCACCGGTGAATTGCCCGCCCGGTTCGCCGATGTTCGTCAACGCCGTGGTCGGGCTGGTGCACCGCGCCGGGGAAACGCCGGAGACCTTGCTGGCAAAACTTCAGACGTTGGAAACAGAGTTTGGCCGGTCGCCCCGGAAAATTGTCAATGAACCGCGCCCGCTGGATCTGGACTTGATTGCCTTTGGCGACCAAACACGCGTCACACCCTCCCTTCTCCTGCCGCATCCGCGCGCGCATCAACGGCGCTTCGTCCTGGAGCCGCTGAATGAAATCGCGCCCGAGTTTGTTTTGCCGGGACAAACCCAAACAGTGAAGCAACTGCTGGCCTGTTTGCATACCGAAGAGCATTTGGTCCGTTTGGGCTGACGCTACTGCACGCGGCCGGGTTGGCCAGCCGGGTTTTTCTGGTTTGACCGGGATGACTATTTTCCCGAATATCCGGCCATGACCTCCTTTCCCAAAACAACGCTGCGGCTTTCCATCGCGGCTATTCTGCTCGCGGCGGCCTGGTGCCTGGCCGAAGTGAACAAGGTGGAGTCCATCGCGCCGGACGTTTATTTCCACGAGGGCGACCTGACCGGACACGGGCACTGCAACAATGGCTGGATTGTGTTTGAAGATTACGTGCTGGTCATTGATGCCAATTTCCCGTCCGGCGCGCAGGAGATTCTGCCCAAGCTCAAGGCGGCCACCGGCAAGCCGGTGCGCTTCGCCTTCAACACGCACCACCACGGCGATCATGCCTACGGCAATCAATTCTGGGTCGAGCAGGGCGCGACGCCGGTGGCTCACGCCGGCGTGCTCGAGGAAATGAAAAAGTATGAGACCGGCTATTTCGGCAATCAGCCCGGCCGCTGGGAAGACACGGCGAAAAAGCGTCCGGACGTGGCCGCCAGCCGGCTCAAGCCGCCCACGCTGCTCTATAACAAGGACCTGATTTTCGACGATGGAAAACATCGCGTGGAACTGCTTCATTTCGGCGTGGCGCACACCCACGGCGACGGTTTCGCGTGGCTGCCCAGGGAAAAAATCCTGTTCACCGGCGACGCGTGCGTCAACGGCCCCCACAACTTCGTTGCGGACGGCGACACGGGCGAATGGATCAAAACCCTTGAAGCCGCGAAAAAGTTGGGCGCAAAAACGGTTTGCCCCGGCCACGGTCCGACGGGGACGGCGGAAATCCTGGAAGACCAGCAGACTTTTTTTGTCGAGCTGCGCAAGGAGGTAAAAATACTCGTGAATGCCGGCAGGAAACCCGCCGAGGTGCAGGCGGCAGTGGACGCCATCAAGTCCGCGATGCAGAAGCAGGAGCGGATCGCGCGTTACATTGGCCGCTCGCTCGCAGCGCAGGTGGAGAAAGTCTATGTCGAGTTGGGCGGCCAGCCGTTCCCCGCCAGGGCCGCTTTGGACGAGCGTGAGCAACACGCACAGTCACACAGCCAGGAAGCGGTGTCGCTCAGGCCACGCCGAGCTAACCGGCCGGGCAATTGACCTTCCCCCTGCGGCGCCTCCACGACGTCCGGCGCCGGCCGGTCACACCTTGAAGGCTTCGCGCAGTTCCTGTTTGTAGTCGCGCGTCGGTTCGCCGTAGCCCGCTTTTCTTGTGGCGAGAGCCGGGGCGATGATTTCTTTGCGCGGGTCCATTTCGCGCCCGTAGATCAGCGGCCAGAGGCGGCGGCAGTTGTTGGCCATGTCGTGGCCTTGCTCCTCATCGAAGCTGGGGCGGAACAGGTCCACGGCTTCTTGCAACTCGTGAATAAGTTCCGTCTCGGTCGGGTGCCCGGTGCGGCGGATTACCGTCTCGAAGGCCCGGAGGTCCTTTTCATCGAGCCGATTCAGCTTCGCGATGAGGATGTCAATCGGGTGCGGGAAACGCAGCGTGCAGTTCCCGACCCGCACGCTTTGTGCCCGGTCGCGCCATTTGGGGCTGGTGCGGAAGTTCAGCTCGCTGCCGACTTGAACATAAAATTGCGTCTGCCCCGTGCCCAGTCCATGACGATGCACGAGGTCGTTCATCTCCTCCCAATCGCAGAACAAATCCACGTCGGCGCTGGTGAGCATGGGGGCCACCTGAATTTGCAACGGCGCAGAGCCAAAGACGGTGATGGTGAGCTGCTGCCCGTGGGGCAGGAGCGCGATGAGCTTCCGCAAGAGAGTCCCTGCGGGGGTGTGGAGATCAATTGAACCAGCCCAGGATTCCAGGCCCATACTTCCTCCGTGCGTTAAGCGATTGGACGGCTTGGTCAATTAGACGGTTTGTGACGCCTGGGTCCCCGGCGAGCTGCCGGGCAAGCCGGCGGTCGCGGGCCGACCAAGCCAGGCCGGCTTCGCGCTTCGTGAGCAGCCGCGCCGCGATACGGGCCTTGCGCCACCACGGATCAACCAGTGGCTGGCGTTCCTTGATTGTGTAGACTGCTTTCATTGGTTGCCGAGAGACTTATAGCGCGGTTCGAGCGCGAAATCAATTTCCACCTGTCTCACCGCCACTCGCACAACGACTCGACGTGCGCCGCCGAGCCGTCGCGCAGCCAGCCGTCGAGCTGCGCCTGGTCCTTGAGCTGTTGGCCGCGCAGCCGCGGCACCACCACGAACCGGCTGTCCACTTCCGGCAGCGCCGTCATGTCGCCCCATAATTTTTCAAACTGGGCGACGGGGAAAATGTCCTCCTGCCCGTGGCCCCAGCGTTTTTTGACTTCTTTGAGCGTGACGTAGGTCGGCATCCGGGCGGCGAGCGAGCGCACGGCGGCGGCGATTTTCTCCGCGCTGGCCAGGTCGCCGCGGGTCAGATGGAAAACGGCCAGCAGCCGGTCAATGTCAATCCAGGTGGTCCCGGAACTGTAGCAGGACAGCTTGAATTCGTCCTCTTCGCGCGACATCGCCAGCGCCTCGACCAGGCGCAGCCGACCGTTGACCCGCGCCAGGCCGCCGCCCCGGTCCTCGATCCGCCGCGGGATGACTTCGTAAGTCAGGCAGGCCCGTTCGCGCAGGTGCAGTCCCAGCAGCGCGGGGTCCACGCCGGCACCTAACGTGTCAATATTATGCAGCATCAGGTAGTTCAACTGCGGGCGCTCCGCGACCAGCCGGGCGAGCACGCCGTTGCGAAGCAGATGGGGAACTTCGAACCAGTGCCCCGTGGGGTGCAGACATTGCAGCGGCACGTTGTCCGTGTAATCGCTCCCTTCGCCGGCCTGCAGCGCCCAGCGCACCAGCGCCGAGCGCAGGCTGTCGCGGACTTTCTGCGCCTGTTCGTCGAGCAGTTGCTGGGGCATTTCCTCCCAGGCGAAGCGCAGGTCGCGAATCATCGGCACCAGGCGCAGGCCGATGGATTGGCCCGGCGACAGGAACAACGGGCCTTCGTAGCCGTAGTTTTTTTCCCGCGCCAGAAATGCCTTCGTCGGCTCGTGCGTGAGATAGCTCGTGGTGAAGATGTGTGGCAACCACGCCCCGACCTGGCGGGAAACCCGGCGGCTCTTGGCCAGATGCGTCTCGATGAACGTGCGGTGCCGCCCGGCGAGCTTGCAGAAGGGATGCAACGCCTTGACGACGCCGGCGCCCTGCGTCCAGCGGCTGCCCGCGCCACCGGCGAGCGTGATCACCGCAAGCTCGCCGTTCTGGAGCGCGTTCAGGCCAAGGTCACGGAGTTCCTGTAGCTGCGGTGGTGACAGGGCGGATGACGGGTCGGGTGCCGCGCCCTGACGAGACGCGGCGACTTCGAGCAACGTGAAGTCCGCCACGTCTTCGGGACGGACGTCTTCGATGGCGGCGTTGGGCGGGAGGCGATTCTGCGCGAGGCCGATGCGCGCGTCCTTGAGGTCGGCGCGGATTTCCTCGTGTTGGGCGCGGTCGAAACCGTTTTCGACGAGCAGCGCGGCAAGGGTTTGTTCGCCCGGTGCCTCGGTCCTGGCCCGTGGCAGAAGCTGGTCGAACAACGTTTGCACCATGCCGCGCAGCTCCGGCCGGGCGCGGCAGGCGCCGCCGAACTTGTCGAGTTCGGCGCGGCGCAGCGGCGAGAGCGCGCCCCACTCCTGGCGCACCAGCGGCGGCACGATCAACGTGTAATAGCCGGGCGGCATCAGGCCCGCCTCGCCCTCGAGCAGATCGGCGAGCGTGCCGTTTTCGTTGATGGCGAAATCATAGACGACCGGCTCCATCGCGAAGGGCAGGGCGTGTTGCAGTTCGTGTTTGGCGGCGGACATGATTTCCTGCAACCGCTGTTGAGCGGCGGATTTTTTCTCCGGCGCGAAAATAAATCCCATCCCGCCGCCCGACATGCCGCCCAGCATCCAGAAGCCCCAGAACTGTTCGGCGAAAGCGGCGCGCACTTGTTCGAGGAGCGTTTCCGTGTAATACGTGCTGGCCCAGGGAATGATGGTCTGGATGGGCTGGAGGAAATTGCGCGTCGTGGCGGCGCCAATCGCGCGGACATCGTTGGCGCGCAGCGCGGCGAGGATTTCCTCCAGGATGCCCAGCGCCTGCCGTCGGCCCTGCCATTCGGCCTCGGAGCGGAGCAGATATTTCTCGGTGACCATTTCCAAAATGGGTCCGACGTTCTGGGCCATGCCGCCGTGGACGAGCACGAGGCTTTCCTGGAGTTTACGGCGTATCTCCGGCGAAGCGTCGGCATGATCGAGGATGCGATGTTGCGGCATGAGCCGTCCGCGGCTGATGCCCGATTCGGGATCGCCTTCGCCAGCCAGCACGCCGGTGATCAATTTCATCCCCGGCCAGACCCCGCCGGAATCCTGCCAGCCGCCGCCGGAGCCGCCGAGCCATTCGCCGAGGATGGCGCGCGCGAGCACCAGCCGCCGCTCATGCTCTTGCAACGGCCCGGTGAGCGAGGCCGCCTGGCCCGTGGCCCTCATGCCGACGCTGATGAGCGCAGCCAGCAGGCTCGTGGACACCGCCAGGCGCGAGCCTTTGGGGATGTTGTTCACGCTGCTGACGATTTCGAGGCCCCGTCCCGGCCCGGCCATGCGCGCGAGCAGTTCGGCCAGGCTGTGCCCGGAGCCTTCGGCGCCCGGCGGCACGAGGCCCGAGGCGATGACGGCGGCTTTCAGCAGGCCAAGATAATCCCGGGCGAAGTCAAAAACCTCCGCGAGATTTGTAATATCTGTTGTCGCGCCGAGGTCCACGCTCGTCAGCCGCAGCACGGGTTCTTCGATGACGCGCAGGTAGGCTTCGACGGGCGGTCGGGGCGCCGCATCGCGCCCGTGCACGCTCAGGTCAATGGAGACGTTGAGCACTCGCGCGCCTTCGGGAAAATCCATGCCGAGAAAGAAAATGTCGCTCCAGCCGCAGTGCGTCAGGTCCATCCGCACCGGCGTCCGCTCACGGAGGATGGGGAACGTGCCATCCGCACTGCGCTCCAGCAGTTCGCATCGAAGGCGCAACGGCTGGTCGGCGGGATGGCCCATGCGGAACATCCATTGGTTGCCGCGCACGGAGCGGACGCTGTGGCGCACCTGGTCGGCAAGGGTCTGGAAAGCGAGCCGATAATACGCCGCCGCCAGCGCGCTGGAAATGGCGTCGCTCGGCCCTTCTCTTCGCTGAGTGGCGAGGAACAGATCAATCGCCTCCTCGAAACGGCGTTGCAGCAGGTGGCTGTAACCTTTGAAGGGAATCAGGCCGCGCGGGTTGAGGCCGGCTTTGAGCGGCAGGTGAAAGCGATGGATGGCCGCGAGAAAAAAAAGCGCGCGCACGCGTTCGTAAAGGTTTTCGCTCTGACGCCGGAAGGTTTCCAACGCGGTGCATTCCTCCAGCAATCCGTCGAGCGTGGCGGCGCGACAGAACGGATCGAGCGGCTGGTCGCGCAATGCCGGTTCAGTGGCGGTGATGATGCGCGTCAGGTTTCCGGACATGAGCGTCAAAGGGGCAGGGGATCATTTCTGCTGATGCGCCAGCAGTTCGACCAGGCCGGTCAACACTTCATCGCGGTCGCGGCCGCCGAGGGCCAGCGCCAGTTGGGCGGTCAGCAGGCCGTATTTGACGCCGATGTCGTAACGGCGGCCTTGCAGTTCGCAGGCGAGGTAGCGTTCGCGCGCGGCCAGCTTCGCGAGCGCCGTGGAGAGATGCCCGCCGCCCGGGGCGGCCAGTTCGGCCAGGATTTCCATCACGCCAGGCGTCAGGACGTGCATCCCGAAAAAACACAGGTAATGGCCGGCGCGCAGGCCGGGGACGTTGAGTTTTTGTTCGGCCTCGGTGGGAGTCGGTTTTTCGATGACTTTCTCGGCCAGGTAAAGGCGCTGGCGTCCCGGCACGGGCCGGCCGCCGACGGTGCCGTAGTAGGGCAGCTTGCTCTCGTGCGTGGCTTGCACGGCGGAAACCGCGCAAGCCTCGGCGCTGGCGACTTCCACCAGTTGTTGTGCGCAATTCTTCGGGCCGCGACTGACGTAAAGGTGGTCGCCCACCAGCAGCAGGGAAGGCTGGCCGTCGCAAAAATCGCGGGCGCAAAAAATCGCGTGGCCGTAGCCCAGCGGGGCCGGCTGCTCAACGAACCGCAGCCGCCGCGCGTGCTGGCCCGCCGCGGTGCTGAAGACCGCCTGGTCGCCCGGACAGACCACGACGCAGATTTCCTCGATGCCGGCCTGCAACGCCTCCTCGATGATGATGCCCAGCGCGGTCTTGGTGGCGCCGTCGCGGTCCACCAGCGTCTGGAGCGGCAGCGTGCGCTGGTTTTTTCCCGCCGCGGTGATGATGGCTTTCTTGATGTCCACGCGAGTTATTCGGTTGAATTGCCAGCGAGGTTAGCGGTTTGGCCGGACCAGTCAACCACGGGCGCGGATATTCAGTTTCCTGCAGCTTGTACTTGTCAGTGCGCCGTAGCCAGGCGCACCATGCGTCCGTCAATCGAACAAGTTTGATGAAAATACTTCGCAACAGTTTCCTGTTCGTCGCTTTCGTATTGGCCGTCGCCGCCGTCACCGCTGCGGTCGCTGCCGTGCCCTTGCTCGAAAAAGTTGACCTCTTCGAAGCCGGTCAGGATGGCTACGCGCTGTATCGCATCCCCGGCATCGTCGTTACGGCCAGGGGAACCGTGCTGGCGTATTGCGAGGCGCGCCGCACGGGCAAGAGTGACTGGGACATGATTGACATCCTGCTGCGACGCTCCACGGACGGTGGAAAAAACTGGAGCGCACACCGGCAGATCGCCGCCGTGCCTGGCCCGAATGTGAAAAACCCCGTCGCGTTGGAGAAGAAGCTCGGCAATCCCCACGATGTGACCTACAACAACCCTGTGGCCTTCGCCGACCGCGACGGCACGGTACACTTTCTCTTCTGCCTCGAATACGCGCGTTGCTTCCACCTGCGCAGCGATGACGACGGCTCGACGTGGTCGAAGCCCGTGGAAATCACCGCCACGTTCGAAAAGTTCCGGCCTGTTTATGATTGGAAAGTCATCGCCACTGGCCCGGCGCACGGCATCCAGTTGAAGAACGGCCGGCTGGTTGTGCCGGTCTGGTTGTCGCTCGGCACGGGCGGCGGCGCCCACCGTCCGTCCTTCACCTCGGTGATTTACAGCGATGACCACGGCGGGACCTGGCAGCGCGGCGACATCGCCGTGCCGAACACGGAACAATGGGTCAACCCGAACGAAACGGTGATCGTGGAACTGGCGGACGGCCGCGTGATGCTCAACGTCCGCACCGAGTCGAAGGAAAACCGGCGCGTGGTGGTCTTCAGCCGCGACGGGGCGACCCAGTGGTCGAAGCCGCAACTCGACGGCGCGCTCTTGGAGCCGGTTTGCATGGCGAGCATCGTTCGCTTCTCTGCCAGACCCACCGCCGAAAAGAACCGTATTCTCTTCGCCAACCCGCACAATCTCGAACGCGCCGACGGCAAAGCCAAGCCCGGCGGCAGCCGCGACCGGAAGAATCTTTCCATCAAGCTCACTTACGACGAAGGCGAAACCTGGCCGGTGAACAAAAGCCTGGAGCCGGGCTACGGCGCCTATAGCGATCTGGCGGTTCTGTCCGACGGGACGGCGCTTTGTCTCTACGAGCGGGGTCGTGACACTGATGCCGCGAACAAAAAACCGACCAGCTACGCCTTTCTCACGCTGGCCCGCTTCAACCTGGAGTGGCTGACGGATGGCAAGGATTCGTCAAGGGCACGATGAACAAGAGGTGTCGTCCGCTGGCACCGTTGGTCGCTCTCGCCATCGTGTGTGGTTCGCGGGCGCTGTCCGAACGAAAGCTCGCCGCCTCCGCGCCATTTTCCACGCGGCGAAACTGCCGCCGTTTTCAGCGCACTGGTCTAACCGCTGATGAACGCTGATTGGCGCTGATGCCGATGCGCTGACTTGAGCCGCTTGGGAAGCGGTGAAAGGAATTTGCCGTAGGCAAAGGCCCGCCAGGGCCGAGCGAGCGGGGCGAACGAGTCAACGCGCGGCAGGAAAACAGCCAGGGCAAGCGAGACGAAGTCCGCGCCGCCCTGCACGTCAATACGACGGATACACTGCCCGGTAGAACCGGTGCGACGCCGCGGCGGTGCTGTCCCGGAACTCAAACACGCCCACGCCCAAACCCTGATCGGTGCTCGGCGCGGTGAAGTTGGTCGCCTTTTGCCAGTTCACCGGCGCGAGGTTTGGTGTGTATTCGATGGTGTAGGTCGTTCCCGGCGACCCGTCGAACCGCGCCACGAAATTGCCGGCGTCGAGGAACAGCGGCGAAACAACATTGGCCGGCAAAACGATTTGCGCTTTTGCGGCGTAAGCTGAGACCTTGCCGCCTGCTGTCGTGAACGCGCCCCCCGCATATAGCTCGCTGCCCGACACTGCCAGCGCGTACACATTGCCGTTTATGCCCGATCCCAGCGCCGACCAACTGCTCCCGTTCCATTTGGCGACCCGATTGGCCGCGCCGCCGCCTGCCGTCGTGAACACGCCTACCGCATAAAGATCGCTTCCCGACACCGCCAGCGCCCACACTTGGCCGTTCATCCCTGAACCCAGTGCCGACCAACTGCTCCCGTCCCATTTGGCGATGTTGTTGGCCGCAATGCCCCCCGCATTCGTGAACTTACCCCCCGCATACACGTCACTACCTGACACCGCCAATGCAATCACATTGCTGTTGATTCCCGAACCCAGCGCCGTCCAACTGTTCCCGTCCCATTTGGCAATCCGGTTGGCAGCGGTGCCGCCGGCATTCGTGAATTCGCCCCCCGCGTACACGTCGCTGCCCGACACCGCCAGCGCCCGCACATAGGTATTCATCCCCGAGCCCAGCGCCGACCAACTGTTCCCGTTCCATCTGGCAATGTAATTGGCTGGGCTGCCGTCCGCCGTCGTGAAATTGCCCCCCGCATAGACGTTGCTGCCCGAAACCGCCAGTGCCCAGACAGAGGTATCAAAGGGGAAAGAGCCACCGCCCACCCCCGAACCCAGCGCCGACCAACTGCTCCCGTGCCATTTAGCTATCCGATTGGCCGCGCTGCCGCCGGATGCCGTGAAATAGCCTCCCGCATACGCGTCGCTGCCCGACGCCGCCAGCGCATACACATGGGGATTAAGACCGCCCATCCCCGAACCCAGCGCCGACCAACTGCTCCCGTCCCATCTGGCGATGTAATTGGCCGCGCTGCCGCCCGCCGTCCTGAACCAGCCCCCCGCGTACAAGTCGCTGCCCGAAATCGCCAGCGCCCGCACCTCTTCGTTCATCCCCGAACCCAGCGCCGACCAACTGCTCCCGTCCCATTTGGCAACGAGTTTGGCCGGGCTGCCGCCCGCCGTCGAGAACCCGCCCCCCGCATACAGGTCGCTGCCCGACACCG
>CAZIFU010000056.1:0-3306 GCA_964539075.1 uncultured Verrucomicrobiota bacterium | reverse complement strand
CGCCGAGGGGGGAGGGGGGGGGCTCGCGATGGCGGGTGGCGCGAGGTGGTCGATGGATTTGTCGGGGGGAAAAATTTTAACAAAAAGGCAAAAGGATTACTTGGGTAGCAATCATCCGGAGTTTAGGTATGCCAAAAATTTCAAAAAATAACGCGGCCTATGCGCGTTCCCTGACTCCCAAACAGGCGAAACGGATCGCTTGGATACGCGAGCACGCTCCAGCCAAGGTGAGCCCGTTTATCCGCGCTTACGCCGGAAAAAGCCCGGCCGCCGGAATTAAAGCCCAGTGCCTCGATTGCGTGGGCTGCGACGTGGTGGCCATTCGCGAATGCACGGCGGACGCGTGCTCGATTTTCGCATACCGCCCATATCAGAAAAAAAGGACGCGCCGTGATCGTTGAACCTGACCTTACGAACCACCCGAAGTTCATCCAGTTGAAATCGCTGCTGGGCGACGTGGCGCTGGAACTCCTGGTGCGACTCTGGACGCATTGCCAGCAAAACAAACGCGGCCAGTTCTGGCGCGGCGCCAACTCGGATTACGTGGAGGTTGTCTGCGCCGGACGTAGCCGTCGCGGAAAGCTGTTCACGGCACTTCGCGACTGCGGTTGGATTCACGAACGCGAGGACGGGATCGAGATCCATGACTGGGACAAGCATAACGCCAGCTTGATCGCGCGATGGAAGCGCGACGTAAAACCTGCGCAGACGCCCACGCAGCCAGCTACACAGACCCCTGCGCAGACCCCCGACAGGACAGGACATGACGTGACTGGAAAAGACACGAGGGGAGAGGACGGGAGCATCAACAACAACCGCGGTCAGATGACCCCAACTCTGGAAGAGGCCGTCGCGTGGTTCCAGAAGAACGGCAGCGGATACACCGCCGATCAGGTAAAGGCCGCGTTCGACAGCTTGGAAGCGACGAAGCACCCCGACGGCTGGTGGAAATTCGGCCAGGCAATGGTCACAGACTGGCGGGCGGCATTGTCGAGCCGCTTGGCCTTGTTTTCTGACAAAAAAAATTCCGCGCGCGGCGCGAACGGCCGCCCGGCGGGCTGGCAAGAGGGCGACGCGGAGGTGTGGTGGACGGATTCGCTCGCGGATGTGCGCTCGGCAATCAACGGTGCGGCTTTGGGTGGTGATGAAAAAACGGTGGCCCGCCTGCGGGCGATTCTTGCCTTGCGGGAAAAGGAGACACGCTGATGGACTGGACTGACATCGAGGCGAAGTTGCAGGCCCGAGTGGAGGACGTTTGCCGTCACCTGCTGCCGAACGGCCGCCGCGAGGGCAACGAATGGGTGGTCGGCAGTTTGGCTGGCGAAGCGGGCACATCGCTGAAAATCAATTTGGCAGGCAAGCTGGGTGTCTGGCGCGATTTCGCGAGCGATCAAGGCGGCAAGTCGCTGTTGAACCTGTGGCTGAAGGTGCGGAATCTGCCGAAGTTTGGGGCGGCGGTGGTCGAGGCGAAACAATTTCTCGGCATCGCGGACGATTATCAGACGCGGTTCAAGCAGCATCCTGCGCCGGCATCCGTGGCAGACGCGCCGAATGACTCCGCATGGAAGGCGTTGGCGGACACATGGGCGAAGTGCGCGCCACTGCTGGAAGGCGGGCCGGTGTGGCAATACCTGGTCGAGAAACGGAAACTTGATCCGGCGGCGCTTGCCGCGTTTGACGTGCGCGAGTTTGATTCGCGCGGGCAATGGGCGCTGGTGTTTCCGTATTACGCTGTGCCGAGCGATGAGAAACCAGCAGTTGCATTGGGTAGGCCCGCGCCGGAGTGGTTAAAGTTTGAATTGCTCGAACGGCCGGGCGGCAAGAAAAAAGAGTGGACGACCAAAGCGCCGGAGAAAAGTCTGTTTGGCGTGCAACTCTCGGAGCACCCGCTGTTCGCCAAATGTCAGCACGTCGTGCTATGCGAAGGAGAAAAGGACGTGGTGGCGTGGGCCAGTTACGGTTGCGCGGCGTGGGGTATCCTGCCGGTGAGCGTGCCATTTGGCGCGAAGTGGAAGGGGCAGGACAAGCATCGCCCCAGTCCAAACCGTGAATGGCTGGACCGCAACTGGGATTGGTTGCAGGCGTTCGAGACGGTGTTTGTGTGCATGGACGCCGACGAGGCCGGCCAGCGCGCGGCGGCGGACATCATCGCGGAGATCGGGCCGCGCCGGTGCCGGCTGGTGACGCTTCCCGACGGAAGAAAAGACCCGAACGATTGTTTGCTGGCAGACGTGCCGGCAACGGCGATGCAGGCCGCGCTGGACAACGCCAAAGATTTCTCACCGGAAAAAGTCGTCAGCGCCGTGGCCTTGGAGGCGGACTTTCTCAAATGGGTTTTCGAGCGCGAACCGGAATCGGGCATTCCCATGCCGTTCGACATGCCGCTGCGGTTGCGTCGGAGCGAGATGACGCTGTGGATGGGTATCAAGGGTTGCGGCAAAAGCACGATGCTGGATTTCGTGACGGTGCAAGCGATGGCCATGGGCGAGCGAGCGCTGGTGTGTTCCTTCGAGATGCCCTGGCAGGACACCAACGACAAATTATGCCGTCAGGCGTTTGGCGGGCTGTATTTCGACCACCGAACCTTGAAGAAGTGCGAGACGGACACCGAGCGAGCGACTTACCAGGCGGTGGCGTTGCAGCAGGCGCAGGCAACGCACCGGTGGTTGGCAAAAAACCTTTGGTATTACGTCCACGTGGGCATCGGCAAATGGCGACAGTTGGTGGATGACATCCGCTGGGCGCGGCGGCGGTTGGGGATCACGTTCGTGCAGATCGACAACTTCATGCGGTTGGGGATTTTGGCGAACGATTACGAGCAACAGGCGGAGGCGATGATTGCCTTTGCGAGTCTGGCAATGGAACTGGGGATTCACATCGTCATGGTGATTCACCAGACGAAGAAAGAGGGGCGCGATTCACGCGAGGAAGGTTTTGGCGACGTGCATTCGGCCAGCGGCGCGCACCAGATCGCGGACAACTGCCACAATGTCGTGGAAATCACGCGCAACGATAAAAAGGGAAAACAAATGAGTGAACTGTTTGATGCACTGAAGCTGAAGACAATCGGGCAGCAGGAATTTAATGAAAAAAAGGCGGCGCTCGACTTGAAGTCCGACGCGAAATTTGTGCTGCACGCGCAGCGCAATGGCGAGGTGCAGGACGGCAGCAAGAACCTCTGGTTTCTCTGGGAGGCCCAGCAATACGTGGATGTGCCGCCCGGCCACAAAGATCACCTGACACGGCGGTTTGTGCAGGAGTCGGCGGAGACTAAGAACGTGGTGGAGATGGATGAGGAGTTATGAC